>JAICUQ010000020.1 GCA_025935755.1 Chthoniobacterales bacterium | reverse complement strand
TGCTCGGCTGCATTGTCGGTTCCACTCGTTGCGTCCGACCTGTTGTTGCCGTGGATCGGAGAACGGTTCGGCCTGGTCTTTCTCGGCGCGCCTTTTGTTTTGCTACTGATATTCAGCGCCGCATCTCTCCCGGTGTGGTATCGATGGATGAACGCCGCGATCTCGATGGCGTTGATGGTCTGGTCGCTCGGGTACTCCGTCGATTTTGCCCGGCTGATCAAGCGGAATTCTGATCACACGGAAATCCGTCGCGATTACGCTGCGTCCGTCGTTTCCAGCGGGCAGGGCCTTCAGAAACAACTTTACGTAAACGGCATAGTCATGACTCTGCTTGTGCCCGCGACCAAATTCATGGCGCATTTGCCGTTGGCGTTGCATCGAGGCAAACCGACCTCGGTACTAATCATCTGTTTTGGAATGGGCACCACGTACAGATCGGCTCTGAGTTGGAACATCGAAACAACCGCAGTGGAATTGATACCGAGCGTCAAAGAGGCATTCGGGTTTTATCATGCCGACGCGCTACAGGTGCTCAAAAATCCAAAGGGCCAAATCGTCATTGATGACGGCCGGCGATTCCTGAATCGGACACGTGAAGTTCGACGTGATCGTGATCGATCCGCCTCCGCCACTCGGAGCGGCGGGGTCGAGCCTGCTGTACTCGGAGGAATTCTATTGGCCACCTAGGTTCCATCCGGATCGCCGGAATCGCGGCAAGCGGTTTTCGGTCCCTTGTGAATTCGTTCAGATTCGTTCGCTGCTTCGTTTCGATAGGCGATTTGGGCCTGCACGTGCTTGCTTCTGAGGAACCAATCTCCAATGTCTCCACTGAGCAGATAGCCGCGCGAATGCCCGTCCGAGCCAGTCTGGATTTGGTGGAATGGACGCCTTCAAAAGAACCGGCCAGCTACGTTAACGAACTCTTGTCAAGGGAAGTCCGCGTCGATTCGCTTTTGAATGCTGACGCCGCTGTTCGAATCACTGACGATCATCCGTATAACGAAATTATTTTTTGGGGAACCACGTGCATTGACCTGCGGCGCTTGGGGTTCAGATACAACGGTGTTGCTCCTTGAGGTTGCCGGGGGCTGTCGGTTCCGTAAACTCGGCGTATGGCCGGACAGGGAATGCAGCAGAGGCAAAGCCTCGCGTTGCAGCAAGTTTTATCTCCGCAGCTGCAACAGAGTCTGCTCATTCTGCAGACGCCGCTGCTCGAGCTGCGCAACCTCGTTCAACAGGAGATGGAAACAAATCCTGTGCTGGAAGAATTGCCGGAGGATTCAGCCTCTAATGAACGCAGCGAGACTGAAGCCTCAGCCGACGAGAATTTTAAGGATGAGTTCGAGAAACTGGCGAGCCTTGATGAGGAATGGCGTGATTACATGGCCCAGTCGGCCAACTCGAGTTTCGATGGCCGGCGCCCTTCCAGAGAAGCAGACGAAAAGCGTCAGTTCCTGTTCGATTCCATTCCAGTCCAGGAAACACTTCAGCAAAATCTCATGGCGCAACTGAACCAGACCCTGCTCAGCGCCGATGACCGAAAAGCTGCGGAGCTGATCATTGGTAACATTGACGACGACGGATTTCTCCAAAGCACCACGGAAGAAATGGCATTGAATTCAGGAATTCCGCAGGAGGACTTCGAGAGGGTTATTGGATTGATCCAAACTTTTTATCCTGCGGGAGTTGGCGCGCGTGATCTGCGCGAATGTCTATTGATCCAGCTCGGACGACAGGGAAAGGAACACAGCCTCGAGCACCGGATCGTATCGGAGCACATGGACGACCTGGGGAAACATCGCTTTGTGGAGATCGCGCGCCGAATGGCAATCGGCGCCGACGAGGTACAAAAGGCTGCCGACAACATCGCGCGATTGAACCCTCGCCCTGGCCAGATTTTCGCTGCAGCACCGCAGAATTATGTGTTGCCGGACGTGATCGTGGAAAAGGTCGACGGCGAATATCAGATTTCGTTCAACAACGAACAGATTCCCCATCTGCGGATCAGTAATTTGTATAAGGACATCATTGGATCCGGCGACGTGCAGACCAGCGACGTGAAAGATTATATCCGGGACAAGATCCGCAGCGGCAAATTCCTGATCCGCTCGATCCATCAACGGCAGCAAACAATTATGAACATCGCGCAGCAGATCGTTTCACGGCAGCGCGATTTCCTCGAACACGGCGCATCACATTTGAAGCCGATGACAATGGCAGAAGTTGCCGACGCCGTGGGCGTGCATGAGACGACGGTTAGCCGCGCGGTGTCCGGCAAATACATGGCCACACCGCAGGGAGTTTTCGAGATGAAATATTTCTTCACAGGCGGGTATCAGACTGCGACTGGCGAATCACTGAGCAACACCAGCGTGAAACAAGCCGTTCTGGACCTCGTGAAGCATGAGAGCGGCAGCGCACCGTTGAGTGATCACGAGATCGTGGAGATTTTGAGCGAGCGCGGTATTCCAATCGCACGACGCACCGTCGCCAAGTATCGCAGCGAGTTAAACATTCTGCCCAGTCATATGCGGCGGAAATATTAAAGTGCTGTGGTGCGGCTGTTGAACGTTAATGGCAACTGAAACCCAGATCGATCCCACACCGGCTTTGGCGGTGGCGCCGGTTATTACTCCGGCAGAGCGCGCCGACGAAGTATTTCTTGAAGGCCCGAACTCGCGAATCGCGGAGTTCTGCACGTTGATGCGGGTCATGCGCGATTTCCTTCGCGGATATCGCGCTCTTCATTTTGTTGGCCCTTGCGTAACCGTGTTCGGCTCCGCGCGAATTAAACCTGGCGATCCGCACTACGAACTGGCGATGAAAATGGGCGCGGCGATCGCCCGGCTCGGATTTACAGTCATGACCGGCGGTGGGCCCGGCATTATGGAGGCGGCCAACCGCGGCGCGAAAGAGGCTGGCGGCCGTTCCGTTGGCTGCAACATCGAGCTGCCCTTCGAACAGTCATCCAACAGATATCTCGATCGCTGTATTCGGTTGCACTATTTTTTCGTTCGCAAAGCGCTGCTGATAAAATATTCCTACGCTTTCGTCGTTATGCCGGGCGGCGTCGGCACGCTGGATGAGCTTTTTGAGGCGCTCACGCTGATTCAGAACGGGAAGATCAAAAATTTTCCGATCGTGATCATGGGAACCGATTACTGGAGACACTTGATCGATTTTATCGAGGAAATGGCTCAGCGCGGCAAAATCAGTGCGTCGGATTTAGGACTGATTTATGCCACCGATTCTGTTGAAGAAGCCATCGCCCATATTCGCAGCAAGGCGATTGAGCAATTTGGTCTCAGGCGCGTCGCACACATGCGTCGCCACTTTCCATGGCTTGGGGAGCGCGGCTTTCCGGCCAAAGGTCCGGAAATTTGTTAATCTTGCTGCGGACTGGAAAGCGTTCCATGGCGATAAGCGTTCGCAAAACCCGCGTGCTGCTCAGTTTACTCGTTGCCGGATTGCTTTGTAGTTGCAGTACCGCAGGGACCAGCAGCACGGGAACCCAACCGGACGCCCAGCCTCAAACACAACCGCACGCGTCAGCCCCGCTTCGGCCGGGTCACAACTGATTCGTTAGGAAAGCCATCAGGCTCTCAGTTTAGGTCGCCGCGAAAGCAATGGGCAAGTCGGCGGAACAATTAGCGAGATCGCCTCAGGCACGGCTTCATAGCGGACTGTCGACAGACGCAATGGTTCACCATCCACGTTGACGGGAATTACTTCTTCAGAATGCACTTCCAGCCAGGGTGTTTGCCAATATGAGATATACTCGCCATCCGATGGCAACTGTTGCAATTCACGCGCCGCGGCAAGCAACGCCGTCGCCGACATCTGACGAACGACGAGCACATCCAGCAAACCGTCATCGACATACGCTCGCGGAGCGACTTGGATACCGCCGCCCGTCTGGCGCCCGTTTCCAACAATTGCCACGAGCCCACTCCCAATAATTTCCCGGCCCGGCAAGATAAGGGTTCCTTCATAATGATGGAGGCTGATTGCCAGAATTGCACCCATCACAGTGTAGGCGGCCGGACCAAGCAGGCGTTTCAGTTCCGGTGACGTAGTTGCAGTGATCTCCGCACCGAAGCCGGAGCTGGCTGCGTTGAGAAACCAATGATCGTTGGCTTTGCCAAGGTCGACTGGCACCCCCTCGCCTCTCATACAGAGCGCCAGCGCCTTTGCCGGATCCCGTGGGATACGGCTAGCGGTCGCGAAATCATTGGCGGTTCCGAGCGGCACTATTCCCATGGTCGGTCGCGCAGTCTCTGAAATGTCCATCAATCCGTTAAGGACCTCATTCAGGGTCCCGTCACCGCCGGCAGCAATGATCAAATCCACTTCGCCGGCTTCCGACACAAATCGATGCGCGTCTCCCTTCTCCCACGTCAGTCGCACTTCGATCCGATGGCCCGCAGTTCGGTGCCGGGTGACCGCCGCCCGGAGGACATCGTTCCCTGCTACTTTACCGTTGATAATCAAACGGACCCTTTTGCTCTTTGCCCTGGTTTTCATCGACAGCGCCGCGAGGACGTAAAAAGTGTTCGCCTTACACAATGAATCGGCAAGCCCGCCGATAAACGGCGGCCGCCCGCGATGAAGTATTCGTTTCGGTTCTATTGTGATCGCGAGGCAAATCGCGGACATTGACCAGTGAACGTCGCAATCTTCAGCGCAAAAAAGTACGACCGTGAATTTCTGAGCGCGGCGAATGGTTCGTGTCACGAATTGCGATTTTTCGAGCCGCATCTGAATGAAGAGACTGTGGGTCTCGCCGCGGGATTCGACGTTGCGTGTGTATTTGTGAACGACCAGGTAAACGCTGCGGTGATCGCAAATCTGCATTCGTTAGGGGTGCGACTGATCGCGTTGCGCTGCGCTGGTTACAACAATGTCGATCTCGGGGCGGCGAAGCAACAGGGTATCACGGTAGTGCGCGTTCCCGCTTACTCGCCTTACGCGGTAGCGGAGCACACGATCACGCTCATGCTGGCGCTCAACCGGAAAGTGCACCGCGCGTACAATCGGGTGCGCGAAGGCAATTTTGCTCTCGACGGGCTGATCGGGTTCGATGTGCACCGCAAAACAGTCGGCGTGATCGGCACCGGACAAATTGGAACGGTAGTGGCGCAAATCCTTATCGGATTCGGTTGTTCGATTTTGGCGTTTGATCCGGTTCCCAATCCGACCTGTCATTCGCTCGGTGTGCAGTATGTGGAACTGAACGAACTATTAGCGCAATCAGACATCATCAGCTTGCATTGCCCGTTGACGCCGGAGAACGAACACATCATCAATGATGCCGCGATCGCCAATATGAAGAACGGCGTCATGCTGATCAATACCAGTCGCGGCGCGCTTCTGGATACCGTTGCCATTGTCGATGCACTAAAGAGCGGCAAAATCGGTTATCTGGGTCTGGACGTATACGAGGAGGAAGAAGAAATCTTTTTTGAAGATCGTTCAGGGTTGATTCTCAGCGACGACGTCTTCGCACGGCTGCTGACATTTCCAAATGTAATCATCACCGGGCACCAGGCTTTCTTCACAAAGGAAGCTTTATTGAAGATCGCGGCAACGACGATCGACAACATCACCAGGTTCGAAAGCCATCAGCCGATCGAGAAGCTGGCCGGCTAATTCCGACGCAACCGAGAAAAACGGCAGCATCTGAGCGCGAGGTTAAAAGTTCCCCGTTTTGCCTGGGAAAAATGCGTGGCAGTGTGGGCGGCATACCCGCGGTGGATGTTGCTTCCGCGAAGAGTTTGTAAATGGACACCAGAATTGTGGCCGGAATGATCGCCGCATTTGCCTTTTCCAGTGCGCTCGTTAGCGCGGACCAGCAACGGCTGCATTTCGACGTGCCAGCGAAAGAATCTGCCAAGGCGGATGAACTGGCCAGCCAGCTCGCGAAGCTTTCACGCAGAGTGGATGCGAAGGAAGCGAAGCTCCTGGCAGATTGCGCTTATGCGACAGTGGCGCAATTAAGGGAGGAATATCGGCCTTTTGGCACGCCGATCTTTAACAATTTTCTCGTTTATCACGGCCTTAAAAAGCGCGGCTATTGTTATCAATGGAGCGAGGACCTGCTCATCGCACTGGACAAGCTCAAACTCAAGACCCTTGAACTCCACTGGGGTGACACCTACCGCGACACATGGCGCGAGAACAATTGCCTGGTCGTAACGGGGAAAGGACAACCGTTTGAGCGCGGGATGATCCTCGAGTGCTGGCGGCACTTTGGGCATCTCCGCTGGAACCTCGTTCCGTCAGATCAGGACCCTTACTACGAGAACACCGAATGGGCGGAGAAGATCCGCGCACGCGCAGCTGCCAAATCTTCGCGGACTGGTCATGGTGTTGCATTGCAGACCAAAGTCGCGCCAACGAGCCACTCACGGGATTAACGTTCACTGCCGCAAAGGTGCTTCCGGGGAGCGCGAGCGCCTCGCTCGCTTGTTTCGGCGCCCCCGCGGAAACTGCCTAAAGCCGCCTCGAACGTCTTGGAGGCTACGTTGCAGCTTCGCATCGCTCAGAATGACATATAAGGTGCTGCGTCATGCATCGCGTCGATCATTTCCGTTTTCGTAAGACGCGTACTACTCCGTCGAACTATTGTACCGTGCCGCGTTGCTACCGATTCTTCGTCTAATGGCCAACACGCTCTGGCAGGTCATCGCCGCTTACATTTTCGCTGTCGCCGGCGGATCGATCAGTGCATCACTGCGGCTTAAGCACAAGCCGCTTTGTGCACTCATCAGCTTCGCAGCAGGAACTCTACTCGGCGTAACGTTGTTTGCGATCTTCCCGGAGAGTTTTTCCGCGTGCCCATGGTGGGCGGTTGTACTGGCGCTAATCACAGGCTATGCGCTTTTCTTTCTTATCAGCAAACATGTCCATCATGTTTGCCCTGCTTGCGCAGCCAGTCATTTTGACGCTGACGCCACGCGGCATTTTAGCGAAATTGCTACTGCGCTGATCATCGCTTTGGCAATTCATAGCATGACGGATGGTTTAGCTTTGGGAATTCAAGGCGAAGCGGCTGCGAGCGGTGCTGCAAAGTGGTCGCTGTTCTCTGCTCTGTGCATCCACAAAATTCCTGAAGGTCTCGCGCTCGGCAGTCTTTTGATCGGAGCAGGATTCAGCCGCTCATCCGCAGTGGGATGGGTGGCAGCGGTTGAATCCACAACACTCCTCGGCGGTGTTATCGGCTATCTTTTTCTAACGAACATCTCCACCTTATGGTTAGGCTTGATTATGGCCCACGTCGGCGGCGGGTTCGTTTACCTCGCAGTGCACGCTGTGCTTGGCGAAATGTTAAAGCACGGAAAAAAACTGGTCCTCACAAGCTTCGCACTGGGAATCGTGCTGATCGCCATTTTGAATATCGGATTGCGAATAGTTGGCTAGCGCAGGCGCTTTCGGGGTACAGGCTGCCGGCCTGTAGTTGCCGGGAATTGCCCCATGCCCCATTTGCCCAGTCGCGGCAAGCTGCCGCGACTTAGAGGCTGGCAGCCTGTGCTCCCCGGAATAGATTCGCGCGTGCATTCGTTTGAGTACCGGGACGGACAGCTCTACTGCGAAGATGTCGATCTAAAACGTGTTGCGGAGAAATTCGGGACGCCGACTTACGTTTACAGCGCCGAAACGATCGGGGATCACTACAAGCGACTCAACGCCGCGCTCGCGCCGCTGGATCACCTAATTTGTTATGCTGTAAAAGCGAACTCGAATCGCGCCATCCTGAAGTTGCTCGTACGGGCGGGTGCAGGCTTCGATATTGTATCCGGTGGCGAATTATTTCGTGTGCTCGCGGCGGGCGGCGATCCGGGCAGGTGCACATTCGCGGGGGTCGGCAAATCAGCTGACGAAATCGAATATGCACTCAAGCAAGGTGTTTATAGCTTCAACGTCGAAAGCGAATCGGAACTCGAGGCCATCGAGCGCATCGCCCGCTCTAGGAAAATGCGGGCGCCAATCGCGTTGCGCGTGAACCCTGATGTAGAGCCGCATACGCATCAGTACATCTCAACCGGGTCGAAGCAGAACAAGTTCGGCATCGCACTGAATCAAGTGGAAGCGGTGTATGAACGCGCGGCACGCATGAACAATCTCGAGATCGTCGGCGTGCAGATGCACATCGGTTCTCAAATCACAGCCGCCAACCCCTTCGCGAGCGCAATCGAAAAAATGCTACCACTCGTGCGCGAGCTGAAATCGAAATTCCACATTCAGTTTGTGAGCATCGGCGGCGGCATGGGGATCATTTACCGGCGCGCGCTGGCAAGCGGATCAGGCAAATGGTGGCGGGACCACGCCAGCGAGCCGCGCGCGTTCAGTCTGCGCGATTACTCTGATGCCGTTGTGCCGCCGTTGCGCGAGTTGGGTATCCGGGTCCTTGTCGAGCCTGGCCGTTTCCTGGTAGGCAACGCCGGCGTTTTACTGACGCGCGCTCGTTACATCAAGCGCACCGTCAACAAAACGTTCGCGATCGTCGACGCAGGGATGAACGATCTGATCCGGCCGGCGTTGTACCAGAGCTATCACGAAATCGTACCTTGTAGGGCGTCCGCCGCGGCGGACGCCGATGCGAGCACGAGCCCCATTAAGACAGAAAAAATCGACATCGTTGGCCCGGTATGCGAGTCCGGCGATTTTTTCGGCCTTGACCGGGAGATGCCCGAACTGCACGAAGACGATTTGCTCGCCATCATGAGTGCTGGTGCGTACGGATTTGTGATGGCGTCGAACTACAATTCGCGTCCGCTCCCTGCAGAAGCACTGGTTCGCGGCGACAAGTTCGCGCTGATTCGGAAGCGACAAACATGGGAAGACCTCGTCCGCGGAGAGGTAGAGCCTGATTGGAGTGATGGAATGGTGGGGTGATGGGCGGAATCGGATATAATGTCGAGATTTTCCGCCAGCACTCCAGCACTCCAGCACTCCCCCTACTCCATCTGCCGCCACTTGCGGAATTTCGCGGTCCGCATAAATAGTCATCCTCGCCAGAAACGATGAAACGTCTCTTACTCGTATGCTGTTTATCGATGATCGCGCTCAGTCTGCGCGCGGCGCCGCCTACCGGAGGTGAATACATTCTTCTGGTTGGCGGCCCTTCGATGTATCAATGGGAAAAATATAAAGCTGTCCCGCACGACCATTGGTGGGCCAACTTTGTGCGGGCCGCCCGTCTACGCACGGAGCAGATACGCGAGCAGGCCGGCCCGGACGCAAAGATCACCTGGCTCATCTATAGACAGGGTTACGAGGATCGTGCGAAGCAGGAGCATCAGGATTTGATCAGCTTAATCAATACGGTTCGTGACAAATTTAATATCAACCTCATCTGGTTCGGTCCTGGGCACGAGGTCATCGATTACATCAATACCGGACAACCTCGGGATCAGGTGAAGATCGTGGATTTCGAATATTTCGGGCATTCGAATCGCGCCTGTTTCATGTTCGATTACAGCAACAACATCGACAGCGCATGTAAATCGTGGCTGCACGAGAACGATCTGAAACAAATTAATCGCCGCGCCTTCGCGCGTGGGGCTTACGCGAAAAGCTGGGGCTGCCACACCGGCGAAAGCATGTCCAAGAAATGGTATGCAGCGACCGGGATCCATATGATCGGTGCCCTGGGCAAAACCCAGTTCATGATGGAAGAACTGCCGATCCTCTGTTCTGAGGACGGCCGATGGGTGAATTGATTTGCCATCGCCGCTTCGGAATTGATTGTCGTTGATACCATTTCAGGCCGGTGCTTTGCCTGACAAGACGCACCCGTCGTCTTTAACGGCTTCCGTCTTTCCAAAGATCGACAACAAGTCAGTCCGCATCCGGCGATATTTGAGATCGACATTCGCGGACGGGCTTGCCATGACAGTACGTGGGTTCCAGCGGCGTCACAGAAACCTCATTAAAAAGAACTTATGAATTGGAAAAAATTCTTCTTCGCATTCATCGCGGCGTTTGTTGCTTTGTTCGCATTCGATTTTCTTTGGTATGCGACGCTAATGCACGACGTCCATAGGGAAGTACCGACCTTGTTGCGACCGGAAGCGGATCTTGGGCATTACTTCGGGTGGCTTGTTCTCGGCCACATTGTCATGGCGTTCTTTTTCACCTTGCTATGCGCTCGTTACATCCCGGGCGGAGGCGCGGGCGCCGGAGCGATGCTGGGCATTCTCGTGGGATTAGTGTACGCGGGGCCACATTTGATCTCGTTCGCAGTGCAACCACTAACGTTCAAAATCCTGTCCGGCTGGATCGCAGGCGCAGTGATCCAATTCGCGATCGCGGGCGCCGTTATCGGCGCGATCTACAAACCGGCGACCGAACACATCATGTACGTGAAGGAGCGGTTGCGCTAAAATCCGGGCCCGCGCCAACGATCCCCACGTTCCGGGGAGCGTGAGCACCTCGCTCGCTCCTTTCGGTGCCCCGCCGAAACTTTCCGCCGACATCCCCGGTGTTCTGCACCTGACCAGAGAAGTTCGCGATGGCGAGGCGCCATCGCCAGCGAGCGAGGCGCTCGCGTTCCCCGAAGATGTCATTTCGCCGGTGGACGTTGAGCGTTGAGCGTTGGACGTTGGGGCCGATGAAGACAGATCCAGAAACGCCAGCCGCGCTGGGTTATCGCATGCCGGCGGAATGGGAACCGCACGCGGCCACATGGCTCTCGTGGCCGCGACGCCAGGGTATTAGTTTCCCCGAGTCATTTGATCGCGTTCTGCCGGCCTTGCGCGCCATGGTCGAAGCTTTGATCGAATCTGAGCAGGTTTGCATCAACGTTTCCAATCGCGCGCATGAAGCTGAAGCGCGGTCGGTTTTAAGCGGACTACCCATGGAACGTGCCGGCGATGCCAGGCATAGGGTTGCAGGCGCGCGGATCACGTTTTATGACGTTCCGACAAACGAGCCATGGTGCCGCGACCACGGCCCGATTTTTGTCACACGCGATCGCGAGCCGAGACTTGCCGTCGTGGACTGGGATTACAACGCCTGGGGAAATAAATATCCGCCATTTGATTTGGATGAAGTCGTACCGACACGCCTGGCTGAAATCCTGCAACTGCCGGTTTTCTATCCGCGCATGATCCTCGAAGGCGGTTCGATCGACGTGAATGGAAGCGGCGTGCTACTTACCAGCGAGTCCTGCCTGCTGAACAAAAATCGGAATCCCGATCTTTCCCGAGATAAAATCGAACAACGCCTGCGTGATTTTCTCGGGGTCAGCGAGATTCTGTGGTTAGGCGACGGCATCGCAGGCGACGATACCGACGGGCATATCGATGATCTCACGCGGTTTGTTTCGGAGCGAACCGTCGTAACGGTCGTTGAAGA
Source organism: Chthoniobacterales bacterium (assembly GCA_025935755.1). Classification (GTDB taxonomy): domain Bacteria; phylum Verrucomicrobiota; class Verrucomicrobiia; order Chthoniobacterales; family UBA10450; genus Udaeobacter. The sequence continues at coordinate 20,318 of JAICUQ010000020.1, read as the reverse complement.
GAATCGTGCCGATGAAAATTACAAGCCGCTGCAGCAAAATCTCGCGCTGCTCCGCGAGATGAAGATCGGTGGCCGTAAACTCGACATCCTCACACTTCCCATGCCGAAGAAGATGGTGCGTGAAGGACTGCGACTGCCTGCCAGCTACGCGAATTTTTATATCGCCAATACACGCGTGCTGGTGCCCACATTTGCCGATCCGAACGATGAAATTGCGTTATCCATTTTGCACGACTGTTTTCCGGACCGTCGCGTGATCGGTATCGATTGCCGCGAATTGATTTGGGGGCTGGGCACGTTTCATTGCCTGACGCAGCAACAACCGGCTGTGTAAGCTCGTCATCCCGAGCGAAGCGAAGCGGAGTCGAGGGAACCCGTTGCAAATCCTGGAGTCGTGCAGCGGGATTGAAAGCCTGGCCTCGCGGACTTCGTCCACTGCGTTGCAGCCTCGACTTCGCTCGGAATGACACCTCAATCCGCGATTGGCGCCGGCTTATAGCCGCTCTTTAAAATTGCGTCGTGCAGATCGGGTGCGTGGGTTTTCCGCGGATCAAATCTGACGATGACGCGCTCGTCCGGGAGATCGACTTTGACGTCCTGCACCCCCGGGATGTTCGTCAAAACTGGCAGTAGTTTGCGGACACACTCATCGCAATCTTCACCTTCCGTAGCGATCTCGATCGTTTCCAAGATCGGATGGTCAGGCCGCTCGGTGGTAAACGGGTCCGCCGGATCAGGATCAGTCGGTCGTGCAGGGTCCATCGCGTTTCTTTTGCTTATGTAACGTGTCAACTCCGGTCAATGGTTGCCTACACGCGCGTTCCTATTAACACCTGGCTTCAGCCAGGTGCTATTCGTGTAGTCCGCACGCCCGCCGTTTCAACGGCTTGGAACGCCAGCACAGGAAGAAAAGCCGTTAAAACGGCTCAGTTGTTCTGATTTGATAAGCACCGGGCTAAAGCCCGGTGTTACTGAGACCTAAGCGCTTGTTTCGCGACTTGGCGCGCCACGGGTTCGAGCACGCGCCAAACGTTTTCGGCAAGGATTCTTTGGCCCGCTGCATTCGGATGAATACCGTCGGGCCCAATCAAAGATGGATCGCCGGCCACGCCTTGGAGTAGATACGGCACCAAGGCGGCTCCATTTTTTGCCGCCAAATCAATAAACATTTGGCCAAATCCGGAAACATAATCGTCGCCGGTATAACCGGGAAGTTGCATTCCTGCGATCACCACCCGCGCATTCGGGTTTTTCGTCTTCACTTTGTCAATAATGTCCTGGAGATTCCTTTCGATTTGCTCGACCGGCACGCCGCGAAAGGCATCATTGATCCCCAGTTCCAGAATCAGGATATCAATTTTGTGCTTCAGATGCGGGGGCAGGCGTTCGAGGCCGCCATCAGTCGTCCCGCCCGAGGCGCTTGCGTTGGTCACCAGGAAATTCAGGCCTGCGGCGCGCAGCTTTTTTGCCAGCAAAGCTGGATACGCTTCGCTCCGTTTGAGCATGAACCCGTCTGACAAACTGTCGCCGAAGACCAGGATGGCCTTCGGTTCGGCAGCAGCGGCGTGTTGTCCAGAGACGATCGACACGATCAATAGGAGTGTCAGAACGCATTTCATTCAGAAAACGTCGAACGTCCAACTCCCAACGTCCAACTCCGAAAGCATCGCGCTCGATGATCATGAATTTGACGTTGGGCGTTGAGCATTGAGTGTTGAGCGTTTTTCGGTTTAACGGTTCAACAGTTAACTTTTTACGATCAACTCCTATGGCTAACTTTGCTATCAATGGTTTCGGGCGCATCGGACGCAATGTCCTTCGTGCCATGTCACAAAAACAAGTAGAGCGCGTTGTAGCGGTGAACGATCTCACCGACACGCATACACTCGCGCATCTGCTCAAGTGGGATTCGGTACACGGAAAATTCGACGGAGAGATTGGCTACGATGACGAAAATATTATCGTGCGCGGTCACAAGATCAGGGTTTTGAAGGATCGCGATCCAGCGAACCTGCCGTGGGCAAAATTGGATGTAGCTGTGGTGCTTGAATCGACTGGTTTATTTACCAGCCGAGAGAAGGCGGAGTTGCATCTAAAAGCCGGAGCCAAACGCGTGCTGATCAGCGCGCCCGCAAAAAATCCGGATGTCACGATTTGCATCGGAGTGAATGACAACGCTTACGATCCGAAAAAGGACAAAATCGTCTCGAACGCCAGTTGCACCACGAATTGCCTGGCGCCCATGGCGAAAGTGTTGAATGACAAATTCACAATCGCCCACGGATTCATGAGCACGATCCACAGTTACACCAACGACCAACGGATTCTCGACTTCCCCCATAGCGATTTACGACGAGCGCGCGCCGCAGCGATCAATATTATCCCCTCCACCACCGGCGCAGCCAAGGCGATCGGCGAAGTCATTCCCGCGCTCAAGGGGAAACTAAATGGCGGCGCGTTCCGCGTCCCTACACCGGACGGTTCGGTAACGGATTTCACCGCCGTGCTGGAAAAAGATGCCACCGTGGACGCGGTGAATGCCGCGTTCAAGGAAGCAGCATCGGATAAAAGTTACAAAGGCGTGCTCGAATTCACTGACGCACCGCTCGTTTCCGAAGACATCGTTGGAAATCCGCACTCCTGCATCTTCGATAGCAAGCTGACGCTGATGCTGGGCAATCGCTTTGTGAAAGTGGTCGGCTGGTATGACAACGAGTGGGGCTACAGTAATCGCTGCGTGGAGTTGATGGAGATGCTGGGGGAATAATCAATCTAGCTCATGCTCTTGCTCCTGCTCATGATCGAATATGAAAACCTACTTCGACCACGAAAAACTGGACGTTTATCGGGAAGCGATTGCCTTCTGTGGTTGGGTCGGAGAACTGCTGGCAGAAATCGGGACTAAGGCAGCTGGCAAAGATCAACTCGATCGCGCTTCGACCAGTCTTCCTCTAAACATTGCAGAAGGAAATGGCAAGTTCTCTACAGTTGATCGCGCTCCTTTTCTGGAGATTGCTCGCGGTTCAGCGCTGGAGTGCGCTGCGTGTCTCGATGTGCTTGAGGTGCGAAAGCTTGTTGCTGCTGAACGTATCGTCCCTGCCAAGGAAAAGCTCGTCCGAATCGTCAACATGCTGATGGGAATGCTGAAGAGGTTTTCTGGACGAGCGAAGTTCTTGCGTGAAGACAAGGGACTTTATGCGATTGAGCATGAGCAGGAGTATGAGTAAGAGCAGGAGTAAATAAATGCCAAAACTCACTCTCCGTGATCTCGACGTGCGCGGGAAACGCGTGCTGGTGCGCGTGGATTTTAATGTGCCGACGGAAATTCGCGGCGGCAAAGTTCGCGTGACGGATGACACGCGAATTCGCGAAAGCTTGCCGACAATCAATTACCTCCGCGACCATGGCGCGAAAATCATTTTGATGTCTCACTTCGGCCGGCCCAAAGGAAAACCAACAGACAAATATTCGCTTCGCCCGATCGGCGAATATTTGCATTCCCTGATTCATCAACCCGTGATCTTTAGTCACGAAACCATTGGTGATGTGCCCAGGAAAATCGTCGAACATATGGGGAACGGCGATGTCGCGCTGCTCGAGAATGTCCGGTTCCAACCGGGTGAAGAAGCAAATGATCCAGACTTCGCCACGGCGCTGGCAGAGTTGGGGGATTTTTATGTGAATGATGCTTTTGGCACCGCACACAGGGCGCACGCCTCAACAGCAGGCGTCACAAAGTTCGTGTCGAAATCAGTGATGGGTCTTTTGATGGAAAAAGAACTCAGGCATTTGCGCGACGAACTTCAGGATCCGGCCAGGCCGTTCGTGGTTATCCTGGGCGGCGCAAAGGTGTCGGATAAAATCGGTGTTCTGAAAGCGTTGATGGAAAAGGCGAACGCCATTCTCATAGGCGGCGCGATGGCGAACACGTTTTTGAAAGCAGAAGGAATTCCAGTCGGCGCCAGCCGTGTTGAATCTGATAAGGTCGATCTCGCGCGCGAGCTCCTGGAGTTGGCGAAACAACGTGGCGTGACATTCCTCGTTCCGGTTGATGTGGTCGAGGCGGATGAAATTCTTCCCGGCGCGAACATGCGAAACACCAGCCGTCTTTCACCCCAACATGGAATCGCGGACGGATGGCAGGCAGTGGATATCGGCGCAGCAACGATTGCGCTTTATCAGGAGGAAATTGCCAAGGGAGAAACGATCCTGTGGAATGGACCCATGGGCGTCTTCGAAATTCCGGAATTCGGTGACGGCACAATTGCGATCGCAGAAGCCATGGCGCAATCGGGTGCGAAGACCATTATTGGCGGTGGCGACTCGGTCACGGCTGTCAAACAGGCCGGGCTCGCCGGGAAGATGACGTTCATTTCCACCGGCGGCGGCGCGACGCTGGAATTGCTGGAAGGTAAAGAGCTTCCTGGAGTAGCAGCGCTAACGGACAAACAGTAATGGGCAAGAAAATCATCGCCACACTCCTTGTCGTCCCGAGGGTAACGAGGGATCTCGCAAGTCATGAGAATTGCCATGCCATCGATGAATTGGGAGCTTCCTCGCTTCGCTCGGAATGACAACTGAACGACATGAGAAAGAAAATCGTCGCGGCCAATTGGAAGATGAACATGACGCAGGGCGAGGCAGCCCGTTTTGTGGAGTCATTTCTACCCGACATCGACGAAATAAATGACGTCGATGTGGTGATCATTCCGCCGTTCACGGCAATCGCAAAGGTCAGCGAAGCACTAGGCCGGGCGCACAACATCAAAGTCGGCGCGCAAAATATGTACTGGGAGAAAAGCGGCGCGTTTACCGGCGAGATCAGCGCTCCGCTTTTACGCGATCTGTTTGTGCATTACGTGGTGCTGGGTCATAGCGAACGGCGCACGTTGTTTGGCGAGACAGATGAGATGGTCAATCGCAAGGTGCGCGCCGCACTCGAGGCAAAGCTGCGTCCCATCGTTTGCGTGGGAGAGACGCTCGATCAGCGCGACAAAGGTAACTGGGAAAAGATCTTGACGATCCAATTGCGCGGCAGCCTCGCCGGATTGAAACCAAAAGAATTGCAGGACACCGTCATCGCGTACGAACCGGTGTGGGCAATCGGTACCGGACGGAACGCAACACCCCAGCAAGCACAGGAAGCACACGCCTTCATTCGGAAGATCTTGCGCGAAATGTCCGATGACACCACAGCCGACCGGGTGCGAATCCAGTATGGCGGCAGTGTGAAACCAGAGAATGCGCGCGAACTCATGAGCCAGCCCGATATCGACGGCGCGCTCGTCGGCGGAGCCAGTCTCGACCCGCGCAGTTTCGCCCAGATCGTCAAAGCCGCGCGTCAAGAGTAGCACAGGCATCTTGCTTCATGGCGAGCCGGAGATGCCTGGTAATTCACGGACTTCTTTCGCCGCGCACGCCGCCAGAACTCAGCTACCTATTGTTTGCTGGCGATCACTTCCTGAGTTGGCTCACCGACATCAATTCTCGCGGCCACCTTTTGGATCTGTGCTGCCTGCTCTTCGAGCCGAGCCTCGAGAAGCTCCATGCGTTGCTTCTGCTCGGCGATTTTCGCTTCCAATTCCTGCACTTTGCAGTGCTCTTTGAGAAACTCGTTTAGAAGCATCGCGTTCACCTGCTCATAACGGCGCTGTAAGCTTTCCCATCCTTATCGCGCACGATCAGATCGGGATTCACCTTTTCCACATCTTCAGCCACGAGGCCGAATTGCGGCGTGCCAGCCCGGTCGATGGCTTCTGTGTAATGAAAGGTAACCGGGTTGAGTCCGAACAGCAGTTCACTCGATTGCCCCATCGGCTTGATATCTTTCTTAAAACGCTTGGAGGAAGTAGTTGTCCCGAGGTGACCATTGTTGTCGACGATCACCGAGATGCCGCTCGGCACGGTGACGCCACTTATCCCGGCAATATACGTCCCGATTTGTAGTCCTTCGAACCCAATACGGATGGTCTGCGCTTCGCCAGCGACCCCCGGGTTGCCAATATCTATATTACTATCGCCTGTGGTCAGCGCTGCACCTGCTAACGGACCTATGGCGATGTTAAAACTTCCTGTTGTGTTGACCTGGAGCGCGTTGTACCCGAGCGCTGTGTTCGCATTGCCTGTTGTATTGGCAAACAACACGTTCTGGCCAACACCCACATCTAAACTTCCACTGGTGTTACTGGCCAGTGCATCGTCTCCGACGGCGGTGTTATCGGTTCCGTCGATGTTTGAAGCTAGCGAGGCGAAACCCGCGGAGGTGTTGCGCGCACCGATGGTGTTCTTATTCAGTGATGATTTGCCGGGAGGCGGTATTCCGAAAACCAGTCGTGTTATTCATGAGGCTCAGAGCACCGACGGCTATGTTGGTACCTCCAGTGTGTTCGAAAGGAGAGCGAACGCTCCCGTGGCTGTATTACTGGAGCCCGTCGTATTGCTTAGAAGCGCGCCCGCGCCGATTCCGGTGTTTGAGTCCGCGTTGTTTAATGCCAGTGTACCAGCGCCCGCACCGGTATTGTAATTTCCGCTGGCATTGCTGAAGAGCGAATACCAGCCAAGCCCTGAATTGCCCACCCCGCTGCTGAGATTTTGAAGCGCCTTAGTGCCTTCCGCGGTATTAAACCCCGGATACCGCCGTCCGGCGGCGGAATGACTGCTGGCGCATTTGCGAAAGACATAACGCACGATGTGACCACTGCGATTCGAATCGGGTTTTGAATTTTCATATTTTTTGGTGTTCCTCCCGACCAGTTAAGCCTGTCGCCTCAGCCGAGACGTCTAAAAGAGGAAGAAAGCCCCGGGATTAAATTTCTGCCGTTTCCTCCTTCAGATCCTGATCTGTTTTTCAAAAATGCGTCACCGTGACAAGCTTGAACTGCGTTGGCCTCGACAAACTGTGCGGCGGATAGTTTCGTTCAAAAGTGTTGCGCGCATTCTTTATCGTCGGTCCGACTGCAACCGGGAAATCTGATCTTGCAGCGGATATCGCGTGCGAAGTTGGCGCGGAGATTGTCAACGCGGATGCGTTTCAAATTTACCGTGGCCTCAACTTGCTTACGGCGAAGCCAGACGCTGCAACTCTGGGGAAAGTTCCGCATCACCTGATCGGGACGATTCCGCTCACCGAAGACATGAATGCGGAAAAATTCAGGCAAGCCGCGATCTGCGCGATCCAAGAAATCAACTCGCGCGGCAAACTCGCGATCGTTGTCGGCGGAAGCGGCCTTTACATCAGAGCATTGACGCACGGACTGGCATCGTTACCAAAATCGGATCCGCAGCTGCGCGAGAAACTTAATTTGATGACTTTGGAGGATTTGCACGCGGAACTGACCAAACTCGATCCCGAAACGGCGCAGAAAATCGATACGAAAAACCGGCGGCGACTGGTTCGCTCGGTCGAAATTTGCTTGCTGACCGGGAAACCAGCTTCCGAAGTTGTAGCCGAGGGGGTCAACCTCGGCAGTTTACCCGATGCCCGGCTGCGGTCAGCGCCCGCGGCGCCAGGGGTTTTCGTCTTCCGCGACCGCGAAGAGCTTTACAATCGAATCAATCAACGAGTGGAAAGTATGTTTCGCGACGACGTGATCGGAGAAGTGCGCGCGGCCGGGCTAACCAGTGAGACGGCATCGCAGATGATCGGTTTGCGCGAAATCCGCGAACTCCTCGCCGGAAACAAATCGTGCTCGCAGTGCCTCGCGGAAATTCAGCAAGCGACTCGTCGCTACGCAAAGAGACAGTTGACCTGGTTTAGGCGGCAAACTAATTTTGCGCCGCTGAACTTGTCGCTGCTTACTCACAACGAAGCTCTGAAATGGATCTCGCTCCGAATTCTATCGGAGGCCGGAACAAGGAATGATTGAAACGCGTCCGCAGAAGTCACGGGAGCGCGCACTGCTGATCGGCTTGGAAAAGCAAGGCGTCTCGAAGTGGGACTTGCACGATTCGCTTGACGAGCTGCGCGAACTTGCCAACTCCGCCGGGGCTGAAGTCGTAGACACCGTCACGCAAAAACTGCAGAAGCCGACCGCCCCCTACTACATCGGTCGCGGCAAAGCCGAATCCATTAAGGAATCCTGTCAGGATCGACAGGTAACCTCGGTCATTTTTGATGATGAACTTTCGCCGGCACAGGGGCGCAATCTGGAAAATCTATTCGCACGCAAGGTGCTCGACCGGACGCAATTGATTCTCGACATTTTTGCACAACGCGCCCGGAGCCGGGAAGGCCGGTTGCAAATCGAGCTCGCCCAATTGCAATATCTTTTGCCTCGCCTCACTCGGATGTGGCATCACTTGTCGCGGCAGACAGGCGGAATTGGCACACGCGGGCCGGGTGAAACGCAATTGGAAGTTGACCGCCGGCGTGTGCAGGAACGAATCGCCCGGCTCGAGCGCGAGCTGGAATCGGTGCGGAAAACGCGAGCCATTCAGCGACAGGGGCGAAAACGCCATCAATGGCCGGTCGCCGCTGTGGTCGGTTACACGAACGCGGGAAAATCGACGTTGCTGAATCTTTTAACGGGAGCGGACGTAATAGCGGAGGACAAACTGTTCGCCACGCTGGATCCAACGACGCGCAGCTTTGCTCTGCCTAACAAACAGCGGGTCCTGCTCACGGATACTGTTGGGTTCCTGCGCAAACTCCCGCATACGCTGATTGAATCCTTCAAGGCGACACTGGAAGAGGTTAGCGAAGCCGATTTGCTCATTCACATCGCAGATTTGAGTCACCCGCGCATAGACGAGCAGATGGAAGCGGTCGATCGAGTGATCAAGGAACTCGACGCTTACGGCAAGCAAACATTGGTCGTCTTTAATAAGATCGATAAGCTTCCGAACCGCGAAGTTGTTGATTCGTACCTTAACCGCTTTCCGGGCAGCGTAGCGATTTCCGCGCACACTGGAGAAGGAGTAAGTAAACTGGTGGAAGCCCTGGAAAGCGCACTCAGTTCGTGGCGGTTACGTTCACGGTTTCGGATTCCCGCGAACGAAAGCGCGTTGATCGCGGAGATTCATCGAGTGGGTCACGTCCTCGAACTGCGATATGAGGCCAACGAAGCTCTGATCGTCGCCCACGTTCCTCCTGATCTGGCACAAAAGCTGGAGCGATACGCGAACAGGTAGAGAGACATCGCCTGCGATGTCCAGACCTGTGAGCTATGACGACTCTCGCGCTCCGTGAACCTTCAAAGCTCCGACGGCGAACCATTCTCACGCCAAGCTAACAAGAAAACTGTGCGAGTACACGTTGAGTCGGGCCAACCCGAAGCGAATGGTGCTCTGCTAGCGTCAAAGCTTTCGAAGATTGTGTCTTTAGTGGAACAGCCGCCTCTCGTACCTGCTCGAATGCGGCGGGCGGGACTTTTCGATCAAAAAGTGGGACGAACGGCATAAAAGCCGCACGACAGAATGAACTGTCATGCGGCTTCTTTGATGTCCCGATAGTGAAGGGACTTGATCTTATTAGGGCCTTTGATAGCCGCTGCGGCCCCCATTGTGCGCGCTGCCCTTGGGATCCTTTTTCGGTTTCAGGTCGCGAAGTTCTCGGGTCCGCGGCTGTGGTTTGAGGTTCTCGGTTTTGATCTTTTTCTCGGTTCCTTTTTTGTGCTTCATTTATTTTCCTGTCTTATTTATTTCGGGTTATTTGTTGTGGTTGTGAAGCCCCAAAGGCTCGTACTCACCTTGCTTTCTAATCCCTATCATCTCCCGTGCCAAGCCTCTAACAGAAGAACAAAAAACGTCGAAGCCTGCCGAGTTTAATTCATGGGATCGTAGGCGCTTACGCGGCAATCTATTTCCTGTTTTCAAAGACAGTTGTTGCCCGTGAAGTCAATACCCACCTTCCGGTTCGGCTCAGATTTAGACCAACGACGCCTCAGATTTAGGCCAACGACGCTTTAGGTTGCGACACAATGAAAGAATGCCTGGAATTGCCGAAAATTTTTTCATTGTCGCTCGCAACTGCAAAACGTGATCGCTAAAATGCTCAATCCGTGAATCGTCAAATAAGGTTCACGACTCATTCAAAAACGCTTGGACCCGAGGGAGTCAGCGTGCGCAATCTTCAGCGAAAAATCCCCGTCAATGTCGCCGAGCTGGAAACGTTCGCAGGGAATGCCGTGAAGCGTTGTCTTCAATTGCGAAAGCGGAAACGAACCCGGCTGCGCAAGCTCAATGCTGTTGCCGTCTGGCTCATTTCAGATCGGCGCATGTCCAAATTGCATCTCCAGGTCTTCGGCGACAGTGACCCTACGGACGTCATAACGTTTCACGATGGCGAAATTTTTATCAGTGTCGAAACCGCACGCCGGAACGCTCGCGAATTTTGTAACTCGTTGATGAGCGAGATCAAATTTTGCATCGTGCACGGATTTTTACATTTGCACGGCTTCGACGACCGCATGCCGGCTGATGCAAGGAAGATGAAAAACACTCAGGAGAAAATCCTTCGCGATATGGGCATTCGAATTGGAATCGTTCCACAGATTTGAACTGAAAGCCGCATATTGGCGTTATTGGCCAATCAATATGCGGATACTCGATTCGACGCTTCGCGCGATCTGTGACCAACCGTCACGATCGTTTGGAGCCGCCGCGAAATTCAGAGGTTCTCCAATGAGCAAATTGATTCTAACAGGTCGGGGGACGTTTCGGTTTGGCGGAAGGGCCTCAAAGGTTCCGATAAGCCCGCAAGGCACAACGGGAACATTTGTTTCTGCGACCAGCATCCCGAGCCCATGTTTGAACGGCATCATTGAACCGGTGCGAGTGCGTCCGCCCTCCGGGAAGATGATGAAGATCCCTCGTTCTTCCTGCAATTTCCGACGCAACTCGGCAAGAGTGTGCGGACCGCAGCTTTTCCGCCACATCGCCAAAGCATTCAGCATGATTGCGGAGAACATACTGACTGCGGTCGTTTGAAAGAAGACGTCGCCTGCTGCGATCGGGAAAGCGCGTTCGCGATGACGCGGTTTGAGCGCAGCGCCCAGAACCAGAGCGTCAAGATGACTGCAATGATTTGCCGCAAGCACGAAAGGTCCGTGCGCCGGCAGCTTGTCTCGACCTGAAATCGTGAGTCGATGAGCGATCGAGAAGTACAGGCGCAATACCGAAAAGCACGCCTGTTGCGCCATGCTTTCGAGCAAACCACTCTCGCGGCGCACGCTGCGAAACCGCTCAGCCGGCGTTAGGCCGGTGTCACGAGCTGGTTCGAGCTGCCACGGTTCCATCGAACATTAAAGTCCTGAGAAAATTCGCTGCGGTTGCCCGGCTCCGAACCCAACAAAATAACCGACGTAGTGAAACACGGCTGGCGCAACGAGGATGAGACTGTCGAAGCGATCGAGCAACCCGCCGTGTCCCGGGATGAGTTTCGCCGTGTCTTTGAGACCCAAATCGCGCTTGATCGAAGAGAGCATTAAGTCGCCGAACTGGCCGACCACGCTGACGATGATCCCAAGGCCAAGCAGGCAGATTGGATTATCCAAGGCGGTGTTAATCCAAATGAAATGAGCGATCACTCCCACGAGCGGCGTGGTCAAAATGATTGCGCCGAGTGCTCCGCCAACGGTTTTGTTTGGGCTGGTGTTCGGAACAAATTTTCGATGACCAAACGATCGGCCGCACAGGTAGGCGAAAATATCATTCAATTCCACCGCGAAAATAATTAGCAACAGGATCGGCCGGTAATTCCAATCGTTTGCCATGTAGCCAAGATTACCGAGTGCGCTTCCGAAAAGAGCGAATCCGAGCACACCTAACCCAACACGTTGAATGTATCCTTTCGGCTGATCGGGAATTAACCCGCCAATAGCAATCAATGCGACCGTTAAGGGAAACAGTGCAACGAAAAGGCGATACCAGTTGTCGAGTGCCGCAAACGCGATCAGGAGAATGCCGATAACTACGATGAAACTGATCGTCCGTTCGCGGAACAGCCCGGTGATGCGTGCATATTCGCGGTAACAAAGCAGACTCAATGTGCCCACAGCCAGGATGGTCCAAAACGCGCCGGCCAGAATGGGAATCACAATGCATAGTGCCAGCCAAATCCAGGAGCGATAACGATCCCAAAGTTCTTTCCGCTTTTCGGGAGTGATTTTTGCGGCTCGGGTTGTAACGAAAATCGGGAGCGGCGCCAGAACGAGCAAAGCCACCACAGTGACGATCACAAAAACCGTCACATGGTTATCGAACGCGTGACGATACCCGAATAGCCGCTGCCAGGCCGTGTCGTTCATCTCAAAGCTCGCGTAATTCACTGTGCCTTCGAGCGACTGTGAACGCCCAGCGGGCGAGTATCACGATTGGCGCAAGAGCCGCGATCCCGACCATTCGGTCCAGCATGGCAATTGGCCGTCGATCAATCAATTTGGCCCCTAATTGGTTCATTGCGGGCGCAATCCATAGCAGGGTTGATCAGCGATGGCCAGATAACAACTCCACCAGCGGTGCACATTCACCGAGGCGCAATAACAGCACTCTCTCGTCAGCTTGCGCGGCCGAATCACCTACTCGTACTGGGAACGTCGTGTCAGGTTCTGTTACCTCCGGTAGCAACCCCTCGCCGGAATAATTTCGTTTTTCGTACTCGGGGCATGCGGTCACTTCTTGCATAGCATGCGTTCATTCGGGATGATGCAGAGCCATGCCTGTGACGATGGAACAAGCCGGATCAAAGCTAACCACACCGCGTTCCACGTTCATCCTGCGATTCATCAGCACCATCGTCCTATGGACAGTCGCTCTATTGATCATGTTCTCCGGTCACGAGGGCCTGTTCTGGGTTTTGATCAGCGGATTCGGAATGATCGGCCTTTGGGAATTTTACGGGATGCTGGATCACAAGGGTCTGCCGAATTTCAAAATCACCGGAATGATCTGCGGCGCGGTAATGCTTGCTGGCAGTTTTTATTATTTCTCGAAGATCGGACCCACAGGTTCCTACGATTTTGAAGTCGCAGTTCTGCTTTTCTTTCTGCTGACCGTATTCGGACGGCAAATGTTTGCCCGACTGCGGGACGACGAGCCTCTGCAGACCATGGCTTACACATTGTTCGGTCTGCTCTATGTGCTTTGGCTTTTTAATTTCATCACCAAAATCGTCTACCTGACTCCGCGTTCGAGCAGTGGTGAGCTAACCGGCCAATTCTACGTGTTGTACTTGATCGCGGTCACCAAGTTCTCGGATATGGGTGCATATTTGACCGGCAGCGCGATTGGGCGGCATTTGATGGTGCCGCACATCAGCGCGAAAAAAACCTGGGAAGGCTTTTTCGGAGCGATTGGTTTTGCGCTCCTTTGCAGCCTGATACTTTACAAACTCATGCCGGGCCATTTGTCCGTGCTAAACTGGACCCACGCGACGGCGCTCGGCCTTTTGCTGGGAATCGCCGCAGTGCTCGGCGATCTGGCCGAATCGATTATCAAGCGCAGCACTGACGTTAAAGATTCGGGCAATCTGCTTCCGGGAATTGGCGGTGCACTCGATCTGCTCGACAGTCTGCTTTTCACCGCGCCGCTGTTGTTTTTCTACATGCGCCTCGTGATCCACGTGGCGTAGAAGGTCGACAGAATCAACAAAATTAAACAGAATGGTTGCGGACTCTAAAGAATACGATTTGTGCGGGGAAGTAATCGGTGCCGCGATGAGAGTGCACTCAGCTCTCGGACCAGGATTTCTGGAGTCAGTCTATCAAAATGCGTTGATCTCGGAATTGCAGAAGTTGGCAATGAAGGTTGATGCACAAAAGCCAATCAGTGTGCACTACGATCGCCAAGTCGTTGGCCTTTTCATCGCTGGCTTACTCGTAAATGAATGCTTGATAGTTGAACTAAAGGCGAAAGTTTCGGCTGCCGAAACACGAGCAGGTCTTTCTCTGATTTGATCGATTCATTTTGTTAAATTCTGTTCATTCTGTCCCAATGAATCGTAAACGCGTCGTTATTCTCGGGGCGACGGGCTCCATCGGTGAGAGCGCCCTGAAAGTCGCGAGGGATATTCCGGACCGAATGGAGATCGTCGGCCTGGCTGCGAAAAGCAACGCACAAAAGCTGGCTGCCGCTGCGAATGAAGTCCGGCCAACATCGATTTGTCTGGTCGACGAAAGCCAAGTCGATGTGCTTCGGAGAGCACTCGATTACAAGCCGCGGATCCTTTGCGGCGAAGCGGGCCTGCTCGAAATCGCCTGCCTGAGCAATGCAGACATGGTGCTTGTGGCGATCGTCGGCACCGGCGGTTTGCGTCCCGCGCTCGGGGCCATTCAAGCAGGCAAAGACCTCGCCGTCGCGAGCAAAGAAATTTTAGTCATGGCGGGTGAGATCGTAATGCGTGAAGCGCGCAACAAGAGAGTGCACGTTTTGCCCGTAGACTCCGAGCACAACGCCATTTTTCAGTGTTTGGTAGCGCAAGCGTCCCCGCTTGCGAAATCTCCCGAGGGCGCAAGCGAGACGCATACGCCACTTTCGCGCGACGTCCGGCGAATCCTGCTCACGGCGTCCGGCGGGCCCTTTCGCGAAACTTCGCGAAAGGATTTCGATTCGATCACAGTCGAGGCGGCACTAAAACATCCGACCTGGAACATGGGGCCAAAGATCACCATCGATTCGGCAACGTTGTTCAACAAAGGCCTGGAAATGATCGAGGCGCACTGGCTTTTTGGCGTGGAGATGCAGCGCGTCGAGGTCGTTATTCATCCGCAAAGCATCGTGCATTCGATGGTCGAGTTCACAGATGGTTCTGTCCTCGCCCAACTGAGTTATTCCAACATGTGTTTTCCGATCCAATACGCGGTGACCTGGCCGGATCGCGTCGCGAACTCGTTACCGCCGCTCGATTTTTCGAAGTTGTCGAAGTTGGAATTTTATATTCCGCGATACGACGATTTCCCGGCTTTGAATCTTGCCCGTCGCGCTGGAGAAGTCGGGGGTACACTGCCCGCGGTGATGAATGCCGCTAACGAAATCGCGGTCGCGGCGTTTTTGGATCATGAAGTGCGGTTTACAAATATCTGGGACTTAGTGGAACGAGTGATGAACCAACATACGCCCGTTGCGCACCCCGATCTCGATGCAATATTAGCCGCTGATCAGTGGGCTCGGGCTCAAGCGAGGGAATGCGTTGAAGCGTTGAACGGTTGAAGCGGGAACGCGTCCAACTGATTACCGTTCACCGATCACTGATCACCAATAATGATTCTTCACGTCGCTCGCGTCATCTTCATTCTGCTCGAGGTTCTCATCCTGTTTAATCTGCTCATCGTGGTACACGAGCTCGGGCATTTTCTCGCGGCGCGGTGGCGAGGGCTCTATATCGAGAAATTTGGCGTTTGGTTTGGCAAGCCGATCTGGAAGAAGACAGTTAACGGCGTGCAATATTCGCTCGGGTCGCTGCCGTTCGGAGGGTTTGTGGCGTTGCCGCAACTGGCGCCAATGGACATCATCGAGGGCAAAGCCGACCTGGACCGGGCGAAACTGCCGAAGATTTCCGCGCTCGACAAGATCATCGTGGCCGTTGCCGGGCCGGTGTTCAGCCTGCTGCTGGCCTTGTTCTTTGCCGGAATCGTCTGGGCTGTTGGTCATCCCGTGAGCGAAGGCGATTCAACGACTGTAATTGGCTACGTCATGCCGGGATCGCCGGCGGAAAAGGCCGGCCTGCAACCGGGCGACAGGATTTTATCCGTCGATGGCAAACCGGTCAGGCGTTTCATGGGAATGAACGACAGCATCAGCTGGGACGTCGTGCGAAGCGAGGGCGACAAGATTGCGGTGAAATTCCAGCGAGACGGCAAGGTACAAACAGTATCGGTCGAACCGTACAAAGCAGAGACCCGCGGCTGGCGAAGGAAAAGTGTGCGGCAGCTTCTCATCTACCCGGCTGAAACGCCGATTATCGATAAAGTAGAACCAAAAAGTCCTGCGGCAGCAGCCGGATTGCAACCGGGGGATATCATCCGCGGATTTAACCAAACACCCATCTACAACCCGGTCGCGTTGCTGGAATACGTCAGCAAACATCCAACCGAAGAGCTTTTGCTGCACGTCGAGCGCAAAAGCTCAAAGCTGGATATCCCGGTAAAACCAACGCCCCTGCCGACCGCGGGTGAAATGAAACCGCGGATCGGAATCCAATGGGACACCAGCGGGATTGTGTCGATTCAGCATCCGAATCCGATCGAACAGGTTTATAACAGCGTCACGAGCACCTTGAAGACGATCGGCGCGGTCGCGTCACCAAAGTCAGACGTGAAGTTGCAACATCTAAGCGGCCCGGTTGGAATCGGTCGCATTTACTACCTGCTATTCCAAAGCGAACGCGGCTGGCAATTGGCGCTGTGGTTCAGCGTAATTCTGAATGTAAACCTCGCGATCCTGAATTTACTGCCGATTCCGGTCCTTGATGGAGGTCACATTGTTCTGGCGTTGATTGAATCGGTGCGGCGCAAACCGGTGAACATCCGCGTGCTGGAAGTGATTCAGACCAGCTGTGCGGTACTGATCATCGGTTACATGCTCTACATCACATTCTTCGACGTGCAGGATTTACCGTTTGTCCGCAAAAAGCTCGACCAATTCGAAGCGCCCGCAAAAAGCTCGCCAGCACCCTAAAACGGCAGCGATTGCGACCCTGGTCGAGTCTTCGTAGATTTCAGCCTCGTGAACTATTGCAGTAATCCCCTCCAGTATCATCGGCGCGCCACACGCGAGGTGAAGGTTGGAAACGTCGGCGTCGGCGGGGACAACCCGATCCGCGTTCAATCGATGATCACCTGCGACACGATGGATACGCCGGCCTCTATTCAACAAACCATCGAGCTGGCCGAGGCCGGGTGTGAAATTGTCCGGATCACCGCCCCGACGGTCAAGGATTCGCGCAATCTCGAGCACATCACCAAAGGTTTGCGCGAACGCGGCTGCCACGTGCCGATCGTCGCTGATATCCATTTCAAGCCCGAGGCAGCGATGGAAGCGGCGAAATGGGTGGACAAAGTGCGGATCAATCCGGGCAACTACGCGGATTCAAAAAAATTCGTGATCCGCGAATACACCGACGACCAATACGAAGCGGAGTTAAACCGGATCCGCGAGCGGTTTTCGCCGCTTGTTGAGTTGTGCAAGACGCGCGGAATCGCCATGCGGATTGGAACAAATCACGGATCGCTTTCGGATCGTATACTGAATCGTTATGGCGATACGCCTCTCGGCATGGTGGAGAGCGCGCTGGAATTCGCGCGGATCGCGCGCAGCTTCGAATATCACGATTTTATTTTTTCGATGAAGGCCAGCAATCCCAAAGTGATGATTGCTGCCTATCGATTGCTGGTGGCGCGCCTCAATGAACTCGGCCCGGATTGGAATTATCCGTTGCACCTGGGAGTAACCGAGGCAGGCGAAGGCGAAGATGCACGTATCAAGAGCGCGATCGGAATCGGATCGCTGCTGGCTGATGGCATCGGCGATACTATCCGCGTATCGCTCACTGAGGACAGCCCTCATGAAATTCCCGTGGCGAAAGCCCTCGTTGAAAACATTTGCAACACCGCAAACCCCAAACCGCAAACCTCAAACCTCAAACTTTCCTTTGATCCATTCTCTTATCAGCGCAGGGCGACGCAGACGGTTTCTGTAGCCGGCGGCTTGTCCGCCGTAGCTTCAGCGAAGGCGGATGATCCGGGCCAACGATTTAATGTGGGCGGCACAGAATTGATTCGCGTTGTGGTGCGACAGACGAACTTCGACAAAATCGCGCACAAGATAGACCGAATGGGCGATTACAGGCCCGAGATCGTTTATGAGAATGCAAATATCATCGCGATCGATCCGCGCGATGATCAGGCGGTCGGGAAACTCAATGCACAGCAAACTCCGCAGTTCGTTACCGTGGCGGACGACATCGAGCTATCTGTGATCGCAGCATATCGTCTGCTCGCAGCGAAGTTGCAGGCGCGCCATCCGATCTTGCTGAAGGACGTGTTTACTAGCAGGGCGTCTGTGTCAGACGCCGAGCAAAACGATGGCGTTTCACAGAAACGCCCTGCAGAATTTCTCCAGACTCTGCTCACTGCTTCCACGAACATTGGTTCGCTGCTATGCGACGGCATCGGCGATGCGATTTTGGTGCAGGGCGAGAAGGCGCCGGGACAAGCGCTCCGATTGTCGTACAACATCTTGCAGGCCGCCGGCTCGCGCATTTTCAAAACTGATTATGTTGCCTGCCCGTCGTGCGGACGGACGCTTTTCAATCTGCAAACCACGACTGCAAAAATTAAAGCAGCCACCCTACACCTGAAGGGCGTGAAGATCGCAATCATGGGATGCATCGTGAACGGTCCGGGTGAAATGGCTGATGCCGACTTCGGTTATGTCGGCGGTGCGCCGGGAAAAGTGAATCTCTACGTCGGAAAAACGGCAGTGAAATTCAACATCCCCGAAGCAGAAGCGGTTGATCGCCTCAAAGACCTGATTCGCGAACACGGGAAGTGGGTCGAGCCTTTGCCCAAGGCCGTGCTGCAATCGATTTCGTAACCGTCTCCTGCGTGCCCGGCGCATCGGGAGTTCGGCACATCCAGACAAGTTTGCGCGAACGTTCATGCTGCGGTTTTGTTTCAATCCGCGTTCGGCAATAAATAAAATGTCTCGTGAATACACGCTCCAACGCGCGCCGGCATCGGCGTCGGTCCACATTGATTACGCCGCTGAGCTGAACGAGCAGCAACTCGCGGCGGTGACTGCTCCGCCGGGGCCCATTCTGGTAATCGCCGGAGCGGGCTCGGGAAAAACGCGCACCCTTACGTATCGAGTAGCATATCTGCTCGAGAACGGGATCGATCCGCGCAACATTCTGCTGCTCACGTTCACGAACAAAGCAGCCCGAGAAATGCTGAACCGGGTCGCGGATCTATTGCCCGTCGATGCGAGCGGGCTCTGGGGCGGGACGTTCCATTCCGTTGGGAATCGTATTTTGCGCAGACACGGCACAGCGCTCGGTTACTCGAGCGGCTTCACCATCATGGACCGTGAAGATCAAAAAGATTTGATCAACACGGTCGTGGCGAGCGCAGGAATTGATCCCAAGGAAATCCGGTTCCCGAAAGGCGATGTGCTCGCTGAAATCTTCAGCTTCGTCGTGAACACAGAGATGCCGATGGAGGGATTGCTCGCGGAAAAGTTTCCGTACTTCCTGCCGCTGCTCGACAAAATCCAGGACGTTCGAGACCGATACGAAAAAAAGAAGAAGGCGACGAACTCGGTGGATTTTGACGACCTCCTGCAAAAGACGTTGTTGATGATTCAGCAGCACGAGCGGATCGCGGAAATTTATCGGCGCCAGTTTCAATTCATCCTGGTAGACGAATACCAGGACACCAATAAAATCCAGGCAGACCTCGTGGACGCGCTGGCGCGTGACCATCGCAATCTCATGGTGGTCGGCGATGACGCGCAGTCGATCTACTCCTGGCGCGGCGCAAACTTTCAGAACATCCTCGAATTTCCGAAGCGCTATCCGGACGCACAGGTGTTCAAGATTGAAATGAATTACCGCAGTGTGCCGGAAATTCTCGAAGTAGCGAACGCAGCGATCGCTTCAAATGTCAGGCAATTCCGGAAACATTTAAACGCGACGCGCGAATCAAAAACGCTCAGACCGGCTTTGGTCGCGCTCAATGACAGCTCGGAACAGGCGCAGTTTGTCGCCCAACGAATCCTTGAGCTGCGTGATGAAAATGTTGATCTGAACGACATCGCGGTCCTTTATCGCGCACATTATCACGCACTCGAACTGCAACTGGAGCTTTCACGCAGGGGCATCCCGTATCAAATCACCAGTGGTATCCGGTTCTTCGAACAAGCGCACATCAAAGACGTGACGTCATTTATCCGTTTCGTGGCCAATCCGCGCGATGAAGTCGCTTTCAATCGCATGGTGAAATTGCTTCCAGGAATCGGTAACCGGACTGCGGAAAATCTCTGGCGAGCTTGGGAAAGCAACTTCGTAGCCCAAGGCGACGCTCTAGCCGCGGGCGACTCGTCCGCAGTAACCGAGGCGAAGGCGAATGAGCGCGGCTCTGAAGCTGAATCACTACCAGCCGCAGGCAACGTTCGCGGTTACAGCTACAGCGAACGCCTTCTCGCAATGAACGTTCCGGCAAAATCAAAGAAAATGTGGAGCCAGCTGGCGCACACACTTGATGAAATCGCGCCGGGTGGCGAACCGGCTTCCCCGTCGGAAATGATCACCTCAGTTGTAGAAGCGATTTACGATGATTATGCGAAAGTGAATTTTCCGAATTACCAACTCCGCCGTGAAGATCTCG
>JAICUQ010000011.1 GCA_025935755.1 Chthoniobacterales bacterium | reverse complement strand
TGGTAATCGTGAGTGCAATAATCTTTAGCATGGGAAGATTCTCCTGTTTTTTTGTTGGTTTGTTTTTGGTTTGGTCATATCGCCAGTTTATCATCAGGCGGTCTTGTGACTAAGACTCAGATTGGATCGCTTCGATAGTATTATGCTATGTAGGTGAATCGTGACGCGGAGCCAACCGGGCGACTTGAAAACGACATGGTAGCTCCGAAAAACGACGTTTCGCCGTTCGACGCCTTTAAGCCGGCGACGAAAGGTGCCAGCCACGACGAGGTGCGAGTTGCAGCCGAACTAACGTCTGATGGCCGAATGCCTCGGCCAGCTGGGGGACTCGACACGCGTCGGATATGTGAGCAGTGCGATCATGGGTCGAGTTAGGAGGAGTTCCGCCCGACGACCAAGTTCGCTCGTCGACGCCAAGAATCTATTGCTCGCGCCGTAAACGACGAAGATTCACATTCGATTAGACCGTTAGATTTTCGTTATGTATCGTTTCCGGCGTGGAATGGTTGAATTTTCATCATCTGCGCTACTTCTGGAGCGTCGCCAGAAAGGGAGGCGTACGAAGAGCGGCTGACGAACTTCACGTGTCGCAGCCTTCGATCAGCGCTCAGCTCAGACTTTTAGAAGACTCGCTCGGTGAAAAACTTTTCAAGCGCAGCGGCCGCAGTCTCGTGCTTACCGAAATGGGGCAGTTGGTGCTTACCTACGCAGACGAAATCTTTTCCGCGGGCCGTGAACTGATGAATGCCGTGAAACAGCGCCCTGGCGGGCGTTTGCTTCGACTAAATGTCGGAATGACGGACTCGATTTCCAAGCTGATGGGTTTTGAGTTCCTCAAACCTGCGATCAGGTTTTCCGAGCCGGTTCATGTCGTTTGCCGCATGGCTGCGATCGAGGTTTTAGTCAATCAATTGCAGGCGCACCGGCTCGACATTGTGCTCGCTGACGAACCAGCTTCGAGCAGCCTGAAAGCAAAGACTTTTAACCATCGGCTCGGACGTTCCGGTGTCACTTTTTGTGCGGTGCCGGCCATGGCTAAGAAGCTCCGACGCAATTTCCCACAATCTTTGAATGGGGCTAATGCATTGCTGCCGACAGAAAACATGGGCATGCGAGCGGTGCTAGAGACTTGGTTCGATACTAAGGGAATTCATCCGCGTCTCCTCGGAGAGTACGAGGACTCCGCCCTGATGGTATTTTGTGCCACGGCCGGACGCGGCTTTACGGTCGTGCCTACGGTTGTTGCTCGAGAAGTCCTGAAACATTGGAGCCTGAAAGTTATCGCGAATGTCGACGAGTGCGGGACGGAATTCTACGCGATCACCGCCGAGCGGCGAGTGAAAAACCCGGCAGCCATGGCCATCACCGAACACGCGTATTCGAATCTGTTCGCTTAGGGGTCCGTGCAGATGTTCGATTAGCAGGTCCATTCTGACAGCCTGGAATTTCTTTAGACTACGGAGCTCGGGGAGGTTCCTTCGATAAACTCCGGTGCTGGAGCGTCAATCAGCATTGGTTCTTCGTCGGGCACGAGCCGGCTGTATCGTTTTGGCGGCCCGTTCGGAAGGTCGACTTCTCCACCGAATGGATGGGAACAAGGCGCGCCGACTTCGAGTAAGTTCTTCCTTGCTGCCTCTAGAACCACACCACAGCGCCCGCAACCAGCACCACAGCAAGAATAAATGCTGCGACGACTGTCCATTTACTCGGCGATTCGTACGCCGTTGCGGACGATGCAACGCGTCTCGGATGCGGCCGATTCCTTGTTGGAGGTCGCCAAATTCGGACTACCTGAGCTCCCTGCGCTGCTTCCGAGCTGTTCAATGTTGTAGTTTGCATATTAATTTTAGGCGAGAAGGTTGATATGTCCCGCCGAAGGGAATCTAGGCACTGTGCTCAATTACAATAAATACTTTGATTCGATCAAACACATAACTTATCGCTATAATTTCATGAGGGCACTCGGAGGGAGGTTGGGTTAGATCGCTCGAAGCTGTCCAGGTTATCGTAACGGAACCCAACGCTGCACAGGCCATAAATCGAAACCGAAGGGATCAGATCACCAGCGCAGCGCTGTGCTGTTTTAGGTCCGAAAGCGGCTGCGAAAAATCCGCTACTTTTTTGGATCGTGGCTAAACCATTTTCGCAACTCCATGCATGAAATGTATCGTTGTGCCATCTGGACTAGATCTACCAGAGATCTTTCTCAGCTGACGGAGTAAAAACGGCTTGCCAGCATGTGGCATGTTTCTACACACTGCAGCTTCCGATTCCAACGTTATGCAACGCGCCCGAGCTACCGCTGAAATTGCAGAGGGCTTGCTGGCGCTCAAAAGTCGGATTCAAAGGCGCTGGATTTACGGATTTCAAAGTCGTGTAGAAGCAAACAGGTGACACATCTATGGCAAAGAAAAGACCTCAGCGGAAACGTCGGAGCGCACGGTCGATCGGTTCTAAAAAAGCAAAACGAGAGAGATCAGCGAAACGAAAACTGACTTTGAAACAAAGACTGGCGCGAGCAAGGAGACTGGAAGCGTTAGATGCAAAGAAGCCTGTCGTCGAGACCTCGCGAGTAAGAGCGCTAAGCTCGCAGCCGCAGAGTAGGAGCGCTGCGTCGCCGGCAATTAGTGATTCGGTTGGCCGGTGGGAAAAAAATGCGCGCAATCTCCCGGAAGACGTGAAAACGGTACAACGCCTGTTGGAAACGGCGGCGCAAAAACTACAAGCTCCGGAGCTGGACCCGAAAGGCGTTGATGGAAAAATTGCGCAACCGCCACGTCATTCGAACACTGTTGCTGCCATCGAGGCTTTTCAGAGCCGTTCCAATCTTTCCGTGGACGGACTAATTGAACCCACCGGTCCCACATGGCAGGCACTTCTGCAAGCTGGCAGTCCGCCTGCGGACCCGTCGCATCCATTCCGCAATGAAGATTTTCCACAGACGTACATACGGGAAATTTCAGTAAGCCTGGACGATCCTGATCATTCGCTCACACTGACCTGGGCGGGACCGAAGGCTGATAGTCAGCAGACAGGGCCATTCAGAACGTCACCTGGTGCAGGATTAAAAGGTCTCAATTGCGATGATGAGGCCACAAGTCGGCGATCCGGGTCCAAATGTACACCGAAAGGAGCGCGTCCGGTGCAAGGTTTCGCACGAAGACTTAACAGCGATTCGCGCGCAACATACGTCACATGGTTTATGCAAAGCCGGGGCATAGCGCTTCATTATTTTCCGAGTGTGCCCGAGTACGCAGCTTCCCACGGCTGTGTACGGATCGAGTCGGTAAATGTGGCGCGACTCATTCAAGACAACTCGCTGGTCGACGACACGGAAGTGGTGGTGAGCGGAACGTGGACAAAGCCACCGAAGCAATGGGACTAGCTGCGCCATTGCCAAGCTTCCAACGCAATTAATCACGCTTCAGCAGCTGGCTGAGAATCCTGCGTAATTCTATAATGCGAAATTGACGCGGCGAAAAGATTTGCCCGCAGTGCGATTTCCTTGTGTTTGCGTCGCGGATCGGCAGACTTACGCGGCATATGGCGAGAGGCGAGTCATCGGATGTGAAACTGGTAAGCGTTTCCGTTTACGAACTGATTCTCCAAGACATCGCACCGTGGCTGGATCCTGATTCGCGCCGGCCGATTCCGAACAGCAAGCGAACTTTTACATGCATGAGCTGATCCGCGACATCACCTATTGCACCGTGGCCGCGTGGTTGCTTGGCTTGGGCGCGCAATTTGCGCGGCAACCCCTTCTCCTTGCATACCTTGCCGGCGGCTTCGCGCTAGGCCCCATGGGATTTGGATTTATCCAGTCCGCCGAATCGATCTCAGCGATTGCAGAATTGGGACTGATCTTCCTGCTCTTCATGATCGGACTGGAGATCGATCTGAAGAAGATCGCCAGTGCGGGCCGTTCCATCACACTGACCGCCTTGGTACAGATCGTCGGTGGAATTATCCTTGGTATAATTTTTTTCCGGCTCTGCGGATTCGCGCTGGGAGGAGGAAAATGGGATGCCCTATATCTGGCCGTCGCCGCCACCCTCAGCAGCACTGTCATCGTAGTCAAAATGCTCTATGACAAGCAGGAGCTCGACAGCCTGACCGGACGTGTGACGCTCGGCGTTCTCGTACTCCAGGATTTGGCGGTCATTCTTTTTCTCGCGATCCAGCCTAATCTCGGAAACCTCGCCCCGGGTCTGCTGCTTCTCTCGTTAGTGCGCGTCATAGTTCTGGTGGTTGCGACGTTTACGGTCAGCCGTTACGTGTTGCCAGCTATCTTTCGCGGTGTGGCGCGCGTCCCGGAATTAATGCAAGTTGGCGCGATCGCATGGTGCTTTCTCATTGGCGAATTTGGTCAGCAGTTGCATCTCTCCCGTGAGATGGGCGCCTTGGTCGCGGGAGTGGCGCTTTCCACCTTCCCGTACGCGCTCGATGTGACCGCGAAGGTGATCAGTTTGCGCGACTTTTTCGTGACGCTTTTTTTCGTCGCGATTGGGATGCAAATTCCCTTACCGACGGGCACCCTGATTGGTTGGGCGCTGATCTTCGCTGCGTTTGTTGTGGTCACTCGAGTGGCCACTGTGTTCACGCCACTTTATCTAATGCGCCAGGGATTGCGGACGAGCATCATCCCGGCCTTGAATCTTTGCCAGGTCAGCGAATTCTCGCTGGTCGTGCTCGCCCTGGGCGCTCAGGCAGCCCACCTTGCCAGTTCGGACAGCCGCGGCATCGTCGCGCTCGCATTCACTCTGCTTGCGGTTGTTTCTACATTCGCCATGGCCAAGTCCGACAGTCTGGCGCGATGGCTCATACCGCTTTTGAAAAAATTCGGTTTCCGCGATCTCGATGACGTGTCCGCCGAGATCGACGCAGCCGCAGGTGTCGGCCATAATTACAGCGCTCGCATCGTGTTTGTTGGGTTTTTCCGGACCGCCAGTTCTCTGCTGCAAGAATTGCAACGTCGTTACCCTGAATTGGCTGCGGAAGTGGCGGTCGTGGATTTCAGCCCGGTGGCGCGAGATGGTCTTCTCAAGCTAAACGTGCCTGTAATCTATGGGGACGTTTCGCACCGGGATACGCTTGTCCATGCTGGCGTGGATAAAGCCGAGGTGCTCATCTCCACCGTACCAGATTCACTGCTCAAAGGTACAACAAACGCGAGGCTGGTTCGTCTTTTGCGCGAATTGAACCCGACCGCAAAAATCATTGCTACTGTCGACATCCTTGCACAAGCGAGCGAGCTTCTCGATGCGGGCGCTGATTACGTGAACGTTCCGCGTCTGCGTCAAGCTGGCGATTTGGTTGAAGCTGTGCGCGCTGCCCGGGATGGGGTACTCGATGAAAAGCGGGCTGTATTGCGCCAGATGCTGCTCGATCGGCGCGAAGTGCTCGCCTGAGCAACACCGATACTTCCTTGGCTTCGCGAATTTGGTGCTCGGGTTTGAAATGTCGGATTGTATGAGAACCCAGCGCAATCCGAGGCATCGCCGAGGTGCGCAGGTTTCGTTTTATGGGAAGATGCTTGAGCACCGTCGCCGCAGCATAACGGCGTGTTATCCTGTCGAGGTGCACGAACAGTTTTGTGATTATAGACGAGGAGTACCCGACCTGTTAGAGCTCGAATGTAGATCGACCGTGGCGCTCCTGGCCAAATTCGTCACAACGGCTGAGGTGAGTAATCCCGGGACTAGTCGCTTCGAACGCATAGGCTTTGGCGAAATCTCAGGGAAGATAGCGCGGGTTTTTTGGCTGTCTGTAATATTGCTGCTACTGCCACTAAGCGGGTTGGCGACTGATATAAAAGTTCAAACACCTGTGACGGCCGAAACCATTAACGCCGCAATAAGACAAGCTGTTGACGGCGACACCGTACTTATACCGCCGACTAACGCTACCATCAGTTCTACGATCATCATTCCCAACACTAAGGCCATCACGGTTCAGGGAGCCGGAATTTCCTCCACCATTCTAGGAGATGCTGTTGGCACTCGCGACAGCGGAGGCTCTACGATCGTTCCACAGTCCGACTCGATGGCCGCTCCCGCGCGAAAAGGATTCAACGTCCACCCACAAAAACGCGCGGCCAAAGGAGCAAATCTGATCAAGGTTAGCTTAAGAGCCGGAACCGCCCGGTCACCTTCCACTTCAAAAGTAACCCGGATTACCGGGATCAAATTTATCGACGCCGGCAGGACAGGTACAATGGGAGGGAATAACGGCATCATCCAGGTCCACGGCGCAGATCAGCGTTACGATGGGCGTTTCAGAATGGATCATTGTCAGTTTGGCAACAGTGACGGGTCGCAACAACTCAACGGGACGCACAACTTCGATACCGTGGTGGGCGTGATTGATCATTGCACGATGTATTTTCGTCCGCCCTGGTCGCACATTTACGACAAGCAGTGGAACGGAGATCCAACCAGGAGCGGACAGCAATCATGGAACTCTCCCCTGCACTGGGGAGGCGAAGACTGGCTTTTCTTTGAGGACAACAAGATTACCGCTACTTCCAAGTACGGGTATGGGATTTGTGACGCCTACTGGGGAGCCAGAGCTGTTTTTCGTTACAACAGCTTCTATGATGTCTCGGTTCAAACTCACGGCACCGAAACCGGAGCCGGACCGAAGGGGCGCGGCGTGACGGCCATCGACATGTACTCCAATGATTTTTATACAATCCATAACACCGGCGATGCCATGCTTTTGATGCGTTCAGGTGTAGCTGTGGTGCACGACAATCGTACCCACAATTGGCCAAACGCCCGGATAGCTCTCGCCACTTACCGCACCTACATGAGTATCAAGAACTGGGGTGGCGCGGATGGATCGAATCAGCTGGACAGAAACGATTTTTCTCGCGGTGGAACCAACAAAGATCCAACACCATTTGCCACGGGCACTGCGAAGGCCAGCAACGGCCTGGTAATGACTGCTTCTCCTGCCCCCTCGCCGGCTTGGACCCCGGGGCAATGGAAAGGATACACACTGGTAAACACGGACCGTCCCAGACAACCACGAAGCGTTTACTTCTCCGTCATTACCAACAACGGAAAGGATAATATTACTTTCCACGGAGGCTTTGGTGGGAGTCTCGCTTTTACCGAAGGGCAACACTTTAAAATCACGCGAGTACTTCAAGCCGTAGACATGACCGGAGTTACTGGCGGCACACTGCAAAACACCGGGAGCCGCATTGCGAATGTTAGTTTTCCAGATACTTCCGACCCCAAGTATCCTGGTGGCAAGAACGACCAAATCAACGTTGGGTGCTGGGAATGGGCGAACAAGGACAGCGGCGGCAATAACATACAGTTCGCGAATTCTAACACGCCGTTGATCGCCAATTGCGGTGCCAGCCCGGCTCCTTCGCCATGTTACTATCACAATGACGCTACCCCGCCGCCCAGCTTTTCTTACGGAACTCCTTATCCTCATCCACATCCTCTCACCTTATCAGCGGGCGCCCCGCCGATGCCGACTGAATCTCCAGGCGTCGCTGCTACGCCGACTGCGATGAAACAATAGCAAACCCGCCTTGCCGCCGACAAGTGACTGTACCATTCATTTTGTCGCGCCGCTCGTGCGGCATGAAGCGGCAGGATATGTTCTTGAGATGAGGAATCCTCGCTCGGCGTTTTGCGGAACTGCATGATGTTACAAAGTCGCTCGTGTCGGCGAGAAGGTTTCTCGCCTAAGCAGTTCTGGCCTACTTTTGACAAACCGGCCAAAGCGCATTATCACTCGAATCAGACTTATCGCGGTAGCGAAAGGCGAAAACAACACTGGTTAGAGCGCTGACAAGTAAGACTCCTTCAACCAGCCAACGATTCTAGCGTCATCCGATGCGGCGTAACAATCGGCAAATGGCAAAATAGCATTGACATTCCACCCCGGTAGTTGGCAGACTCGCGCGTGTTGAGTCCTTCGGGCGTCTCTACCCAGAGCTTCGCGTGAATCTCTTTCGCACAGTCGGACGTGAACGAGGCCTTGTAAATTAGAACCTAGGAACACATGGCTCCAATTAATCGAATCCATTATCTGATACTTACAGCCGTGGTCCTTGCGTCATTGGTACTATTGTCACAGGTGCAAGCTGTCCCCCTCAACAATTCAAGTGCCACTTACAACGTTAACAATTCTAAGTTTCATGGGTGGTGGCGTAATACAATGATTGGAGCAATGAATGGGTTTAATGCAGGCGGACCTTATTCGGCACTACAAGATCAGTACATCTATATTGATACTTCCGTCTATCCCGTACAAATCTTCACTACCTATGGAACAGATCGGTTTCCGAGGTTGCAACCCGATGTGTTTGATTCCCGCCCAATTCCGCTTCCTCGCGTACCGGGAGTACCCACCACTAATTCCTTTTTCTATAGCCACCCGGACGAATTGGTAAACGGCTATAATCCTCCTTTCGAGGGTTCTTATGACCCGATTTTGTCCGTTATTAATAGTGACACTCTAAAGTTAATCGATGATCGAACGATCAGCGCATTTAAGTACTACAACTACCACTATTCCGGACAAACGACCTTGGCAGGTTTAGCCATCTATAAAAAAATGGAGCACCCGCCGAGAGATACAAGCGGGCTAGATTGGAATGACCCGGTCAACTTGTTTAAATATTACACCTCGGCCAATACCTTCTCGAATTTATCAACCAGTCACCATACAGGGGCTCTGAATTATGTGGGGAAAGAGATGGAAAAGGAAATAACGAGGCAATTTTTGAGTGGAACATTTACGAAGAAAACTCGTTTAAGAAAAATCCGGGTCACCAATACCGCTTACTACTCAATGATCGGGATACCAAACGATAAGTGGACCACGATCTATACCGGAGACCCTGAGATCGACAATGGAGTCTTTAGTTATGTGACCCCTGGATCGAACGTGAGGATACAAGGTGCAACCGGCGCTTTATCTATTCTGAACGGAACTTACACCAATGGAGTAGGGTTACTCAACGCGGGAGCGAACCTCTACCTAAAACCGAGCTTTGTTGATAAGGGACCACATGGAAGTTATAACGACCTTTTCTATAGTTTCCTATTGAATCTAGACACATCGAGTCTGCAATCGTTAGCTGATCCTGCCACTGGATGGATTGATCTTCCGCCTGGTATTACCGTCACTGTGAATCATTCGATATCGTCTCGCTCGACGTATAACGAGTTCTGTGCTTCCTGTGCCGCATGGTTCTATGCCGTTTTTCGCACCGCAACCCATGTGGAAAGAAATATCTATACGAAACCGGGGAGTTGCCGATTGATCGATACCTTCGGTAACTTGCAAACGGCGCTCAGGAACGGATCTGCTAACGTGTCATTCGGGGACAGCGTACGATACGGACAACCTTTTGTGAATTGGTACTACCATAATTTCTTTGATTACGGACCTGTGATTTCAGGCCTGGGCATCGAGAAAACTGGCGGGCTGCAAAATATGGTTAACTGTCCTTACCCAGTTAATTACTACAATCGCCTGTTTCGCTATGATACTGCTCTAGGTAATTATCTGGTTAACGTTCATAATTTAGTCTTTACGATCCGTGGTGTGCTTGAACCGGATCAACCAGATCCAGTCACGACCCTTGGTTATCCATTCATCAGGGATCCGTCAGCCGGCAGAGCTCATTTTGAAGGTCTTGTCATTCCTGCAAACGTGGTCAATGGAGTTATTCGACCCAATATCCCTCGGAACTATGCCACCATGGGTTCGTACCATGATAACGCACTGAATTTAAATGCCCACTACTTCGGCCAAATCAATCCGGCCCTCACAGGGGGGAAAATAATTGGCTATCTATATAAGAGGGACTCCAGATTTATGGATCCCAATGTTTACATGGATACCCGTGGCGTTTATGCGCCAGAGAATCCGAACACATCAACAAATCCGCGCATTTTCCGCGAATCTTTATCGACTGTTTATAGTAAAATGATGCAGTGGTTCAACTCGATCGGCTGCGAAGCGATCATTATCGATCAAACCGGCAATTTGGGAGGAGAACCTGACGTGCTATCGATTGCGGAATTTATGGGCTCGGATCGACAGCTCTATTTTACGTATAATGTTTTCAAGGATCCGAAAAGGCAGCCTCGCAATTATCTGAGATCAGATACGGTGGCTCAAGCGGCCAGGCAATTTCAAGGTTCGCAATACCTCAATGTTTCGTTGAATGAAAAGCTTTACCCTGGTTCGGTCTTTAGAGGGAAGAAAGTGGTTTTTGTATCAGATATCTTTTCGCGAAGCGCGGGAGACATTGCGCCAAATTACTTCATTGGTGAAGGTAACCGTGCAGGAGACCTGGGCAACGGCACTCAAGCTTCAATTGTTGGCTGCTTGGATGGACGGGAATTTAGCTTTATATCCGTCTCCAATAGTTTCCCCTCAAATAACAATCAAACAAGTACTTCGAACAACCTTGTTGATAGGCACGGAAATCGAGTTTCCCCTTTCACTTTTAATATAGATTGGGGAGGATATTTCTTGCGCTACTCAGATAAACAAATGTCCATGCTTAGACAGAATAGGCAGATTAAACCTGTTCGTACGCCCTACTCAGGAACCAGCGGTTCGAATGCGCTGCCAATCAGCTTTGAGCAAACAGTATTTCCGGATTTTGGATTTACACCAATGACCAGACCCTTCATTCCTGGTTGGGCAACTCTCCATCCTAAACCACCGACCCCTTCGGATCCTACCACCTGGACTTACCTGTATCTGGATGCGGCGATTTCGCATGCCATTAACGATGAGCAATAGGAGATTGAATGGGCGGTCTTGCAGCTGAGGCATCCAGCCGCTGCCTTGACCTGTTCGTCTGGCGCTGAGCGCGGCGAGCTCTTTCGTTCCAGAGCCGCTGCGGTCAGAAAAATGCCGCCCACTATCGAAAAATGGCTGGCTTTTGTGACATCTCTTTATAGTGTGCGCGCTCTGCATGAAACCACTTCTCATGAGAGGGCACTTAAGATAGCGCGAGGCTAAATGAGAAATTTCGTATTCGGGATTAGGCGGGTATTGCTGAGCGTAGCGGCGATCCTGCTGTTCGCTGGCGAAGTCTTACCGGCCAATGTCAAGTCGCTGAGTGGATTTGTTCAAACCGGCGGAACGAGTGCAAGCGACCCGTTACCGAATGTCCGCGTCGTGTTGTTCGAAGCGACACAAGGGCTTCCGACGACGGTTGGTGAGGCCATAACAAATGGTTCAGGTCAGTTTACTATTCCGTACAAGAAAAAAAGCTCATCGAGCATTTTCTTTTTGAAAGCAGGCATTGGCGAAGGTGTGGAGTTCGTCACTGTTCTTGGCGCAAACTTACCGGAAACGGCGACGATCAACGAACTAACCACCGTAGCGGCCAGCTATTCGCTGGCGCAATTTTTCAGGACCGGCGTGATCTCGGGAAATTCGTTCGCGCTACAGATCGCGGCAGGTATGAACAACAACATCGTGGATGTCGTGGCCGGTCAATCGTCGTCTGTTCTGTTGAACTCTCCGAATGCCGATGAAACCAATTCACTGCGCTCGACGCGATCGCTTGCAAACCTTTTAGCCGCGTGTGTGCATCACTCCGATGTTACTACAACGCTTTTTGATCTGACTACAGCGCCCGGCGGCCCGTCGCCAATCAATACCGCGCAAGCGCTGGCGAACCTCGCTCGCGATCCAGGGCGAAACGTGAATGGAATCTTCGCGCTGACCTTGCTGAGTAACATGTATGCGCCGCCACTTGTTACCATGCCGGATGCCTGGACCGTTACGGTGAAGATCAACGATTCAGGTAGCGATGACCCTGCCTTTCTGATTAGCGGTCCCGGGAACCTGGCGTTCGACAAACGAGGTTACGCGTGGGTCACGAACAACACCGTTCAAGGCACACCGTACTCCTGCCAATTCAACCTGGTATTTAAACCTAACGGCCAACCGGCCGACGGTGGGAACGGCACGCCGCGGTCTCCTGTCACCGCGGGCGGTGCACTCGGTGCGGGCTTTGGTGTTACCATCGACCCGCGAAATTCCGCATGGTTCGGCAACTTCGGCTGGGGCGACTGCGAGGGCTGCAATCCATCGTTAGGTGGAAATGGAAGCATGTCACGTTTTACCTTGTCAGGCGCAGCAATGTCCCAACCGAACGGATATCAAGGCGGCCCACTGCGGGCGCAGGGGCTCGGCTCGGACGCGGATGGTAACATCTGGATCTCCAGCTTCGCTAACGACTCCGTGTATGTATTCAAACATGGCAACCCACATCAGTCCGTGGGTGTTCACCCCTACGACGGCGCTGCTCCGTTCGACGTTGCCGTTGGCAATGATGGAAGCACCTGGGTGTCTTACACTGGAGGACTTCTCCTGGATGTGTTTCCGAGGAGTATTGCGAAGTACGCGCTGGTGAACGGAACGTTGCAACAACAATTTCTACATTTCTTGCCTGATGCACATGGACTCAGGGCTTTGTCGCTCGACTCCCAGGGAAACGCATGGCTCGCTGCTTTGGGTAGTAATGTCATTTATGCGTTTCGGCCTGACGGAACAGAGATCGGGCAATTTACTGGAGGTGGTATGGACGCCCCGTGGGACACGGCGGTCGACGGTGAAGATAACGTGTGGGTCGCAAACTTTGGTCCGCTCGAACCGGGAAGCAATTTCACTGGAAGACTAACAAAGCTGTGGGGCATTCATGCGCCTCCGGGTCACAACGTCGGCGATCCGATATCACCGCCCACAGGCTACACGGTGCCATCGGCTGGCAGCGAAGTGTTACTCCATAACGGGGCGCCTTTGTATAGTCTTGGTCAACCCCCGGGACCGCCCTGTTTCATCCCGATGATGCGTCAGACGGCGGTGGTCATCGATCAGGCAGGAAACATTTGGTCCATCAATAATTGGAAACCCGATTTCGACATCGACACCGCGGGTGGCAATCCTGGCGGCGACGGCATCATTATTTTTGTCGGGCTCGCAGTGCCGCCGACGAACCAGATTCATTGATCCGGCGAGTCCCCGGTATGACGCTGGTAAGATTCGGACGGGGTGCGGACAATTGTGCGGATTCGTGAATGAGATGGCGCGTACCAGGTACTTTCATGAACGTGTCTGGCATCCGCGCGCCTCTTGAATCTCGTGTGCTTCACATTAACGGCACTGCGATACATGTCGTTGTTGCCGGCCCTGCAGAAGGCAGACCAATAACGTTCATCCACGGATTTCCTGAGTTCTGGTTCGCGTGGCGCCGGCAGATTGATTACTTCGTCTCGTCTGGTTATCGAGTGATCATACCAGACCTACGCGGTTATAACTTAAGCGACAAACCGGCAGGTGTTACCAACTATTCCATTGATGTGCTCGCTGGAGATATTCTTGGTGTTTTGGGTGCCCTGGCAATTCCACAGACGTTCGTCGTCGGACACGACTGGGGAGCTGCTGTTACCTGGCACTTGGCGGCCCATTTTCCGAATCGGATTCGGCGCGCGGCAATGTTGAGCGTGCCGCATCCTCGCGTTTTCATAAAGCATCTTTTCAGGAACCCCGCGCAGTTGCGGAAGAGCTGGTACATATTCCTTTTTCAATTGCCGCGGTTACCCGAATTCCTTCTACGCAGTCGAGACTGGGCGCTGCTCGTTCAAGTGTTGCAGAATACTTCAGTCGCCGGCGTTTTTTCCGAGTCTGATCTCGAGCAGTATAAGGAGTCCTGGGCCAAGGACGGCGCAGTAACCGCTATGCTCAATTCATACCGAGGCGCCATGCTCCGTCCCTCCAAATGGGCACGTCATTCTGAAGCTTCGCGCGTGCGAGTGCCGGCGCTGCTGATCTGGGGAAAGGATGACCAGTTTGCCGTCGAGGCGATGGCAAAAGAAAGTCTTCGGTATTGTGATGATGGCCATGTTGAAATATTTGAGAATGCCAGCCATTGGGTCCAACATGAACATCCAGAGAAGCTGAACAAACTATTATTGAAATTCTTTGCCTGAGTTGTGCAACATGATGCGAGTCGGCGGAGCGACACAACATTCAACAAGGAACAAGAATGTGGTTTGAGTTGTTTGTTGCCGCCGCGCTCATCATTTTGTATGTGGCTTTCTGGGTCTGGCATTCCCAAGGAGGGGGCAAGCTCACTGAGCCGGAGATCGATACCTACATAGCCAGTATCGAAAAGCTACCACTGCCCGAGAAGGCAGTTCAGGCGTTCATTGCCCGTCTCCGCCCATGGGCCGAAGCGGATGATGGAAAGCCCGTCTATATGTTTAACCTCATGAATTTTTTCCCGAAGCTGCGGACGTTTGCAGGTGGGCCGGAGTTTCAAGGCACGCCAAAACAGGCCAACGCACATTATGAAAAAGGCCTGACCTGGCTGTGGTTGAGTCACGCGTCGTATCCGACCTTCGTAGGAGTCCCCCAAGCCGGCCTTGTCAATATGGAACCGGAAAGAACCTGGGAGAATATGACCGTCGTCCGCTATCCCAACCGGCGTACATTCTTGAAACTGATTTCGCACCCCTGCTATGCGCGTCTCGCGGGCTACAAGTTTATTGGCGTAGAGCTTGACTTGGTACCCGTTTCGCGCCGCATGATCATCCCCGACCTTCGCTGGTTGGTAGCCGGCGCATTCGCAATCGTTTTCCTGCTGATCGGATGGTTACACGCCGCGTTGGTGGCGTGACCGGCAGGAGTCATTTCTTACGCTGCAGCTCGTTTTCGAGCGATCGCATCCAGGATCCGTTTGCGCAGGCGAAGAGATTTCGGCGTGGCTTCCACGTACTCATCGAGCTCGATGTATTCGATGGCTCGCTCCAAGGTCATTCGCAGCGGCGCTTCAAGTTGTATTCCCTTGCCCTCACCCTGGCTGCGCATGTTGGTAAGATGTTTTTGCTTGCATGGGTTGACCGGCAAATCTTCAGGACGCGCGTTTTCACCCACGATCATTCCTTCGTAAATATCCTCTTGCGGCCCGATAAAAAGCCGGCCGCGCTCCTGGATATTATTCAATGCATAAGCCGTACTCACCCCGGGTTCCATCGATACCATTACGCCGCGTCCACGTCCGCCTATCTCGCCTTTGAACGGCGCGTATTCGCGAAAAAGATGACTCATGAATCCCTCACCGCGAGTTGCGTTCACCAAGTCGGTCTCGAACCCGATCAAGCCGCGCGTCGGAATAATTGCTTCGATCGATACGCGCGAGGCGTGATGATTTATCGCCACAACTTCACCTTTCCGATTGGCAACAGACTGTAGAATTTGGCCGAGATTGTCATCAGGCAGATCGACATACAAATTTTCAAGCGGCTCAAGCAGCTCGCCGTCCTCACCTCGATGAAAAATCACTTCCGGCCGGGACACCATGACTTCGTAGCCTTCGCGTCGCATCTGCTCCACGAGGATGGCGATTTGCATTTCTCCGCGCGCACTGATCTCGAATGCGCCTGCCGTTTCGGTATCCCGCACTTGAAGAGAAACGTTGCCTCGCGTTTCACGAACGAGGCGTTCGCGAATATGCCGCGCCGTCACAAATTTCCCGTCGCGCCCGGCAAACGGCGAATCGTTAACGAGAATTTGCATCCGAATCGTTGGCGGATCGATATCGACGAACTGAAGCGGTGCGCGCTCTTCGCTATCGGTTAATGTTTCGCCGATGTAAACGTCCTCAAAGCCCGTGATCCCAACGATGTCACCCGCGTTCGCCTGCTTGATTTGGACCTGCTCCAGCCCTTCGTAAGTAAAAAGCGCAGTGATTGCAGCTCGTTCGGCATGGCCGTTTCGGTGAATACAGACGATCGAGTCCCCCACGCTAACGCTCCCGCTCACGATGCGGCCCAACGCAATCCGTCCAAGATAATCGCTGTAGTCCAGGTTCGACACC
Source organism: Chthoniobacterales bacterium (assembly GCA_025935755.1). Lineage (GTDB taxonomy): Bacteria > Verrucomicrobiota > Verrucomicrobiia > Chthoniobacterales > UBA10450 > Udaeobacter. The sequence continues at coordinate 28,003 of JAICUQ010000011.1, read as the reverse complement.
AGCATCTGGAAGAACGGCTCTGTAGAGATCTTTGGCGCGGGAACGTCCCTCACAATGACGTCAAAAAGAGGCGTCATGTCCTCGTTGTGTTCCTGCAGTTCGCGAACGGCAAATCCGTTCTTCGCGCTCGCGTAGACGATTGGAAAATCGAGCTGGTCATCGGTTGCTTTCAGTTCGACAAAAAGATCGAAAACCATGTCCACGACTTGGTGCGGCCGTGCGTTTTCTCTGTCGATCTTGTTAATGACAACGATCGGCTTGACTTTGTTCTCCAACGCCTTGCGCAGGACGAAACGTGTCTGGGCCTGGGGGCCATCGTGCGCGTCAACAACAAGCAACACGCCATCCACCATTTTCATGATCCGCTCAACCTCGCCGCCGAAGTCGGCGTGGCCGGGTGTGTCGACAATATTGATCCGATAATCTTTCCACTGAACGGCCGCGTTTTTCGCGCGAATCGTGATCCCTTTTTCCCGCTCGAGATCCATCGAATCCATTACGCGTTCTTCGATCTGCTGGTTCGAACGAAACGTCCCCGATTGACGCAGTAATTGATCGACGAGCGTGGTCTTACCATGATCGACGTGCGCAATGATAGCGATGTTACGGATCTTACTCATTGACGGGGATATTCTCGCGAGTGCGAAAACTGCGAACAGTATGGGATAGAACGGCCAAGTCAAACGATATCGACTGTTTGTTACGCGTATTTCATCCTTCCGCTGCGAACTATATCTGTAGTCGAATCAAACCATTACGAACTTCCATGAGCACCCCGAATTCAGATCAGCGAAACGAGGAGACATCACGGTCTTCAGAAAACATTGAAATTCCACCGATTCCGAAAACCACTGCTGGTGCCGTCGCAGGAGCGGCGGTAGGCAGTATCGCGGGACCAATCGGCGCCGTCGTAGGCGGAGTCGCTGGCGCTGTTGCGGGAAGAGCTAGCAGGAGTCCACGCGTGAGGCAGGCAAGTGCGAGAACTCTCCGAACAGTGGCTAGCAAGGCGAAAAGCGCGGCAGGAAGCGCGAAGCGGCAACTGACTACAAGATCACGGAGCCGGTCGCGCAAAAAAACCACGCCTTCCCGGAATGCAGTGAAGCGACGAGCCTCCAGTCGATCGAAGCCGAAAAAATCAGGTAGCAAGGCGCGCGCGAAGCGAGCGTCTTCCTCGTCGCGAACTTCTAAAAAGCGCGGAAGCACCCGGAAAAAACGACACTAAGCCTTTGCATACTTCGTCGATGCCCGGTTCGCGTCACATCGACTAAGAATCTACGCGTGCAGTTCACGCACTTTGCCGATTTAAGCCACTGAAGACGTGGAGAACACCCGCCCCAGCACGCAGAAACCAATCGAGATCTATGTCTCGTCCCCATGGACGAAGAGAGGCAAATCCACCGTTCCTATTCTACAGGACCGACGATGGGCGTTCCTGCGGAGCCTGATAAAGACGGTCATCGACGAGTGCCGTTCACGTGCCCAGGCGTCACCCGGTGAATACAAACTCGACATCCGCCTTCATCGATTGCGAGGACGACAAGGCATGCACCTGCTTTCAACGTTACGCGATCGGATCGAACGCGCAGATGCTCTTGTGATGGACCTTGCCGGTCATAACTCGAACGTTTTGATCGAAGTCGGAATGGCTGTTGCCATGTACAAAGGAGAATCAGGCGCGCTAATTATCCTGAAGCCAAAAAACGAACCGTGGCCCAGTAATCTTCAGGGAATCGTCTACTGCAACTATGACAAATCGCTCCGGCGCGGATTAGAAGATCAAGCGGGATTTCGCGCTGCGCTTCGGACACGGATTCTCAAGGTCGCCAAAGACAGGCAAATGCTCAATTCCGAGGTGGACGCGGTTTAGGCCGCATCCGATGGAGCGGAATTTCGTTTCGGCGCACTCGACCTGAGAATACGCTCACGCGAGGTTTCCTGGCGCACACACGCAAAGTGTTGCCAGCATTCCGACGCGAAATTACAGATCGTGTTTTCGAACACCAGGATTATCTGAACCAAGAGATATCGTGCGTGGCACTATTATTTGTAGTCACGCTGTTATTGCGCGGGCATTGTGTTCCTCAGCCTGCGCCGACGCAATTCCATCGCCCAGAGTGCGGCGATCGTAAGAATGTCACTAATTACGTGTGTGGAGCGCACACTGTTATAAGTCGCAGGCGTGAGCGTCGGCTCGAGCAACTCGCGCACCTGTTTCGAAGGAGCGGCAGCCGCGGTGCTAGAATCGAATTGTTTGATCGCGTTGAGCGTCGCGAAGCGTTGCGCCGTCGTATCTTTCATCGCGTCAAGATTATTATAGGCAAATAACACAAATAAGATGCAAACCAACGCGGTAGTAATCGCAGCCGGCTGTTTACGAAGTGAGGAGAACGCCAGAACGCCGCCGACGATAATGACATAGAGGTTCCAATACTGCTGCATCGCCGTCGAACGCTCGAAATAAAGCTGAATCAGTTCGTTATAATTCATAAAGCGTTGCGATTATGCGAAATCGCACTGATTCAACGCGAGAACAAAAGCGTCGCGACACTTCGAGAAGGACGAACTTGACGTTCGAATTCGGACAAAGCGGAAAGCACTTCGGGTCGAATAACAACAGACGGTCGAACGCGACGAATCTTCGCGAATGCCTCTTCTGCGGTTTTCGCATCCCCACTCATGATCAAATAAGCGGCTACTGCAGCTGCACTTCGCGAATAACCAATCTTGCAGTGAACATACACGGCGCCATCTCGGGAGTGATTGCTGATGAATTCGCTCGCCTCGAGAAGTTGCGCATGGGTTGGAGCAGTCAGGTCCATTACGGGAATGTTGTGATACTTGATCTTGCGGAATGGTGTCGCTTCGGAAAATTCAGCGGTCAGATCAAGTACAGACACGACTCCTGAGCACAAAGTTTTCTTGGCAGCACGGGAATCCAATTTGCCTCCGATCCAAATGTCTGGTGTGACCTTGTCCCAGGATCGGCATTGCCTGCGATAATACAACAACGACAAGTATTGACCGGTTAGACAGGGCGCCAGCACAAACCGGGTGCTCCACGGCAGCTTTCCCTCAGTCTTGCGATAAACAATCGGGCCAGCTCCGAAATACGCAGTCGCCATGATACTGAGAGCAATCGCCGGCCAAATAAGCAGAACTCCCCACGGCCAAAGGATCGCACCCAAAATTACGGCAACCGCAACTCCGCCTGCGTAATACGAGCCAATACGCCGGTTGGCAATAACCGGCAGCGCAGGCGTACGCTCCCGAAAGAGATAGAAGCAATATCCCGCGAGGACAAAGCCGCCAACGATATCGATCAAGTGATGTTGATATGTGAGAAGCGGCGACAACGCGATCAGTGCGAACCAGATCATGATCGCTGCGCGAAGAAAACCGCGGGTATGACGAAAATAAACATTGCAAAGAATGAGGGTGAACGCCGCATGAAGCGATGGAAACAGATTGTACGGCGCGTCCATTCCTCGGAACCAATCGAACAGAACGCCGAGCCACCCGTCAGTGTGGGGTCGCGGAAACGCGAATCGCAGCGGAAATATGAGGAAACATATTCCAGCGACGATAATCGCTGCCGCGATTCGTTTTGTTAACACCGACAATTCGTGATCAGGACGGCAAAGAAACGGCGCGACAACAAAGAAAATATCGATCGACATATAGGGCAGGATGAAAAACGGCACGAACGGAATCTTGCGTTCCCATTCGAAGTAAAACGTGCCGACATTCGCGCGATGCGCAGTGATCCAATTGCAACTGCCATAAACGATCAGGAACAAGACGGACAACCCGATCGAGACGACCAGCGCTTTGCTGCGTTTAACGCCCACGGCGTGCCACTGAAACCGTGAACAGTCCCCACCGGTCGATTTCCATATCGATCTTCTCGAACCCGGCGGCGCGAACGAGTTCGTCCATTTCGGCCGTTGTCCGCCGCCGCATAATCCAGGGTTCTCCTTCCCTGTTCACGAGGACATGCGCAATGAATTCAAGCTGCGGATGCCAGGGTTGATTGGTGTAAATGAGATAACCGCCAGGCTGTATGGCATCGGCCAAGCCGCCCAACGAATTCAGAACCGATTCGTTGGACGGAATCAATTCATAGAGGCCTGAAACGATTCCGATCGTCGCGCGCGCCTGAATTTTGGCCAGAGACTCCCGATCGAACGCGTCGCCGCGGCGCGCCACCACGGCGCCATTGACGTTTAGCTCATCGGCCAGAGCGCACATGGCGTCGACATTTTCCTCCTTATAATCGCAAAGCGTGGCGTCGATTGGAATCCTGGGCATGTCGCGGATCGTTTCGATCACGTAGCGCCCTGCACCCGCGGCGATATCGAGGATTCTCACTGGCTTGTTCTCGCGATGCACTCTCAGAATTAAATCACGCAGAATTTTGTTTAGATTCTCTTTGCGTTGGCGGATGCCGCGCCAACCGATGCTATTCAGGTACGATTTGTCGATCATCCGACCGAATGGGCTCCAGCCGGTTGGTTCATTCTTGTAAACGTAATCGAGCGAAAGACCGGAATCGAAACCGGAACGCCAACCGATCTCGATGCCACGACTCAATCGACCGGCGAATCTCAGGGCGGTACGCGCGACTGCGAATCTTCCGCTGCCGTTATTTTTTAACTGCTCATGTTCGTGAGCCGTGTACCCGGTCTTATCGGCGTGTAGCAGGGAAAGCTTTGCTGCCGGTTTCGAGAAGCAATCTCGAACGAACTCCCGGATGATTCCGATAACATCGTGACGATTCGTCTCATGAAAAATCGCGTGATAAGCATCCGGGAAAATGTCGAGGCGTTTGTCAATTGACGAAAGGCGATCGAAAAAAATTTGCTGCGCCTTGAGACTCACGACCCGATCCTTTCCCGCGCCGATCATCAGCGTGGGGGTTTGGATCGCACCGGCATCGGCAACCAACCGTTTCGCAGTATCGTGTAGGTCCAGAAGCACGTTCACGGCGATTTGCCGGAAGATCAGCGGATCGGAACCGTACCGCGCAGCTTGCTCATGATCGTGTGTGAGCATTTTCGGCTTTACATAGCTTTTTACGAATCGCGGTCGCAGAATTCGCAGGGACGGAATAGCGAAAGGAACATAGAGCTTCACGTGAAATGCGGCCGTCGCCAAAATCATCGCACGGATTGGCGGCGCGTAATCGTGCACCCAGGCCGTGACGGTGACGGCGGCGAGACTGTGCGCAAGCAGAATCATGTTTTCGATCGGGATGCCGAAGCGGGCTGAGACATGACGCCCAAAAGCGTCCACATCTTTGATCACGTCGTGAAGACTTTTTGCCGCGCCGCGATCTTCCGGGGAACGGCCATGGCCACGCGCATCCCACGCGAAGATTGCAACATCCTCAAGGCCTAACGAGTCGACCGTTTCCTGCCACCGTCCCGAATGCTCGTGGCCACGATGAAAAAGCAGCAGCGCCTTGTTTGTCGGATCATTTGGCATCCACGCTCGGAAAAACAGCTCGGAACCGTCCCAGGTCGTGAAAGTCGTTTCAACGGGTTCCATTTGTCGGGCGCAATTCGTTCACCGCATCGCGTAATTCGGCGGCAATCGCGCCAATGTCATTCTTATCTGTGCCACGATCGCAATAAGCCCGAGGTCTTCCGACGATCAGTCGAAGTTTTCGTGGGCGCGGGAATCGTTTGCCTTTCGGCCACGCTTGAAACGATCCGTCAATGAAGCAAGGAGCGACTTCCAGATCGCGTCCTGCAACAAGAGCCCCGATGCCGGATTTGAATTCACCAACTTCGCCGTTTATCGACCTGGTCCCTTCCGGGAACATAATCAGGATGGTTCCTGGATTGGCGAGCAATGCCCGGCAAAGGGCCAGGCTCTGACGCACCCGCGCTTGTCTCGCAAACGGCAGTGCGTTCACCAGTATCTCAGCAGCCCAAAGCCGCGGAACGCTTTGGAAGAAATAATCAGATGCCGCGGCTGGAAACGCGCGATGCAATTTGGACAGTGGCAACGCCGCAAGCAGACAAACAGTGTCGAGATGACTGCAATGATTGGCGACAATGACCAGGGACCGGTTTGTGCGGAGATTTTCGTGCCCGACAATTTCAAAACGATTATAGATGCGCAGCAGACCCCGAATGATCAACGCGCTGAACGATCGCAATCCTTGAACAATCATGTCCGGCTCGCGCGGAAACTGACAGGAAGAATCGGCCGGCGCTTGATCGAGATCGCGCACCGGATCGTACAGCCATTTTTTCATCGGAGCGGATAATAATATGCAGCCATGTACATGAACAATGGCGCGGCATAAACCAAACTATCGATCCTGTCCAGAATCCCGCCGTGACCAGGAATAGTTGCAGCCATGTCTTTTATCCCGATGTCGCGCTTGATGAGGCTAATCGAAAGATCGCCGAGTTGCCCGCCAATTCCAACGATCAACCCGGTCGAAAATAGTTGTAACGGGCCGAAAAACGGAAAGGAGAATCGAAGAACCCACGGAAGGATCATAGCGATAACAAACGCTCCGATGGCACCTTCCCATGTCTTCTTCGGGCTGATTTCACTGCGCAGCGGATGGCGGCCAAACGTGTTCCCGAAAGTAAATGCCGCAACGTCAGTCAATGCCGTCGCGAAAATGATGTAGCAAATGTAGCCATAGGCGTTCCGACTATTCGCCATGAATGCGAGGTGACCGAACATCCAACCGATGTAAACAAAGCCGATAATGGCGAGCGATATGCGTTGCAGCTCGCCGCGAGCGCGATTGCGCAAAATCGGAATCAGCAGAATCGATGCGATCCCGAACGCTGGCAAGGCGACAAACAATCCGTACCAGCCCTGGCCTGTTTCGTCGCCACCCGGTCGCGAAATCAATGAGGCAATTCCGGCAGTAACGATACCGGCATAGACCGCACCGGTCATAAACGAGTCACGACACAGCCCCGATGCGTGCGCGAATTCCTTGAACGCGCAGATCGCAAGCAACGTGATGCCAACGATCGTTGGAATGCGCCCTAAAAAAACAACCATGAAACCGAGCCCGGCAATGAGAATCCATGAGTAATACGTCTTGAACATTGACGTCGTTTCCTTTTTCCAGACGAACCGCAGAAACGCGAGCACCGCACCGGCGATGGCGAGCGAAATCAGAACGATCCAGAAGTAATTGCGAAAAACAGGATCGTGCAGCGCGATGTGCGGCGACATCAACCTTTATCTTGCAGCGCGGCGGTGATGTGTTTCAAGCGAACAACGATTGTTTCAATGCAACCACCGATCACCACAAGGCACGTCCAATCCAAAATGGTGAGGGTCGCGAACGACTGCTGCGCGAGAAAAAATGTGAGCCATGCGCCGCAGTGCAGCGCAACCATGCGCCACGGCTTCGACATGAGTCCCCCAAATTGGCGCTGGACACCGAGAGCTTGTCCAAACAGGCCGACGTATGCGGTGAGCACGGCAAAAATTGCCGCCCAGTAACCAATTAACGGATTCATCAGCCCGCTATGTGCTACGCCGGCGAAGATCACGACGTCCGAAACCCGATCGGGCAGATCGTTCAGGATTTCACCACGCCGACTCGCATTCCTTGCCGCGAACGCGACCATGCCGTCGAGCATGTTGAACCAGAGCCGCAAATAACAAAAAAGCGGCGCGATGAGCAATAGCCAACGGGTCCCTCCCGATTTCCAAAAACAAATCGCGGCGATCAGCGCGGCCACGATGGACAAGTACGAAATCACATCCGGATGAATTCCATAGCGCAAACAGAACCGCGTGGCGGTGCCCGCCGTTCGTCGAAACAAAGACGCAATCGGACGCCGCGAAGTTGGTTCGTAACCCGACATCGCTGCCATTTTGTAAAGCAGCGATGCTGTCTGGCAACAAAACAAAGACAAGTTTCGCGCAGCTCCACTCAGCCGCTATTTCGGCTTTGGCACGTGAACGCCGCGCCCGGTGCGATTTCCATAATACGAACGGGGGAATGCGTTATGAACTCAAGCGAGACAAACAGAAATATGGGGACGGTCGCACGGGTGGCGATCTGCCTGGCGAGAGTAACGGCAGTCGTATTAATCTTGACCTCAACTTTTGCGCTGGCGTGGGCGGCAAGCCGTACTACTGCGACAAGGGCCGAGATCCAGGTTAAGGCGCCGCAACCAAGATTGTTGCACGTCAAACCGCCATCGACGCGACATGGGCAGCGTGCCGGTCATCATCCAGGCAAACAAGCCGTAAAGTCCCACAAACATGGGCGGCAAGGCGCGCAGCAGGCAGGCACACACAAATGGAATTCGACCGCTGGCAAACATGGCAATCACTCCCAGGCAGATACCACTCCGACTCCAACTCCGGAGGAAACTCCAACCCCAAGTCCGGAATTGGCGCCAGGTTCGAGCCCAATGCCCACTCCGCTCTCATCCGACATTGCCCAACCTTCAATACCGAGGTGATGCGTGCAGTATTGCAGGAAATTGCGTGGAATTAACAAACAGTTTTACCAGCGAGCTCCAAAGAATGTCGCCCCGAAATGCTGTCGCCGGGCTGAAAAGAAGACTTCGCTGGGAGGCGGGGCTAATCGAAGCTGAAGAACGGCACCCAGATCCCAACGATTCGTTAGGCCCGAAGAGTTGCCCCACTCAGGGCATCCAACAACAACTGACGATCACGATATCGGGCCCGAACAAATTTGTTGCTATTGGCTGCAAGCTCGTTTAGTACCGTCGAAGTTTTTGAAGATTGTTCTGGGGGGAACAGCCGCCTCTCATACCTGCTCGGGTATGGGGGGCGGTCATTTTTTGATCAACTACCGCTGAAATTTGGGGGGCGTTCTGGGGAGGAACAACCGCCGGCGATATGGGTTCTGGTGCGGGAGCGATATTCTTTTGATCGATACATCCGAGACGAACATAAAAGGCGCATTCGCGGGATCGAACCGCGATGCGTTGCCTGGCACTAAATCCACCTATCTACGCTGTGTCCTTTTCCCTGGGTGCCACGGGTTTGAACACTGTGGTTCTGTTGGTGCGCCTGGGCGTTGACGTCAGCGACGACGCCACCCCTGGTATCTTTTTTCGGTTTCAGATCGCGGACTTTGATTTTCGGTTTGCTTTCTTTTCTTTGTGCCATTTTGCGTTTCCTGACTATTTATTTTTCGGGTTGTTAGTTTGAGTTGTGTCACTGACACCGAAGAGCACTTGGTGCCCACCCTTGACGTCCTTTTCTGGAATGAGGTCGTTAAGGCGAATCAACTTATCCTTGGTGCGCCTGCGCCTTTTACCGTCTGACTGCACGGCGGGCGCATTCTTTTTATTGCTCGGTGTATTCACCTTGGTTCTCCGATGATATCAGCATTCGTGCCAAGTCTCCGTGGCCACAGAAAAAACCGTGATCACGCTACCGTTTACGATTGAGATGGAAGCACTTATGCCGGTAAGGATTTCTCAATCCCGGTGAAATCGTTGCTCCGTGAAGCAACATTCCAACTGCATTATTGGACCAACTGGCCTCAAATTTAGGCCGAGGGTGATTTATTTTTAAGCACCTCGCGCAGATACCGGGCGAGAGTCGAACGAGAAATACCAAGTAATCGGGCGGCGCGTCGCTGGTTCCGATTTGTCTGTTCATAAACCAGCCGAACATGCTTTTGGATTGCGCATTCCAGTGAGAGATCGACAACCGCATCAGCTTCCTGGTGATTGCTCGCGGGCAGCGGCTCTGGCTGTTGGGTTGCTGATGCTGCCCGATCCGGTTCGAGATCCGCGGGAAATACAACATGCTCAGGGAGAATCACCGAATCATCGCAAAAGAGAGTCATCGTCCGCACCGTGTGACTCAGTTCGCGCAGATTACCCGGCCAGTCGTGACGAAGCAGCTTATCCATCGCTTCCGGATGAATTGCCGTGATTGATTTGCCTTCTTTCGTTGCGGCAATTTGCAATTCCGTGGCGATCAATGCCGGCAATTCTTCCAGCCGTTCTCGAAGCGGAGGGATAAGAAGCGTAAGGCCATTGAGTCGCTGATAGAGATCCTCCCGAAGTTTTCCCAATCGCACACGTTCTCGCAGCGAACAATTGGCCGCACAAATGATTCGTGCGTTGGAGGTGAGCATTCGCTCAGAGCCCAAACGCTCGAATTCGCCATACTCCAGAACGCGCAAGACTTTTACCTGTGCCAGAGGACTCATCTCCGAGATCTCATCCAAAAAAAGCGTGCCTTGGTCGGCCAGTTCGAACTTTCCTTTAATCGTTTGTTGCGCGCCGGTGAATGCTCCCCGTTCGTGACCGAACAACTGACTCTCGAGCAAAGTGTCGCTGATTGCCGCCGCGTTAAATGAGATGAAAGGCCCATTTCCCCGCTTTGATGAATTATGGATAGCCTGCGCCAGCAATGTTTTCCCCGTGCCAGTCTCGCCGAGCAGTACCACGGGCACATCGGATCGCGCAGCGAGTCCGGCCAATTGAAGACAACGCGCCATTGCCTCATTGTTGGTCGTTAGGTGTTGGAGTCTTAACTTGGACGGCCGCGGCTGCATCGGTGGTTATTGCTTGATGCTTTCGCGCAATTGCCGGATCGGCTCGAATGCATATTCAATCAGCGTCCGGCCTCCGACTATGATGTGTGCATCGCCTTTCATTCCAACGCGCAGAGGCAGAGAGCGTCCTGCTCGTGAAGACATTTCATAACGATCGAGTGATCCTAACGCAACAAAACGCGATCCGTCCGTACTGGTAACCGCCGATGGACTGATCCAGGCGACCTTTCCAGTGACAGTCCCGTAACGTTGATAAGGGAACGCTTCAAAGAAGTAGCGGACGCGCTGAGCCACGGCGAGCCTCGGGAGACCGGCTTCACTTAAAGTCATGCGAGCGCGCGGCTTCGATCCTTTCGGCGCCAACTGGCAAAGTACTTGTCCCTGCTGAACAAAACTCCCTGGAGTGCGCTGGTCCACGGAAATCACTACGCCCTCATATGGACTGCGGACCATCAACAGGTTTTGCTGAGCATTTTCCAGGTCTTTTCTCAGAGCCGCAATACGCACTTTTAATTTTTCAACTTCACCCTCGTCTTCCCCGCGCTGCCGCGCGTGTTCCGTTTCCATTCGCTCACGATCAAGAGTGACTTGCTGCAAGGTTCTTTGGGCGACGCTCAAATCTTTTTCTGACCCGGCCAAGTCGAGTTTCAATTTTATCAGGTCGACCTCCGACTCCCCACCCTGTTTGGCGAGTTTTTCCATTCGAGTAACTAACTCCCGGCTGGTCCGCGCATGATTTTCGCGAAACTGCACTTCGCTTTTGGCCTGCTCGATCTCCGCGCTTTTAATTCCAAGTTGCGCGGTGTAAGCGCTCTCATTCCTCTTCAGGCTCCCTTGCTTGGTCCGTAAGTCTTCGCTGAGGGTGCGGAACTGCGTATCCCAACCGCCGATCTCGTCAGAGCGCAGAACAAACAACTCATCACCCCGTTTTACCGGCTGGCCTTCCTCAGCCAGCACCCGGCTGATTGTGGCCTGCCGCGGCGATTGAATCGGATCCGCGCCTGTAGCGGGTATGAGAACGAAATGGCAATCAACTGTCTCCGGCAATCGCACCACGATCGCGATTACAAACGCAAAGATAAATGCCGCAATTAAGAGCCACGCTGTCCAGCGAATGATCCAGGGAGGCGGTTCCTGAGGTAACAACTCGGATTCCTTTTCGACTGAATCACGTTGAGTCCATTGCGCGCTCATCGAAATCTTAGATTCCGAGTTGCTGGCTCGAAAGGTAGTAATACAAACCGCGCTGCGCCATCAGCTCATCATGAGTGCCAATCTCGGCAACGCTACCCTTCTCCAGCACAACAATAGAATGCGCTTCTCGAATGGTGCTCAATCGATGTGCGATTACGATGGTGGTACGGCCGGCCAGCAATCGGGCGAGATTGTCCTGGATCGCGCGTTCGGATTCTGTGTCGAGCGCACTCGTTGCCTCATCAAAGATCAACACAGGTGGATTGTTGTAAATGGCTCGCGCGATCGCGATGCGCTGCTTTTGACCGCCCGAGAGCGAGAGACCTGATTCTCCGATCTTTGTCTCATAACCGAGCGGTAAACGCATAATGAAATCGTGGGCGGCCGCAGCCTGGGCGGCGGCTAGCACGCGATCGAGATCCGGTTCCGCATCGCCGAATGAAATATTACGCGCGATCGTCTCGTTAAACATGTGGTTTTCCTGGAGAACAGTGCCGATGTGCCGTCGCACGTCGCGATAGTTCAGAGTCTTTAAATCGACGTGATCGAAGAAGATCGTTCCCTCAGTAGGCTCGAGCAGGCCTGCGATCAATTTGATCAGCGTTGTTTTGCCGCTTCCACTCCGGCCAACGAATGCCACTGTGCGTCCGGGCAACAGATTGAGCGTGATATTCTTTAGGATGTCAGGCGATTCAGGGCCGCCATATTTGAAGCTGACTCCGCGCAACTCGATGTGTCCCTCGAGACTGCGCACCGGAACGAGCCGCGAGCGATCATGACCCTGCTCTGGTTCCTGCTCAAAAATGTCATTCAACCGGTTTAGCAGGACAGAAGCGAGTTGCACGTTGTCCCAAACTCCAAGGGCGCGCAAAATCCCCGCGTATGCCATGGCCGTGAGCGAACTGAAAGCGACAAAACCACCGACACTCAAGTCGCCGTGAATCACTTGCAGTGCGCCGACCCACAGGAAAATGGCAGTAGACAATAAACCGATTGTTTGCAGGACGCTGTCCCACGACATCACGATGAACGTCGCCTTGAAAAGTTTTTGCGAGACCGAAAGAAACTCATTCAGCATGGCATCGCGAAATGAGCCTTCAGCCGCTGCCGCCTTTACAGCCTCGATCCCTTTGATGGCATCGATTTGATGCGAGCTGTATTTGCCCTGGCTTTCTTCCACCCCGTGATACAACGGACGCAGCACCTTTACCGAAAAGATCATCAGTCCCACGTACAAAGGCGTTGTCGCCAGGAACGCGACAGTCAGCAGTGGACTGTAAATTGCCATCAAAATGATTGCGCCGACTAGAAAAACCGCTGCCAGTAACGCGCCAACCCCCTGTTGCACGGCCAATTGCCGAACTTGTCTCGCCCCTTCCAGCCTGCGCTGGATGTCGCCGGTTCGACGGCTTGTAAAATAACTCATCGGAAGCGACAAAAGTTTCCGGCTCAAAAAATCGAGAATCGCCGTATCGAGACGTACTGCGGCAAATGAGAGCAGGTATTCCTGCGCAAGTGTGGCGAGCTGTACGAAAATAAGCGCGGCAAACATCCCCAGCAGAATGATTTTCAGCAAGCCGATGTCGTTTTCGACGATCACTTTGTCGACGACGATTTGGGTAAATACGGGGAACAATAATTGCAGGAAACTGACAGCAACCGCCAGTCCAAGAGCCTGCAGCAAAATCCCTTTAAATCGTGAGAGAAACGGCAGGACCCAGGCCAGCGTTGGCCTGCTTTCCGGGGCTTGTTCGAACGCTGGTGTGTAATCGAACAGCGCCGCGTAACCGGTCCAGTTCGTCTCAAATTCGCTTCGCGAGATCTTACGCAGTCCCCGCGCGGGATCGGCAACGCGCACAAATTGCTCCTCCACATCGTAGAGAACGATCCAATGATTACCTTCCCAGTGAACAATCGCTGGAAGCGGCATCTGCGGCAGATGCCTGTACGAAATCTTCAATGGACGCGCCGCCAATCCGAGTTCGGTCGCCGCGCGAGAAATCGCTTTCAGGCTCGTACCGTCGGTCGCTGTGTGACAAAGCTGTCGAATCCTTGCCAGGCTCACCTTGCGACCAAAATGCCTGCAGATCATTCCGAGACAGGCGGCACCGCAATCCATCTCATCGATCTGCATGATGTGATCGATCTTGCGGACGTGTTTACCGCGTTTGCGGAAAACACCTCGATCGTCGGCGAACGGTTCTTCCTGGGTCTGCGTTTCCCCACTTGGCTGCTGAACCGGATGTTGGCCGTCGAGTTGCACTTTATCGTGCACTTGTGTTTCGGCAGGGAGCAGCTCGTTCGCGAAATCGAGCGGGACACGCGCTTCGGTTTTCGCCTCGTATCGCGCTAACCGCTCGCTTAACAGTTTGTCGAATTCAGGAAATCGACGGCGAAGGTCTCGCACAGATTTTGGTTCCAACGAAAGGAGTTGGCAGTCTGTGAATGCTTCCACGGATGCCGCGCGGGCTGAGTCGTTCAAGATCGACAATTCACCAAAAAAATCCCCCTCGCGGTAGAACGCGAGATTGCGCTCCCGTCCGTTCAACCCGGAGAATGCGCGCGCTCGTCCTTTCTCGATCACATAAAGGGGCCCGGCGCTATCCCCTTCTTTAATGATCAGATTGCCTTTTTCGAATGTGACGGGCGTTAGCTTGTCGAGCACTCCGCGCAACACCGCGGTCGGCAACCGGCCGAAGTTGCTGAATTGATAAAGGAAGCTTTGAAGGGCGCGGTTGCGGCCGGTTGTTTCGATATATTGTTTTAGGTCTGGTACGCGGCGGATAAGTTGAAGAAAGTCATCGCGATCGATCCGTAAAACATCCACCGCGGTGCTACAGCGCACGGTTGCATTTCGCGTTCCGCCTTCGGCTAATGCAGCCTCGCCGAAAGAATCTCCCGGCTTGAGTACTCCCAACGGGATCTCTTCACCATCGGCTTTGATTTTCAGGGCACGCGCCCGCCCTTTTGTCAGGACGTAAAACGAATCGGCGGGATCGCCCTGTTTCACGATGATCTCGCCAAACTCGTAATGTTCTTCCTGAAGAAGCGGCTCGATCGCGGCAAAATGTTCATCGGAAACGAACCGGAACATCGATGAGCGTCGTAAAACTTCGCTGTCTTGGATTTTCATTCCACTGGAACAGGAACGCTCAAGCGCGCATGGGTATACTTGGTCGTCAGGTCTGCAAAGTAATGGTCAAGTAGCCGCCGGTCGACGCGCGATCTGACGATCGGGTCCTGTAATTGCGGCTCGACTTTCTTTATGACCCGGCACAGTTCGAATCCATCGCCGTGGGGCATCGGTGCCAGCAGGTCCCCTTGCGAAATGCTGAAGTATTTCTGTTGCGCATCCGCCGGGACATCTTCCATGAGAAACTCCGCGCGCCGGTAAGGATATCCGCCTTCAGTCGCAACTTCCTCCATCGACATCCCGTCTTCACGGACACAAAACAGCGCTTCCTTCGCAGCATCGTGCGATTCTAACTCAATGCGTTCGATTTCAAATCGTGTCAGGCGCAAACGCAGAGCCATTAAGGCCCGTTGGCGTGCTTCAGGAACCAGCAGAGTCGCACAAAGTAGTGTGTACGCCGCCTCCATCGCCAGCATTTCTTCCAACCACTGCAAACCGCGCCCCGATTGTTCCAACCAATCGGCTAATTGCCCAGGCTCAATGCAAGTTCGATGCAAAAAATTCTGCTTTTCGGCCGCGATCGCTTCTGACGCAGGTTCCTCTCCAGCGCAACGTGCGGCCAGACGCCTCATCAGTTCGACGGTCATATTGTCCAACGCGCCGGACATAATCAACTCTGCCACGAACATGCCCCGCAGCTCTGGATCTGCCGAGTTGTATGCTATTTGCTCGGGAGAAAAGCCGTCCTTAACCGCACCGGCGCAATATTGACGCGCGAAGTAATCGCTGAAGTCATCAAACGTAAGGCCACGATTCGCCAGCCATGTTTCGGTTTCTTCCGCAGTGATTAAATCGTGGCCATACCGAAACTCTTCCGCCGCTTTAGAAATAGCCGACTCGTCCAACTCCAGCTCCAGTTCGTCTGCACGGTCTTGCGCCGCGACGTTTCGGAGAAATGTCTGCCATTTTTCCTTGAGTTCGCCCCGAAACATAGCCGCATCAATCGCATCGCGCGCTGTGTACTCCCGAGTTCCGCACGCGCACACGATTACGTCGTGAGGCGAAACTGACTCTGTGCTGGACATTGGAGAGCAGCTTTCTACAGCATTCTAGCAAGAAAGTCGAGCTCTCCCTAAGGGGTTCCTGGAGCCTGACAGCCGCGTTTTTTGTGAACGATGGAACTAAATGTTTGCGAGTAATCTTTCGGTTCGTTAACCTATAAGGGCCATGGAGGAGCAAACGCCTAACATCCATGTAGTTCAATCCGTTTGGCGCCGACTTAAGAAAGCTAAATTTCGTGACTTGGAGCCGAGAAAGGACGTCAAAGGTGGAGGCAGTATTGCCGGCACATCAACACCCACCGGCAAGGGCGGCACAGGCAGCACGGAAAACAGGGGCAACCATTAGGCCTGGCGTTCATCGCGGTGGTAATTGGACCAGCTTCGCTGGAATCCGGCATACTCTCACGGTGAGATAGATCTTCCCTCCTGAAATAGGTGAATCCACGTACACGCCTGCTGCCGTGTTGAGCGACGCGAAATATCTCTGGACCTGGTGCCGGCGGATAGAACAATCGCCAGAGATCCTTCGCTTCGCTCAGAATGACAGATCGGTGTTTAAGTGCGAACAAAGATCGGCTTCGCCAGCAACCCTATTTGATGGTGAGAAAGATGCTGGCAGTTTTTCCTTCGCTTACCACACTCATGACGTAATTGCCGGGTGCGAGCTTTTTTCCATCCATCGTTTTGTCGAGATTTGTTTTGTTTTTACCCTGCAGCAAAATCACTGCTGGCGTTGAGCCGGCTACCGGCTCGTTTTTCGCGTTCACGGCGTTCACATTGACGATGATCATAGCGTCCTTCGATTGAACCGATATTTCCGCATCGGCTGACACTGGACTTTCGATTTTCGCGAACGGCGTTCCGTCCTTGGCGGCCTGACCACCGACACTCACGAGAAATGGAAGCGAATCACTTGCGAAAAGACAACACGGGACGGCTGCGGAGAAGATAAACAACAGTAGAACACGTTTCATAAGGGACAGGTTGATGCCGGATTGAGCTCAGGAAGGCAAGACCTGAATTTCCCGAACACACAAACACCCACGCAACCGGATCAAAGCAATACACCCGCAACGCGTCAAATACGAGCGCAGAAACAAGAAGGGTTGACGACAAATGACGATCCAGATTCGATCGCTTTATGAAAACAAAAACGACTGGACTGATTTTCGCACTTTGCTTTGTTGGAATGGCATTCTGTTTCGCTGATGACCCACAGATGAACACCTCCAAATCGGGCGAGTCCAAATCAAAGCTTATTGTTGGAACAGACAAAGTTAAGCCGACATACATCAGTTTGGTAAAATTCACCGAGAAGGGAATCCAGAACGCCAGGCAAACCACTCAGCGGCTGGCCGATTGGTCCGCCAAGGTGCAGTCGATGGGCGTCACCATCAAGCAGATGTACTGGACGCTCGGCGAGTACGACCAGGTGTGCATCTTCGAGGCTCCGGACGATGAGACCGCCGCCAGCGTGCTACTCGCAGCCGACATGCTTGGGAACATCCGCAGCCAGACGATGCGCGCTTTCACGGCCGCCGAAATGGATAAGATCCTGGCCAGGATTCCCTGAAACCGCCACCGCCGATTTTCGAAGCTCCGGCCTTACGGACCAAGTGCGCGACGCAGTGCGGCAGCGCCGGGCGGTGGCTTGATGACTCCACTCAAAATCGAATCGGCCCTGACAAGCCGCTCGTAATAATTAAAATTCGATTGTCTTTGCGTTCCAATCACCGCGCCTTCCAGCGACACCCCAACAAAAAGGCCTTTGCTTCGGCTGTAGGTGTAAACAGCTGCCGTTGGCATGACTGCGCCTGCCGCGGTGCGACCGACCGGTCCAGCCGCAGCGCTGAGATCCACCCCGATGGTTACGTTTCCTCCGCGGGAAAACGCTCTCACAGCAGCATCGGTATTGAGGACGATCACGAAATCAGTTATCTGGGCACCAGCCTGCAGGCCCCACCCTCCACCGCCTGTCGCAATAAATGACGGGCCCGACCAGCCATGAGGCGTGCGGGCAACCACGACGCCTTGTCCACCTTTGGCGCTGAAAATAAATCCTGCTTTGACCACACTCATGATTGCGAGGCCTTTTGCCTGCCGCAGCACATCCCGTGGAATGGCTTTCTCGGGCATTTGCTGAAACTGGCTGATGATCGCGGCGCATCGATTCACAGTGTCCTGTTCGGTGGCGTGAGCCATCGCCACTCCCAGGCAACACATCGTAAAAATAGAAAAACACTTCTTCATTGAGGAATCTTTTCGCCAATGCTTATCGCAACCGATGCGTAGTAACGCAACCGAATATACGAAATGCACGCACCTCGTCACACGGCCATCATTCAGTTCGCAGTGCGGTGAGAGGATCCACACGAGTGGCGCGATTTGCAGGGAAGAAACAAGCGAGGAGCGCTGCGCTCGCCAGCATTACAGTTGCGGTGATAAGCGCCAGCGGATCACTTGGACTCACATCGTACAGGATTTTTGCAAGCACCCGTCCAGCCGCGAGTGAAAGCAGGAGGCCACCGGCTACGGCGAGAGCCGTTTGCAACACCCCCTGTCGCATAATGAGCGCGAACACGTCACGGCGATGCGCGCCCAACGCCATACGGATACCGATTTCGCGAGTGCGACACGCCACGGCGTAAGCTTTCACACCATAAACGCCGACGACCGCCAGGATCAGTGCGATCGCACCAAAAGCGCCGAAGAGGGTTGCGCCCAATTTCACAATCCAAAGATTTGGCGATCTCTCGATCAAATCGGCAAACGGCGTGATCTGCAACAGCGGCAGGTCGGGATCGATCTGGCGCAATGTTTGTCGCAGTGTCGGAATAAACGCGGCGACCGAATGAGGGTCCTGTGTGCTTAGTCGCACATGCAGGTATGTCTGGCCGGTATACCCCTGCGCCAACGGCACGAACAAGCGGCAGACCAGCGAATCATTATCAACACTATGCCGGTGCTTGCTCACCACCCCCACGATTTCGATGTCGTTAGGCGCGCCATCTTTTGGCGGATTGGTATACCGAATATGCTGACCGATCGGATCTTCGTTAGGAAAAAGTTTTTTCACCATCTCTTCGTCGATCATCGCAACACGCCGGCCATCCTTGTTTTCGCATTCGCTCTGGGTGAAATCGCGACCACGCAGCAGCTTTATACCGAGTGCCTCGCAATAGCCCGGCGTGATCGCAGTGAACAACGAATTGACACTCGGGTCCGGCGCTTTCGGATCGTTAGGCATCGCATCCTTGGCACGGAGAACGCGGCGGGCGCTGGTGAAGTCAGAATACGGCAGCATGGTGCCTGTTGCAGAGACCGTTACTCCAGGCAACTGGCGCACCCGGCGCACGATGTCGAAGATCAACAGGCGCGAATCGGCCGGCTTTTTCTTGATTAAACTGAAATCGAACTCACTGATAATATCGCCGCGCGCGACAAACCCCGGATTGAGCCGGGCTGCTTTGAGTGCACCACGGAAAAATAATCCGGCCGCGAACAGTAGCATTAGCGAAAGGGCGATTTGGGCCATGACCGAAATATGACGCGGCGCGAAAAAGCGACTCAAACGGCCGACGCGCGCGGGTTCGCCGACTTGTTCTTTCAGGTCCTTAACGAGATCGGCCTTTGTTGCCTTCAACGCCGGGCCGAGGCTGAAAAGCATTGTCGCAATAAGACAAAACAACAACGTCGTTGCAAGCACGGTGAAATCGGGCCGCAATTTCACCACAAATGAGAAATTTACGGACGCGAGCAGACCGCGCAGTTGTTCGAGTAAAACATCATTGCACCAGGCGCTGAGAATCAGACCGATGAGGCCGCCGCACACGGCCAGCAAAAACCCTTCGCACAATAATTGCCTAACGATCTGCCAGCGTGATGCCCCAACAGCGAGTCGCACCGCGATTTCCTTCGAGCGGGAAGTACCGCGCGCGAGCAGCATGTTCGCGAGATTCAAACAGGCGATGAGCAGGACGGCTCCGGCCATTGCCATGAGCAACGTCGCGATCAGCGCGAGCGGACCATCATTCTCCGGTTGTGTGCTTAAGCCAAACCGCGCAGGTTTTTGAATCTGTAGCTCCCGTGTAGCTTCGCTGGCGTCCGGTTGAATCGCATTTAACCGTTGCGCCACCACCGGTAACCGGGCTTTCGCCGCGTCCATGGTTAGGCCCGAACGCATTCGCGCCACCAGATTGAACGTGTAATTTTTCGGGTCCAGCAGGTCGTGCGTAGTTTCCGAATCACCGAACGCCGAACCGAATTGCGACCGAATGCCGAGCGGCAGCCAGATATCGGGTGCGATCAAAGCGTTCGCGCCGCTGAATCCATCCGGCGCGATACCGATCACAGTGTATGGCTGGCCGTTAATTTGAAGAGTACTGCCGACAAAATCGCCGTGGCCGCCGTTGCGTTTCCAAAAGCCGTAGCTTGCCACCACGACAGGCAGGTTCGCATTCGGCTTACATTCCTCAGCGTTATAAAAGCGACCGCGAAACGCCTGCACGCCCAGCATCGGAAAGTAATTCTCCGAAGTCAGGAATGCGAAGCTGCGCCGCATATCGTGATCGCGCCCAATGCCGGCAACGGCAAACTCGAGCGCGGCCACATCGACAAACACGTCGCCGCCATTCTGGCGCAGATCGCGGTACTCGTTATAGGAAAACTGGCGATAATCATGGCTCGCATTCTGTCGAGCAGTGAAGACATTCACGACCTCGGCAGGGCGAACGGGCACAATGGGTTTTAGTAGCACCCCATTGATCAGGGCAAAAATGGCCGAGTTAACTCCAATCGCCAGCGCGAGCGTCAACACCGCCACACTCGTGAATCCCGGCGTCTTCAAAAGCTGCCGGACAGCAAATCTGAAATCCTGCATCATAAGAATCCTTCTTTGTTTTCATTGAGATGCAGCGCGCTGTAACTTTGGATTCAAGGTTGTTCGTCGTGGGAATAATTTCGATTTGAAGACTGGAAATGCCTTATTTCGCTAATAAGAACGTGCCGCTTAGCGTCCGCCGTGAAAAAGTGCCGCTTGGTAGAGGACTCCACGGCTAGGTATAATCCATCAATCAAAATTCCGGGTATCGCCATATTCCTCGCCGAGCGGAGAAACATGGTATTGCGGCGCTTCCCGGATGGCTTCCTTGCTCACGTTCACAAATACCTTGGATTCCTGATAACTGATCCGGTCGATATGTTTCGGTGAAATCACGATCTCCTTGTGGGAATACCAATGGCCGGTCTCAACCACCAGGCGACAAATCGTCCAACTCCTGTCGTCCATGATAAAATCAATGACATGGCCAATCGCTCCTTCGCTAGTTTGGATGGAATAACCGCTGAGAGCCTGCGCGCTTTGCAGATGAAGATCGTCGCTTCCTGGTTCACTGGGCATAAGATGCGGCGGCGGCGGCGCCTCGGGAAAACCCCCCGGGCCCCACGTTTCGACTCCGTCCCAGTATGCTTGATATTGCAGCGAGACTGGCTTGTGCGACTCAATCGCGGGACTGTTTTCAATCTGTTGCCGAGTCAGATTCACGAGCAGGCAGTCGTCGTCTTGACGCAGGTTTCCGAAAGCACGGGAAGGAAGCAGCACCAGGCGGCCTGGTAACCATGCACCTGTGTCCGCGACAACATAGCGGATAGCCCATTGTTGGTCATTAAAATAGAAGTCCTTCACATGGCCGATGTCGCCATCAGAGGCGCCAAGTTGTTTTCCGTAAAACGACCTAAGGCCTAGCAACATAACTTTAGCCTTTCCAATGACGGCTTTAATCTATCCAGAGAATGCGATCAGGCACTTGGATTCGCACGCGCTGGCCCAAAATGCCGCTGCAGTACGCCATCGTATCACCTCCTGAAGCGATCAGGGCCGTCAGCAAGGCCTTTTAATCCCGGTAAAATTCATCGAGCTTTCGATTTCTTCCATCCAGACCGGACAACGATAAAGAGTTCATGCCGGGGGGCTGAAGGCCCTTACTCAACTAAACCGACTGACCTACGTCCTCGATGCCGTACGCACCTTTATGCTCAGTGGCACATCAGCAACTCGCGTTTCGGGTTTGTCGTTGCGCGGACTCAATCTTATCTGCCGGAACGCGGCGCAGATTTCGAACAAGTCTTAGTTTCGACAGCGTCCAGATGAGCCACTTGGTCGGATCGAATTGCCATGGCTTCACTCCGTTACGGTAGTCATGCTGAAATTCGTGGTGGTAGTTGTGATAGCCTTCGCCCATGGTGAAAAGGGCGAGAAGGAAAGAGTCGCGCGCACTGCACCTGGTTGAATACGGCTGTCGTCCGATCGTATGACACGCGCTGTTAATAAAGAATGTGCAATGCTGCAGCACTACGATTCGCGCAACCCCTGCAATCAGGAAAGCGCCCAGCGCTCCCTGCCACCCATTCCATAAAAAGCCGAGGATGCCCGGGATGCCGAAACTGACCAGGACCGCGATCCACTGGACGTATCGATCTTGCCAACAAACGAGCTTGTCTTTCTGCAGGTCGGCTACGTTGTCGTACGGCTGATCGTTATCCAGCTTGAAAAGCAGCCAACCGATATGCGCGTAAAAGAAACCTTTCGAAATACAGTACGGATCATCGTCGTGATCCACATGCTTATGATGACGGCGATGTTCGCTCGCCCACATCAAGACTGAATTTTCAAACGCGCCGGCGCCAAAAATAAGTGTGAAAAGCCGGATCGGCCAGCTCGCCTGAAAAGTAATGTGCGAAAAAAGCCGATGATACCCTAACGTGACGCTAAATCCGCAGGCGGCCAGCATCGCGAAGAAGAGCACGACCTGAAACCAATCGAGCCCGAAAAACCAGAGATAGAGCGGGACGGCGGTCAATGTGAGAGCCAGCGTACCGATGAGAAAGGAACTGGTTAGCCAATTGATGCGATCCAGTGGCAACCGGAAAAACAGGCGCTCCGGCCGCACGTTCGCTTTATCGGGAAATTTGAAGTTCCCTCCGTTGGCGATAAAGGAACTTTCGTTCATATCGTCTGCTCTCCCTTGTTCCAGCGGCTCAGCGTGTCGATTTGATTGGCGGCGGTCCTGCGACCCAGCTTATCCCACGTGCGGAAACCCGTCCTGCCGCTTTTCAACGCGCTGATAGCCGCCTCATTCGTCCCATATAGTCCGAGTGCCCAACGAGCATTGCCAACGACAAGCTCGAGATGACAGCCGAGCGGAGTTTGGCGAAAGACAAATTCTCCGACAGAGGTTCGTAAGGTAGAGGTCGTTTTATTAGCGCTTGCGATCTGTCGGTGATGATGCTGGGAATGATTTCTTTTTCTCGGGCTGTGTTGCATGGCGAACAGGGCGCCATTTTGTGTGATTGTTAGTTCCATAATCGTTTATTTGAAGCTTTTCGAAAGCGGCCGGTGTCATCGGTGCAGACTCGCTGTCATTGAGATATTTGTTTTGAGCAGGCGGGAGATGGGACAGTTTGTTTTTGCCGCGATCGCCGCATCCATGAAACCCGCTTGAGAGGCGTCCGGAACGTTCGCATGAACGTCGAGTTGGATGTGCGTGACCGTCCAGCCCGCGGCTAAATCTTCCAGCGTTGCGGTGGCGGTGGTTTCAATTTGCTGCGGGTGGAAACCGCAAAGACCAAGCTCATTGGAGAGAGCCATCGAAAAACAGCCGCCTAACGAAGCCGCGATCAGTTCGTCCGGGTTGGTGCCCCGGCCTTCCGCAAATCGCGTCCGAAAGGAATATTGCGTTTCAGCAAGAACGCCGCTTTCGGTGGTCAAGGTCCCTCCGCCCTCATGAAGGTTTCCTTTCCAAAGAGCTGAAGCGTGTCGGTTCATAAATGGCGAAGCAAAGCCTGCCCCTCCGCTCGTTGCCCGGCCAATATGTTCTTGGTAGCACGTCATACTTTTTAAGTATCGCTCGATGGAACTTCGTCATCTGCGCTACTTCGTCGGCGTTGCGGAGGCGCTGAGCTTCACAAAAACCGCCAAAAAGCTGCACATCGCCGCCCGCACAACAATGTGGTGTTTCGCCCTCCTCATCAAGGTGCGGAAGATCGGGGTCGAGCCTGACAATAAGCGGTTAGCACGATGTGCCAACACAGCTTTAACTCAACCCAGAAAGGCAAAACAAATGAATACATTGAATAAAGTAACAACATGGAATCCGCTTAGAGAGATGGAGGAAGCGCAGAATCGCTTACATCGATTCTTCGTGGGCGGCTTTCCCATCACACCAGGCGGTGGCGAGATCC
The DNA here is from genome assembly GCA_025935755.1 of Chthoniobacterales bacterium. Classification (GTDB taxonomy): domain Bacteria; phylum Verrucomicrobiota; class Verrucomicrobiia; order Chthoniobacterales; family UBA10450; genus Udaeobacter. Next base: position 3,837 of record JAICUQ010000011.1, on the reverse strand, counting down.
ACAGCCTCGCGGTCGCAGATTGGTCACCGGAGGTTGACATCAGTGAGGATGATCAAGGGTATCTCCTCAAAGCTGACCTGCCTGAAATGAAAAAGGATGACGTTAGGGTAACACTGGAAGATGGCATTCTAAGCGTTTCCGGAGAACGCAAATGTCAGAAGGAAGATCAGAAAAAGAAATTCCATCGCATCGAGCGATCCTTTGGCACTTTCCGACGCAGCTTCACGCTGCCTGAAGATGCCGATAGCACGAAAGTGACGGCAGAGTTCCGCGACGGCGTGCTGAAAGTGCACCTCCCGACAACGGCGACTCCAAAATCAAAAGCTATCCAGGTTAAAGTAGCGTAATGCTCCAACACTGACGGTGAGCGTGCGGAACGGTCCGCGCGTTTACCCAGTGGTTATTAGCCGCGCTGCATGTCTGAGAGAACCCGCTTCCAATCCCAAGTCCTTTCCAACTTTCCAGACTTGCACGGTGGTGTTGCGGGCTTGCCCGAAGATAGAATCTGTACGAAGCCTGATGCTCAGCGTATTTTCCGAAAGAGTCACCGTTTGTTGTCTTGCGAATCCCGGACAGAATGAAGTCAACAAATCCTTGGCGGCCGCTGTCTGCTTGATTGCGTGAAATACTTTGCAACGAGAGATTGCGTGCCAGGAGCTAATACGCTGACCGCTGCTTTCCTAACCAGCAGTCTTCTTACCAAAGTTTTCGCTCCATCTTTTCCTGCTCCGAGTGCATCGGCTTGCTTGACCGCAATGATCACTATCCCCAGTGCCTTCATAATCACTTGCTGTTGCCGGAGTGTTCGGCCCGGTCGGTGTTTGCCGCCGGGGAGCGGTGGTTCGCCGGCGTTCATCCATTGAGATCGGGATCGGCGACGCTTCGAGCGTGCCGCCTCCGAGTTTTTGTATTACGAAAAACTTTTCGTTAGGCCGACTACCTCGTTAGGCCCGGCGAGCGATGGCCAATTTCGGCATTGTCGTGAGAAGGACGTTTGTCAACTCCTGGCATCGTGGTCTGTTTCTAATGCGTATTTCTCCCAACTTGATCCGGGATTATCGTTAGCGCCTGTGCCCGATGAGAATCCAAATCGGCATTGAAGCGTCATCAGTAATGACCTCAATTAACAGTCACTTGCTCTGCCTATTGAGCTAAGGAAACAGAGCTACGTTTTCCACTCACAGCTGGGCACCCTTGGCGCACGACACGCTCACTTCCGGGCGTTTTCATCGCACCACGAGGCTATGCGAACCAGCCCGGCCATGGTCGTCCAGCGCCGTAACTTCGTAATCGCCGACCGTCGCGGCCCACTCGAGAACCTGATTCGGCGCTGCTTTGCCAACGAATTGCTTGCCGGCGAACCAGAAAATTTCACGTACGTCAGCATCGGCTTTGGCGCGGAGCGGGATTATCTTTTTCGAAGCGAGCAGAATTTCCTTGCTGTTTGGAGATAAAATTACCGGCTTCTGTCCGGTCCGACTCGCCAGTTCGCTGCCAGTGTCCGGCAGGAAGGGAGGCGGCACTCTGCGAGGAATTCCAGCTTGCTCGAACAGCGTAACAAAGTCGCCGGGCCAGAATTCGTAAACTTCGCGTCTTAAAATGCGTTTGCCGTCGTCAGCTGGAACACGCAAACCCGTCGCTACATCGACAAGCACTTCGCGATGCACATCGCACGTCTTGATAGGCGACACGCCGGGAATGAACCAGCCTTCAACGCGTTGGGTGCAGAACTGGTTCGGAAGATCTCCTGATAACGCGCAAAACTCTACGCGCTTCAAGTTTGCTCCCGGCGGAGGTTGATGCACTACGGATGATTCCGGCCATGCGGCGCGGAGACTGTCGATGATCTGAAATAGCAGCGGCGCCGCCGCAGTACGGCCGACGAATGCCGGGTTGGCGTGTCCATCGAAATTTCCAACCCAGACTCCGAGCACGTAATGATCGAACACCGCGATCGACCATGCGTCCCGAAAACCATGTGACGTTCCAGTCTTCCAAAAAACCTGTGGGCTATGATTGCCGTCGGCACAATTCATTTCCGGTCGCGGCACGTTGCCGAGCATTTCGAGAGTCAAAAACGCGGCTTCCGGCGAAAGGATTCTTTTTGGCTTTGTGTTAAGATCGCGTGTCGTGAATCGCAGCGGTCGCAATTCGCCGTCGTTTGCAAGCGCAGCATAGAGTCGCACCAGATCCTGCAGCGAAACCTCCGCTCCACCCAGTGGAAGCGCGAGACCATAGAACGATTCGGCTTTCGGCAGACGCACCTCGGCTGTGCTCAGAAACTGATACAGCGTGGGATGCGAAAGGCGCGACGCGAGTTCGACTGCAGGCACATTTCGGCTGCGCGCTAGTGCGTCGCACGCGCGAATCGGTCCGAGAAATTCGCGATCGAAATTTTCTGGATTGTATTCGCCGAAACTGCGCGATGCGTCTGCCAGAATCGATAACGGATGAATCAATCCCTGCTCGAGCGCCAATGCGTAAACGAATGGTTTCAACGTCGAACCAGGTGAGCGCGGACTGCGCGTTCCGTCGACCTGGCCGTTGATATCAACCTTGTAAAAATCGGCCGAACCAACCTGTGCGAGCACGTCCATTGTGCGGGTGTCGATCAGAAACACCGCTGCGTTTTCGATGCCGCGATTGCGATTATTCGCGACGTAGTCGCTTACTCGTTTCTCGATCGCTCTCTGCTTTTCCAAATCGAGTGTGGTGGTGATTTGATTCCGGCCCTTCGACGTTTGCAGCACCTCGACAACGAAATGGGGAGCAAGGTATCTCCGATCCGTTTGTATCCGCGGCCGAAATTCGCGCATCGAAAATTCGCCGTCGCGGGCGACGCCGGCGCGATCATACCAACCGGATTGGGCGAGGTTCACCGAATGATTATCGCGATCACGATGTAGGCCGCGGCGGCTCGGGCTTTGCGGGATCACGCTGAGCGCGACTGCTTCAGGCCGGCTCAACTTGGAAGCAGGTCTATCGAAATACATTTCACTCGCGGCACCAATGCCTTCGATGTTGCGCCCGTATGGCGCGAGATTCAGATAGGCTTCGAGGATTTCATTCTTCGAGTAATGCCGTTCCAACTCGAATGCGCGCAGGATTTGCTCGAGCTTTCCGGAAATCGTCCGTGTGTGAAGGTGAAACCGAAGCCGGGCCAGTTGCATTGTGATGGTCGAACCGCCGGTGGTAGCTCGATGAAAACGCAGGAGCTCAGCCGCCCCGCGGGCTAGTGCGATCGGGTTCACCCCCGGATGACGCGCATAATATTTGTCTTCGTACCGGAGAGTCGCGTCGATCAAGTCCGGAGAAATTTCTTTCAGCGGCGTCCAAATTCGAAATTTTTGATCCGCGCTGAGGGTAACTCGAAGCAATTTGCCGTTGCGGTCACGCACCGATTGAGAAAATGAAATCCCATCAAGCAATGGCGGCTTCGGTAAGAACCACCAAACAAACCACGCCGTCATCCCGAGCAAAGCGAGGGATCTCGCCCACGCAGCGCGCGTTAAGCAGGTTAGCATGTGTGATCTATCACCCATTGGGAGGTCCCTCACTGCGTTCGGGATGACACGCGCTTTCACGTCTCGGGCTATTCAGTCACCGTGATCTTTCCGCCCGCACGGCAGCCCTTGATGTTGCAGTCACGAACGCCTTGAGAAGATGAAATCCCATCAAGCAATGGCGGCTTGGGTAAGAACCACCAAACAAACCACGCGGTCATCCCGAGCAAAGCGAGGGATCTCGCCCACGCAGCGCGCGTTAAGCAGGTTAGCATGTGTGATCTATCACCCATTGGGAGGTCCCTCACTGCGTTCGGGATGACACGCGCTTTCA
>JAICUQ010000202.1 GCA_025935755.1 Chthoniobacterales bacterium | reverse complement strand
TGCGCCAGAAGATGTAAAATGATTTCGCTATCCGCGGTGGTTTGAAAGATGGAGCCTTTACGCTCCAGTTCGTCACGCAACAGATCGGCATTCACAAGATTGCCGTTATGCGCGATAGCCATCTGGCCACGAATGCAATCGACCACGAAAGGTTGCGCGTTTTTGATCGTGCTGGTGCCGGTGGTGGAGTAACGCGTGTGGCCGATCGAGCGTGTCCCCTTCAACTTTGCCAGCTCGTCCTGACCAAAAACCTGCGAAACCAGCCCCATGTCCTTATGCATGAGAAAACTCGTGCCCGGTCCATTACTGGTAACGATTCCGGCGCTCTCCTGTCCACGATGTTGTAACGCAAACAAACCATAGTACGTCAGCACCGCGGCGTTCGGATGACCGAACACGCCGAAGAGCCCGCACTCGTGCTGCGGCAAAACCGCCGAGTCGGGCAGCTGATCCGGGTCAGGTCTGTTCGAGGGGCTGGTCACGTGAAGATGATCCATCAGATGCGGCCTGGATTCAATCGCACCTTTTGCGACTTCACAAGCTCGGAATGCTTTCGTCCTGTCCAACTGCGCGAGCGATTGCGTTCCACCAGTCGTCGTAAATCTCTGCAACAGGCCACCGAAACGTCTGTTCATCGATCCGAATTCCCAATGTCTCGCCACCGACCTTTCCAAGCTGCTGAAATGGAACATCACGGTCGCGTAACATCGCTAGCGTTTTATTGAGCTCTTTGGGCGTGACCGAGATCACAATGCGCGATTGCGATTCATTAAACAATGTAGCGCATCCGTCTCGCTTGCGATCTTCCTCGTCACGCAAGCCAGAGGCTCGCGCTACATTAACTTCCGCTCCAAAAAGCCGTTCAGGATTGAAGCAGCACTCCGCGAGTGCCACGGCCAGTCCGCCTTCGGAGCAATCGTGCGCGCTCTGCACGAGCCCTCCATGGATCAAGTCGCGCACGGCATTTTGGACCTTGATTTCATGTGCGAGATCGACCTTCGGTGGCGGACCGATTTTTAATCCATGACAGACCTTCAGATAACGCGATCCCCCTAACAAGTTGTAGCCTGGGTCGTCGATCCCGGCGCCGGCATCACCGATGCCGGCTACATTGCCGACGAGGATGATTGTGTCGCCTTCGTTTTTGAACCACTGCGTCGTGATGTATTTCTCGTCGTCGATGAGTCCCACCATCGCGACCGTTGGCGTTGGATCGACGACTCCCAGCGGACTCTCATTGTATAGCGAGACATTTCCGCCTGTAACAGGTGTTCCAAAAGCACGGCAAGCTTCAGCCACGCCTTCAACGGCGTCGCGTAATTGCGAAAAGTTCTCCGGTTTGTATGGATTGCCGAAGTTCAGGCAATCCGTCACGGCCAGCGGACGTGCTCCGGAACACGTGAGATTTCGCGCTGCTTCGGCGACAGCGATTTTGCCGCCTTCACGCGGATCGAGCGCGCAGTAGAGCGAATTACAATCGGTGGTCGCGGCGAGAATCTTGTTCGCGTAACGAACAAAATAAACCGCGGCGTCGGAGCCGGGCTTCACCACCGTTCCAGTGCGAACTGTGTGATCATACTGCCGATAAACCCAATTTTTGGATGCGATTGTCGGATCGCGTAGCAGCTGCCGAAGGGATTGGTGATTGTCGATTTTTGCAAGATCGTCGATTCGGCCGTTATAGACCGCCGCTACAGGTCTCGCTTCCCGCGAATATAGCGGCGCTTCGTCGGCCAGAGCTTTGGCTGGAATTTCCGCTGCGATTGTCCCGTTGTTCCGGACCCGCATCATCCCGTCGCTCGTTACGCGACCGATCTCCGCGCACGGCACGTCCCACTTATCGAACACCTGGCGAACGACATCTTCCCGGCCCCGCTTGGCAATAATGAGCATCCGTTCCTGCGATTCGCTGAGCATGATTTCATATGGCGTCATCCCGGGCTCGCGTCGTGGCACTTTCGCCAGGTCGATTTCGATGCCGCTTCCGCCGCGGCTGGCGGTTTCGCAAGTTGAACAAGTGAGGCCGGCTGCTCCCATGTCTTGAATTCCTGCGACCGCGTCGCGAGCGATCAATTCGAGACAAGCTTCGAGCAACAACTTTTCCTTGAAAGGATCGCCCACCTGCACCGCCGGGCGATCCTCTCGTGACTGCTCGGTTAATTCGCGAGAGGCAAATGCTGCGCCGGCCAGACCATCGCGACCCGTTTCAGCGCCCACGTAGAAAACAGGATTACCTGCGCCTTCGGCACTGCCTCGCGCGAGTTGATCATGTCGCAACACGCCGAGGCAAAACACGTTTACCAGCGGATTACCCTCGAAACTCTCATCGAAATAAATCTCGCCACCAATGGTGGGGATGCCGATGCAATTGCCATAATGCGCGATCCCGGACACGACACCAGTAAAGAGGCGCTTGTTAGCGGCAATGCCAGCGCATGCGTCTCGCTTGCGTGCCTCGTCCGTCCCCGAATCGGAGGCAGGCGTTACGATGGGCCCAAAGCGCAATGAATTCAGGCAAAACTCCGGACGAGCGCCCATCGTAAAAATATCCCGGATGATTCCGCCAACCCCCGTCGCTGCGCCTTGAAACGGCTCGATTGCGCTGGGGTGATTATGACTTTCTATCTTGAAAGCGACAGCCCAGCCATCGCCGATGTCGACCACGCCTGCGTTTTCTTCGCCAGCTTTGACCAGAATGTTCGCGCCGGTTGTCGGAAACTTCCTCAGTTCTTTTCTTGAGTTCTTGTACGAGCAATGTTCGCTCCACATCACCGAAAAAATGCCGAGCTCGGTAAAGTTCGGTTCGCGCCGAAGGATCTTTTTAATGTGCTCGAATTCTTCCGGCGTAAGGCCGTGTTGTTTTACCAATTCAGGTGTAACGGCTGGATCGGCATTCGTTGTTTTGCTCGTCATTGGCCTTTCACGTTACCGAATTCGCGCCGATCACTCAAATCGCTGAACGCGACGAATGTTTTAAACCAACTGCAGGAGGAGGTTACGCTGAACACGCGTCCGCTTGAGCTTTGAGTCACGAACTGTGGAGGTAAACCTAATTAAGGAGGCATAAGAATGAAAAGAACAATCATTGCTTTGGTCTGCGGACTGGTTGCGCCTTTGGCATTTGCACAAACCAGCACCACCACGACCGAAGAGACAACGACGACGGACAGACCCACAACGAAAACAGAAACGACGACCAGCACAACTTACGAGGCCGGGACGGTAACCACCTATGAACCCGGTAAGACGATTGTCGTCCGGGGCGAGCAAGGACCGGTGAGTTTTGCGCTCGGCACCGCTGCCAACGTTGTTAATGCGGCAGGTAAGGCTGTGACTGCTCCGTTGCGAGCAGGCCAAAAGGTTCGTGTTTATTACACCGGACCGACCGAACATCGCACCGTTGAACGTGTGATCGTGGAAGATTAAGCGAAACTAAATTTCGCAAAAATTGAGCTGCAGGATTCGCTCTGAATCCTGCAGCTTTTTTTTATCGGCGCGAATCGGCAGCAACGCCGCGGTTCGCAGGCTGAAGCGGCTGCGGCATTTGCGTTTCGAACGCGGATCGCTGAAGTTTTGGCTCTCATGGCCTTCGATTTGAAAGAGATTATCGCCTCGCGTCTTGGCGAAAATTATGAACTGCACGAGCGGCACATAAATCGCACGCTCGTGGCAGCGCAGCGCGTCATCGGTTTCGACAAGGTGTATGCGCGCGCCGAAGGCGCATATCTCTACGACATGGATAACCAGCCGTATCTCGATTTCTTGAGCGGCTACAGCGTTTTCAACATCGGACGCAATCACCCGTTGGTGAAGCAAGCGATCCGCGACGTACTCGATCTGGATCTTCCAAACATGGTGCAGATGGATTGTTCCCTTCTGAGCGGCCTGTTGGCTGAAGCCCTGGTTAAACGGACCCCCCCGCACCTGGATGCTGTTTTCTTTTGTAACTCGGGCACTGAAGCGATGGAAGGGGCGCTCAAGTTCGCTCGGGCTGCGACGGGCCGGAAACGCGTGGTCTCCCTGGCGAGCGCCTTTCATGGCCTAACGATAGGTTCGTTGTCGCTGATGGGCTGCGAAAGTTTCACCGAGGGATTCGGTCCGCTCATGGAGGGTTTCGACACACGAGTGCCGCTCGATGACATCGACGAGTTGGATCGGCAGTTGCGCGCACGCGACGTCGCGGCGTTTGTCATCGAAACCGTCCAGGGCAAGGGCTGCCAGACCTCGAAGTCCGATTTCTTTGTCCGTGCCCAGGAACTCTGCCGCAAATACGGAACGCTTCTGATCTCGGATGAAGTCCAGACCGGCCTCGGGCGAACGGGCAGAATGTTCGGCTTCCAGCATTGGAACTTAGAGCCGGACATCATCACCCTCGCGAAAACGTTGAGCGGCGGTTATGTGCCGTGCGGCGCAATCATTACCCGTCGCGACATTTACCAGAAAACATTCAGCCGCATGGACCGCTGCGTGGTGCACTCCACAACGTTTGGCCGCAACAATCTTGCGATGGCCTGCGGGCTCGCAGCGCTGGAAGTCATCGACCAGGAAAATCTGGTCGAGCGTTCAGCCAGGATGGGCACGTTGCTGATGGAAAAAGTGGAAGCGTTGAAGGCGAAACATTCCTTCATAAAAGAAGTGCGCGGCAAAGGCCTGATGGTAGGCATCGAGTTTCACGAGCCTGCCGAGTTCAAGCTCAAGATGGCCTGGAAGCTTTTGCACAAAATCGACAAGGTGCTCTTCGCGCAGATGATCGTGACTCAAATGTTGAGCAAGCACCGTGTCCTGACGCAGGTAGCCGGTCATGGCATGGATGTGCTGAAGATTCTGCCGCCGCTCATCATCGGCGAAAAGGAAATCGACATGTTCGTGAATGCTCTGGACGACGTGCTCACTGAATGCCGCAAATTTCCAGGACCAATGTGGGAGCTCGGAAACAATTTTGTCCGCGCAGCCATCGGTTCGCGACGGAAAACTGAAGCGCGACCGGTATCGGCATAGCCCCGTAATCCCGGCACAGTGTCATGCTGATCCTGCAGCCGCGGGACAGCGAAGTTCTCTCTACGAGCATGCGCGACTTTTGTCGTTGTCCATCTTCGGTTCAGGCGTACGTTTTGAGTTAAGCAAAAAAGAGAGGACTTATCATGAGCACTGCCGTTGTTGAAGAGAAGAAG
>JAICUQ010000023.1 GCA_025935755.1 Chthoniobacterales bacterium | reverse complement strand
TACCAATGCAGTGCATGTCTTCCATCAGCGTTGTAAAACCAAGGTATCGCAAGGTATGTGACTGCAACTGACAAATAGACAAAACCCGGCGGCACCTGCCAACGTTTCCGATACCCTAACAAGACCACCAAAAATATGGCCGGCGCATATAACAAAAGAAAACTTGCACTTATACCCTCCCGGCCGAAAGGCGCCTGGCCCGGAGCGAAGAAGTATTGAAAGGGCAAAAGCAACAAACGAAGCGGATTTTTCAAGTCACTCTCTTTGCCAGTCAAATAGATCCAAGCAGCATCGCCTTCGCTGAAAATAGGGTCCGGATGGTCGAAAAGTAGATTGAACGTCGGCGGAGTAGGATCGTGAGCTTCCCACCAGTTCCGGATGTACCAGGGTAGACTTAGCACGACGAGAGTTATGACGAGGAGCACTGTCTTTCGTCGCGGCAACCGGCTAATCGAAGCGACGATTAGTGAACCAACGAAAAATGGCAAATGCCCGATAAGCGTAAGCTTCATCCCGATACAAAAAGCGGCGATGACCAAGAGTTCCCGGGCGAAGAACCGGTGCGACAATGTTTTGTAAACACAAAGCACCGATACAAGGACAAAGAGCCCTATAGGCACATCCACGTACCCGGTGTTCAAGTATTGAAGAAACACCGGAGAGAGGACCAGGCTGAGAGGAATGAAGAATAGATACAGGAAAGGAAATGATCGCCGTTGCTCTGGATCATTTGCCGACAATCCCGAAGGAGCGAAAAATGCCAAAACCCCTAAACACGTAAGTAAGCCGCAGAGCCACGTCAAAAATTGGCAATAGTCACCCAGCTTCAGGATCAACAACGCCGCATCAAACAACAAAAAATTATTCGCGTAGTACGGGAAACGAAGAAACGGATCGACATAGATGCGCCCCGCATTCGCCCAGTCAGCCGCATACGCCAAGTGGTAGCTTAATGGGTCGCCGCGGATGGGTGGCAAAATTGCCGGTATCGCCAGCGCCAGAAACAAAACGTAAATGAAGAGGGCTGAAAACGTCCAACTCCTGACGAAATCGTGAACGATCTGCCTCCAAAATGTTAATGACAGCCAATTGTCGCGCTTCAGCAGCCAGAACAACACGGCTTCCAACACCAAAAGGCCCGCGAACCCGAATCGATTCAGCAGATGTGCAAATCCGAGAAATAACAATCCGAAGCCGGCGAGCGCCATTCCTGCAACAGAAGTGATAACAAGGTCATCGAGTCCAGCACGCTTCGAATTCTCGGGCCGACTTTGCCATAACAACCGCCCGGTTGTGAAAAAAAACAACCAGACCGCGTGAGCTAGTAGCAAGCCCAGAACGTAATTCCTCAAAACAGTCATGTTGACGCAGGCCTTTGGCGGTTATCACATGACGAATCAGAATACAACTCTATCGGCAAACGTCTGGCAGGTTGCGTGTTTCTGGCAAAATGGGGACGTGCCTGCGTTCGTGGCACCCCGGGCTTTTTAAGAATTTCGGCTGCATCGAATTCCCGAGGGTTCTTCAAGAAAATGCAACCGCTACAATTCGCCTTCGACCACGATTAGGTTGTCCACTTTGTATTTGATCGGAAAGACTTCGATTTCCTTCACCCGCTCGTTAACATTTGCCTCGTTTAAAAATTCTCTCGACTCTGCTGTTTCGGTCGGTTAATCAGTCCGAATGGCACAAAGAAAAGAAAACCCCACTCCACCGCAACCTGAACCTCCACCTCAGGGGCAGGCTGCCCACTAACCAACGTTGTTGTCAGGCAGTTGCGTAAACGGCTGTCAACGAGGCGGCTCGTTAGGCGATTGACGGCTGTCGGCTCTAGCGCAGCAGCTCCAGATCAACTTTATTTCTGCAGACTTGGGAGTACGCAGGCTCAGCGGCCGCCAAAGAATTTCCTGAACGAATTGAAAAGACGACCCGGGAACGCACGCGCTTTTGGAGCGCCATTCGGTTGCTGTTGTGCAAATGGCCACTGCGAACCGCCGTGCACCTGGCACGCGACGTTGGGTATCTTGTTGACGGGCAAATTGATCTGGTAAGCGGTCCCGGCCGCGCTGCAACCCGTCGTGGCAAGTTGATTTGAAATCGAGCAGACCGCTGCTCTTTGGATTGGGACTTTGGGTTGAAACGGTTCCGCCGGGTAATGGCGCGATGCTTTGTTCATGACCTGGGTCCACACCGGTAACGCCAGAGCAGCGCCGTAACCACGCGAGACAATCGTGGCCGGCTGATCGAACCCAACCCACACACCGCAGGTCAATGTGCTGGTGTACCCCATGAACCAGGCATCTTTGTAATCGTTGGTGGTGCCGGTCTTGCCCGCCGCCGGCAACTTGAAGCCTAACGAGCGCGCGCTCGCAGCGGTACCTTTGGTCAGTACATCCTCCATGACTTCCGACGTCATCCACGCGGCACCAGGATCAATTGCCTGCGAGGTGATATGCGCTGCGAGATAAATTGGTTTGTGTTGCTGGTCGTCGATCCGCTCGATGATGTACGCCTGTTTGCGCAGTCCAGCGTTCGGAAAAACAGTGTACGCGGAGGTTAAATCTTTCAGGTCGCTCTCGAACGAACCGATGTAACTGGCCGGTCCATGTGGAATTTTTTCCGCGATGCCGAGATCGGTCGCGACTTTTTGCACCGCATCGAGTCCGGCAAATTGTCCAACACGCACGCTCATGGTGTTACGCGAATGAACAAGACCGTAGGAGCAAGGCATGGTACCACCGTACGTGCCGTCCGAATTTGCCGGTGACCAGTTTCCCGCGCCATCAATTTCACCGGGCTGAATCGGGCCATCGCTGATCGCAGCCCCCGGTAATAAGCCGTGGCTAAATGCAACCGCATAAACAAACGGCTTAAAGGCTGAACCGACCTGCCGATTTGCCGGAGCAAGCGCCCGATTGAATTTGCTCTGCGCGTAATCGCGGCCGCCCACCAACGCCCGGATCCCGCCGCTTGCGTTATCGATTACAACAACCGCGCCTTCGAGGTACGGCATCGCAGCGTCCCCTTCTCCATTCTCCGGCGGTTTATATTGAGCCTTGATCGGATGCTTGAAATTGGGTTGGCGCTCAATTTTGCTCAGCTGACTTTCGAGAGCATCCTGCGCGGAGTTTTGCATTGAGGGGTCGAGCGTTGTGTAAATCGAAAGGCCGCCGTCATCCATCTGGTCCTGGGTGAGGATCAGGCTCAGCGCGCGTTGCACAGCGTCCATCGCGTAATTCTCCTGGATCTGCGGCATTCGCTTCGGGTGCGTGACGACTTTGACTCTTTTTGCCTGCTCGGCCTGCGCACGGGTTATTTTCTTTAACTCCACCATCCGGTCCAGTACCGCATCACGCTGGACCGCGGCGCCCTCCGGATTTTTTAACGGCGAGAATCGGTTTGGACTGCGAATAAGTCCGGCAAGCAGCGCAGCTTCCGAGAGGTTCAGTTTCGACGCGTTCTTGCCAAAGTAAGCTTGTGAAGCGGTCTCGATTCCGTAACAGCCGGTTCCGAAATAAATCCGGTTAACATATAATTCGAGGATCTGTTGTTTCGTGAACTCGCGCTCGATTCGGAGCGCCACCATCGCTTCCAAGAATTTCCGGCTGAAGGTGCGGCCACCAAGAGGAAGGCTGTTGCGCGCAAGCTGCTGGGTGAGACTGCTCGCGCCTTCTTTGGCCGACATGCTGAAAACGTCCCGGACCAGCGCGCGCATAACTCCACGCCAATCGATGCCCTTATGATCGTAAAATCGAGTGTCCTCCCGGGCGAGCAAGGCCGTGATGAAGTACGGGGAGACTTCGCTCAGGGAGACCTTGAGCCGATTGGCGCCTGCAAGACGACTGTAAATCTTGCCGTCGACATCGTAAACCGTGCTCCGTTCCGGCATTTCCCCGACATTTTTCATGTCGAAGGTCTGCGCCCAAGTACCGTAAAAAAGAAAGACGGCGATCACGGCACCTGCCAGCAAGGCAAGTAACGTGATCTTCCAACCGTAACGGAAAAGAACGTTTCCCCACGCTTTCTTCGGGCGGCGCAGGCGAGCGAAAAGTTTCATTTCGTTGAAGCGTTAAAAGATTAAGCGTTCAGACCGAAGATCGCTGTAACGCTTCAACTCTTCAACGTTTCAACCTGTCACAGATTGAGCTTTACGACGCCCTCGTGCAGTTCGTTCGGACAAGGCGCATTGGTTGGGACCTCTGTCGCGGCATCGCTCGCTTCGACGAGTTTGTTTTCGACGAGATAACGTTCCACTTCTTCGCCGCTGACATCGGCCAGCATCTGGCCGTTGATCTCGACACACGGCGACAGCGGCTGTCCACTTTTACTCTCCATTTCCCAGCGGAACGCCGGGTTTTGAATGATGTCTTTCTCCGTGTAGGGCAAATTGTATTTGGCCAGAACAGCGCGAACGCCGGCGCTCCAGCCACAATAGGTCTTCAGATATGCGGTAACTTCTGGTTTTTGCATCGGCGGAATATAACATAACTTTGACGCTTGTAATGTCAGGAGTGGGTCAACACTCTCAGCGTCTTTCCCGTTACCGACCCCGCAGGAGTTCAATCAAATCGCTCGCAAGATACGATCGCGGAACACAGCCATAAGTAGCGAGTCACACGATGCATATGAGTGAATGATGTAACTCGTTTCGCCGTCGTCGGTTTGATCATTTTCAGCGTAGTCTTTTCGGCGACGGCGAAGAAAAGACGGGCACCGAAGACGCATCACCCGAATAACGCTCAGATCGAGGAAGCTACTCGGCTCCAGGTTTTTCTTGATCGCGCAAACTTTAGCCCGGGCAAAATCGACGGGCACTACAATGAGTTCACCTGGAAGGCGCTTGCGCTTTATCGCGAGTCGCGAGGTGAACAACCGCAGGACGCTCCGCCGAAACCCGCGCTACAGGCAAATAGCGCACCTGATATTTCGGGACTTGACCTTAGCGTTGCAGGACCGGTGTTCGTTCCATACACGATCACCGAAGCAGATCTCCAAAGTGTTGGACAGTTGCCAAGTGATGTGGCCGGCAAAGCGAAACTGAAGTTTCTGCCATACCGCAACATCGCCGACGCGATCGCCGAGAAATTCCACAGTGACGTTCATTTCCTTGAACATCTTAACCCGGGCAAGTTGAAAGGAATCAAAGCGGGCGATCAAGTGAAGGTGCCCAATGTGGAACCATTCGAGCTCGCTTCAGTGAAAGACATAAAGCCCGGCAGTGAGACTGCCTCGCAGGCAGCAAACGAAGTCGAAGAGCAAACCGACGACACGCAGACTCCAACGCCTGGCGAGAGTGGAGAACGAAGAAATGTTGCAGTTAAGATCGACACGAAAACAAACATGCTGGGCGTCTTCGAAAACCAGAAGCTGATAGCCGCATATCCGGTCACGATCGGCTCTGCCCAAACTGCATCCCCGGTTGGTGAGTGGAAGGTTCGCGGCATCGCCAAGTTGCCGAGGTTTCGTTACGACAAGGAGATGCTCGAGCACGGCCAACGCAGCGGCAATTTCTACATGCTCCCACCGGGGCCGCGGAATCCAGTAGGCGTGATGTGGATTGCGCTTAACAAAAAAGGCATTGGCATTCACGGTACCGACGATCCGGGTTCGATCGGACATGCTGTGAGCCACGGCTGCATTCGCCTGGCGAACTGGGATGTGGTCCGACTTGCCACAAAAATTAAAGCAGGCGATAACGTTTCAATTCATTGAACCGATATGAGTGAAACGCTCGCCTTTCGCGCGCAAAATATTTTGCACGACTGGGTCCAATCCGAAAGTCTGCGGAAACATTGCCATGCAGTCGCCGATTCAATGAAGCATTTCGCGCAATTGCGCGGCGAAGATCCCGATTTGTGGGAAGCCGTTGGTCTGTTGCATGACATGGATTACGAGCGGCATCCGAATTTGGAACGCAGCGCCAGCGCAGGCCACCCGTTTGCAGGAGTTGCATGGCTGCGCGAAAACGGTTGGACCGAAGAAGTGTGTCGCGCGATTCTTTCTCACGCCGATTACTCAGGCGTATCGCGCGAAACGATCCTTGAGAAAACGCTGTACGCAGTGGACGAGTTGAGCGGCTTCGTCGTGGCTGTCGCGCTTGTTCGTCCGACAAAAAGCATTCGCGATGTGGACGTGCGCTCGGTGAAAAAGAAAATGAAAGATAAAGCATTCGCCCGGGCCGTGAACCGTGAGGACATCGTCCGCGGCGCGGAAGAACTTGGCCTGCCACTCGACGAGGTTATCGCACAAGTCATTGCCGCGCTGCAAAGTGACGCAGAACGACTGGGGCTTGCAGGAGTGTCGTAGCAAAGCTCGCGTTACAATTTTTCCGCGGTGATTTCCAGCACGAGTGGTGTGAGCATGCGAGCATTCGGATCTTTTTCTGCACTTCCAATCGCGGTGCGTACTTCCTCCCCAAATTCGTGATCGATTTGCCCGGTTTCAATCAGCCGCTCGAGATACGTCTCGATGAATGTCACTGGCCATTGCCACATGTAATCGCCCGGGCGCAGGCAAAAGATGTGCGGAGTTGCAGAGCGCACCACAAAACCATTCTCACCAAGCAGTCGAGGTAATTGGAGCGCGCCGTCGGGTTCGCCACCGGACTCACGCCATGTGGCGATCACGTGCTCGCGAAAACGTTCGTGCATCGGTAGGGGTGGAAAGAATCGCCAGGTTTCGTAATGACCGTATTCGTGAAAGATAGCGACGCTGCCTTTTGGCATAACCTTACCAAGTTTTTCGATCAGCAGCGACTGGTTATCGACAAAGGACACCACCCATCGGCACCAGGCGAAATCGTAGCTACCCTTCGGCAACTCACCCGTCATCAAATCGAGCTCGTGAATCCTGACGTTCGCAAGCGACCGCGCGCGGCACATCGTTTCCATCGCGTGAACGAAATTGTGCGAACGCTCGACCGCAACGACTTCACCGGTCGGGCCAACGATCTCAGCCAAATCAATGGCCGCGTACCCCGGACCAGCTCCGAGGTCGAGCACACGTTTTCCAACGGTAATTCCTGCCCGTTGCCAACATTCCAAAACAACCGGTCGCCAGACACGATGTTGCAGGCCGAGCCTTGATAATTCTTCCTGATGCGTGCCGAGGACGTAATCGCGTTCCGCCGCCATTCCTGATCGTCACTGATCGACGCCGGATTACAAACGCGATTTCGCTCCTCGCAATAATCGGATTTGTCATGATTTTGTTCCTCCAGAATCGAATCTGTACGTGGCGCGAAATGGAGGGCGAGCTCCGCGAGCCTTTACGCAGAGCCGAGTGTAGTGCTGCGTCGCAGAGCTCCGCCCGCCATTATGGCCGTATCACACGAACAACGAGCTTAGCGTGTAGGCACGTTCGTTAGTGTGGAGTTCTCATTCCACACACTTTCGTGGCGCCATTACGTTCCTCCGCTTACTTTGGTTGAACAAAAAGAAATCTTCGCTCAGCGCAGGTTTCGAATTAAATCAAACTGAATGGAAACTGTACCCTATTTGGATCTTCGAGCGCAGTATTCAGGTCTGCGCAGTGAAGTGTTGAGCGCATTAGAGGATGTTTGTGAGTCGACCAGCTTCGCTCAGGGGAAAGCAACGTCAGAGTTCGAGGCGAAATTCGCCGCGTATTGCGGCGTTGATCATTGCGTCAGCCTGAACAGCGGCACAAGCGCGTTGCATCTGGCTTTACGCTGTCTCGATCTCAGCCCCGGAGACGAAGTAGTCACAGTCTCGATGACTTTTATCGCGACAGCCTGGGCCATTTCCTACACAGGCGCCACGCCGGTATTCGTCGATATCGATCCTGTTCGCCGTACCATGAACCCGGATCAGCTTGAGGCGGCCATCACGTCTCGTACCAGGGCCATCGTGCCTGTGCATCTTTATGGAATGCCTGCAGAAATGGATCGCATCATGGCGATCGCTGACCGGCACGGAATACCTGTAATCGAAGATGCCGCGCAGGCGCACGGGGCAAAATACAAGGACAAGCCTGTAGGCCACTTTGGACAGAGTACGTGTTTTAGTTTTTATCCGGGAAAAAATCTCGGAGCGTACGGGGAAGGCGGCGCATTAATCACGAACGATGAATCGATCGCGCGCCGTGCGCGTTCCCTCCGCGATCACGCGCAAACTGAAAGGTATCTGCATGACGAACTCGGGTACAACTATCGCATGGATAGCTTCCAGGCGGCGGTACTCGCCATAAAACTCAAGTACCTCAATGACTGGAACCGCGCTCGCAATGATTGCGCGCGACTCTACACGGAGTTGCTGAAGGAGTCGTCATACAAGCTGCCCACCCATTTTTCCGATTCAGAGTGCGTTTGGCATTGTTATGTGATTGAAACTCCGGAACGCGATCGCGTACGCTTTGGGTTGCAGGAACTCGGGATACAGACTGCCGTTCATTATCCCGTGCCGATTCACCTCCAAAAAGCCTACGCGCATCTGAATTATCGAAGAGGCGATCTGCCGGTCACCGAAGCGCTTTGCGAACGGTGTCTTTCTCTTCCGATCTATCCCGAGCTGTCGAAAGAGAAAATTTCGCGTGTTGCTTCGGCTCTCCTCGATCTGGAATTGTGACTTTGAGTTAGGCCGGTCCCGGTAGTTATAGACTATCCGGCATAAACGCGCGTGCGCTACGTCCTCGTCCGTCTGATACGGCTATAATGGAAGGCGGGGCGCCGCGACGCCTAGCAACACGCGCGGCTCAGGGCCTGGGCCCTCGCGGAGCTCGCCCCTTCATTTCGGCGAGGTAACTGATCCGCTTGTGCAGAACAATTATCCGACCACCTGTCATCGCATGCGAAAAGAAAGTGCGGCTGCGGATATCGCCTGACAGCGGCCACAAGAAAAATGGTGGCGCTCGCCGAGGCGAGCGCCACCAAATTAGAAGCTTTATCGATTCGAAACTACTTTCGGCGCGGGCTTGCTCGCCTCAAGCTGAGCGCTCACTTTTTGAATTTGAGCTGCCTGCTCTTTGAGTTGTGCAGTGAGACCCTGCATCTCTTTTTGCTGCAGAGCGACAGTTGATTTCAAGTCAGCGATGCTGGCCTGTTGTTCCTCCACTTTTTTGTGCTCTTTGAGAAACTCATTGAGTAACATCGCGTTCACCGCATCATAGCGTACGGTCAAGACTTTGCCGTCCTTGCCATAAACGACTAAGTCGCGATTTACCTGCTCTACGTCTTCCGCGACTAAACCGAATTGTGGTGTCATGTCATTTTTGTTATCTCGGTTTTTGTAACGAAATGTGACCGGCTTGAGCTTTAGAATGCCTTCGCTGGCCAGATCCATTGGCTTGATATCCTCTTTGAATCGACGCGAGGAGATCACCGTGCCGAGCTGGCCGTCGGCGTCCACCATTACGGCTAGATACGGGGCAGGACCACCCAATGACACTCCATGAATGTTGCCGATATAGGTTCTGTTGTCCGTAGTCTGCCCGGCCGGTTGTGTATCACCGAGGGTGCCGAGGCAAACAACATTACTCACATCCGGGCCTTCGTTTCTGCCGGCCTGATCCCCGACAAAGGTATTACGATCGCCCGTGTTAAGTCCATCGCCAGCCCGCCACCCTATAATAACGTTGTTGTTGCCCGAGGTAAGAAACTCGCCCGCTCTGCGGCCAACAGCCACGTTTTCCTGACCACTTGTCAGGGCATTGAACGCAATGCTACCAAGAGCGGTGTTAGCGCCATCGACACCGCTAGTGCCATTGAAAGCTGTCAGTGCCCCGTCACCGACAGAAACGTTGAAGGAGGTGGTCGTGTTTTCCCTCAATGAATCGGCGCCGATCGCTGTGTTAAACTCGCCGATCGTGTTGTTCCTCATCGCCGCAGCGCCAATGCCCGTGAGGTGCCTGCCGGTCGTGTTCTGGTAACCCACTCGGAAACCAATGGCTAGGTTGAAGCTGGCGTTGTTTTGATTGAGCGCCTCCGTTCCGATAGCCATGTTGAAGTTACCGGTCGTGTTGTTGGCAAGTGCTCCAGAACCGACTGCCGTGTTATAGCCGCCGGCAGCATTGTCGCCAAGCGCATTTGCCCCCACGGCAGTGTTGTTCAGCCCGGAGGTGACAGAGGTGAGTGCATTATTTCCCACTGCCGTGTTGTTGCCTGGGGTGCAATTGCTTGGACACTGTGCTGTGACCGGCGGTGAAAGCGCTAACCAACTGAGCGCGACTGCTACGATAAAAAAGCCGCTACGCGAAGGCGAGCGGCTGATGGATCCGACTATGTTGTTCATTGTTTTAGTTCATTTTCGTTGGAAGTTGCCCTGTTAAAAGCGTGAACTGCCCTCCCAGTTCGCGCGGAACTGGGGGAATCGTCCAAACGAATGCGATACATAAGAGAGGACTGATATTCGTTGGATTGCATCCCGGCTCCAATTGATTTGGGATCGCGCGAAGCGGCAATCCTCAGCATGGTTCGATCTCGCCGAAGTGCTTTGGAAGGTCGCAAGACGTGATCGAACTACCTTGTATCAGGTCAGCTCAAACTGCGTCAAGAACAAATTCTCACGTGTGAACGCAATCCCGATCAACTTATAGTACAAACCGTACTGTGAGATCCCTGCAGGTTCCTCTGTGGAATGGCGGCTTCTCTATTGTCGCAAGGCGTTAATGGAGCTCGTAAACCTCGGCCAGGGCATTTCCCGTAGCGCCATTGGCTCCGCTCACAATCGCGGTATATGCCCCAGCAGGCAGGTGAAGCACAACGGCCGATTCGAGCGCGTTTGGCGGTGCGAGTCCGTTTCTCTGGATGTCGCTGGCGTTATTGCCATCCTGCCAATTATCGTTAGTCGCGATAACAGATCCATGGGAATCAAAAATTGTCAGTGTCGTGTCGCTGAGCGGCTGGCTTACCCCAAAAGAACCCAGCGATGGACCGAGCGCGCGCACCACGACCGTAGCACTTTCCACGTCTCCAACAATGAATCCACTAATAAGCACGTTGTCGCCTGTGTTGACGAAACCGCGAGTGCTCATGTTTGCCAACCTCGAGTTGGGTTTTGATGCGACATCGTAAAGCTCAACCAATGCGATCCCATGGGCCGAGTTCGTTCCGGTAACTATTACGGTATAGGCGCCCGGTGCCAAGGATTGTGCGGTGGCCGCTTCCAATATATTGGCTGGCGCGAGTCCGTTTGCTTCCACGATGAGATGATTTGGATCGGACTGCCAGTTGTCATTTGTTGCGATGAGAGTGCGAGAAGAGTTATACACGCGGATAACCGGATCATTAAGCGCACCGGAAATTCCAAAGCTGCTGAGCGACGGTCCCAGTGCGCGAAGCACTACTGTCTTAGGCTCCGCCCCCCCGATGGTAAAGCCGCCGATGAGAACATTGTCACCAGTCGACACAAACCCCCTGGTAGAGAGGTTAAGCGCCTTTGGCCCAACCGTCGGAAACTTGGTATTTTCAAGGTGAACGGGAACGGCGCGGTAGATTTTTCCGCAGTCAACAGCAGGGTATTGATAGGAAAAAACCGTCTCACCGGCGGCATCGAGGCCTAACAATTGGGCGAACACCGGAACATTGGGCCGTCCAAGATTAACGACTGCATAATCAATTACGTAGTTGTTGGGCGCATCCTCATAAATGCTTGAGCAATAGGGACAAAAAATGCTTCGACCCGCCTCAAAATTCCAGACTTCGGTTGCGGTTTTTGCGCTGAAATCAATTTCGTACTTCCGCCCACTGGCATAGCCACGCTGCTCCCCCTTTGGGAAGTTAAACCAGCTGTTTTGCCCGTTGTCCAGCATTAGCAGATTCTGATCGTAAGTAATCGAGGGGGCATGTTGCCCGATCGGCGGGACGCTGCCCGGTGGCACGTTGAGTGCAAATCTCCTGAGCGATGGGAATTCGTACCACTTCTTCGTCGTATCGCCAAGGATCCACTTGATGGCGCCTGTGTTGTAATCCAGGGAGATGAGAAAACTCTCGCGGCTCGAAACAATCAAGGAGTCGTCAGCCCGGTTATACGTGCAGCCGTTGATATGAAACCAATCATTTGGCGGAGGATAAACAAACCGGCTGGGATCGTCTCCTCCGGCTCTCATAGCTGCGCTGATGATCGCGCCCATGTCCCATCTCTTCAAGACATTGCCTGCACCGCCCACCTCGATAAGTGTCGATCCCAGGGACGTCGTGGTAGTCGCGTCGAGAATCAGGCCAACTTTACCACGATCGATGTTATGATGGAAATTCACAACTCCAAGACTGCTGTAGCTGCCGATCTGGGTGACAGCGCCATCAAGCTCAATTCGTGTTAAATGGGGGCCATGACCTAGATAAACTGCGTTATCGAAGAAGATGAAACTCCCGCAGGAGATATGAGCCGTGCCTACCCACCGCAGCGCACCGTCGGTATCAATGATCGCAGGTTGGAAAGTGCTACAACACCCTTTAATCATCAGATAGTCGTAGCTCAACTTTCTGGTATCTGTACGTGCTTGCAGAATGGTCGGATTTCCATATCCACACGCATCGTCAAAGGTTGAAGTGCTGATGGACGTAACAGTCTGCTTTGACGAGCCGTCCACAAACCGATAGGTCAGCCTGACGATATTCGTATAACCTGCGTACAACCCGTAGACTGGCACGGTGACGGTCGTTGCTGGCGGCGGTTGTTCGAACCCCCGGCGCAGCAGGTAATCGTTCATATAAGTGCCTGACAGTGGACGGGTCGCCGAACCCGGCTTGGGATCGATCGTAAACTGAATGCTCTTTAAAGCTGTGGTATTACTGACTTCCAGACTCAAGTTACTGATAAAGGGGGTAGCACCTGCCGTATGCCCGCCGATAGTTACTGTCGTGTCATCCGCCTGACTGGCGCCGACAAGATTCGTGAGAATCATAAGGACCCCGACGCTGACGATTGAGCATCTTTTCATACTGCGCTTTTCTTAGGAGTTCTCTTGTTAGTGCTGCTCCGGTTCAGTTGAGTTAAGGATCCCCCGAGGCGACGCTATCGCATAGTTCGACCTCGCCGATTGATTCGGTATGGCCGACGTGCCTCGGAGCGTCGCTGGACGTGATCCAGCACGTTTTATCAGTTCGGCTCGCAGCGGGTCAAGCACAAATTCTCGAGTCTGGACGCAGTGTCCTGACGCAACTCTGTACAAACTTGTACTTTCGAGTTGTGTCACCTCCGCTGCGTCGGACGGCTACTTCTCTTTCATCGCACCCAGACAACTAATAGAGATGGTAAACCTCGGCCAGGGCATTTCCTGTAGCGCCATTGGCTCCGCTCACAATCGCGGTATATGCCCCAGCCGGGAGGTGAAGCACAACGGCCGATTCGAGCGCGTTTGGCGGCGCGAGTCCGTTTCTCTGGATGTCGCTGGCGTTATTGCCATCCTGCCAATTATCGTTAGTCGCGATAACAGATCCATGAGAATCAACAATTGTCAGCGTCGTGTCACTGAGCGGCTGGCTTACGCCAAAGGAACCCAGCGATGGACCGAGCGCGCGCACCACCACTGTCCCGCTCCCCACGTCTCCAACAATGAATCCACTAATAAGCACGTTGTCGCCTGTGCCAACGAAGCCGCGACCGCTGACGTTCCCAAGCCTAGAGTTAAGCCCCGGTCCATGGATTTCGTAAGCCTCAGCGAGGCTAATTCCCTGTGTGGAGTTCTTGCCGGTCACGACCATGGTGTAAGCACCAGGAGCCAGGTTCTGTTGTAGAGTCGCTGCTTCAGCCGGATCAGAAGGGGCGTAGCCGTTTTGCTCCATAAATACGGAACCAGGATCGCTGCGCCAATTGTCATTGGTTGCGATGAGAGTGCCAGAGGAATTGTAGACGCTGAGCACGGGGTCCGCGAGCGGCCCGGGAACCCCAAACCCGCTGAGTGAGGGGCCCAGCGCGCGCAGTACTACGGTCTGAGGGTCGGTCCCTCCGACGATAAAACCGTTAATCAAAACATTGTCGCCAGTGCCGACCGATCCGCGTGTTGAAAGGTTCATCACTCGAGGCCCTACCGCTGGAAACTTCGTGCTCTCCAGGTGAATGATTCGCGAGTTATAAGCCGTGTTACAAAACATCGTATCGTATTGATAGTGGAAGATACGATTGCCCTCTGCGTCCAAGCCCAGAATTTTCGCATGGCCTTGTCCCGTTTGGAAATTGTTGTCGGCAAAGGCGTAGTCGATCAGGTAATTCAGCGGAGCATCTTCGTAAATGCTACTGCAAATCGGACTATATACCGATTGGTTTTGTTCGTAGTTCCAGACTTCGGTGGCCACTCCCGTGCTTGGATTTATCTGCTGCTTTCGGGGACTCGAATACGTGCGCGTCTGGCCGACAGGGTGTTGAAACCCACTGGCAAATCCGTTATCGAAATACATCAGATGCTGATCATACGTTACAGAAACAGCGTGTTGCCCAATCGGCGGCAAGCTGCCCGGTGCAGCCGTTAACGCAAATTGTCTCAACGACGGGAATTGGTACCACTTTTTGGTAGGATCTCCGTAAATCCATTTGATCGAGTTGCGTGTGTAATCGATGCAGATGACGAAATTTTCGCGGCTGGAAACAATCAAAGAGTCATCCGCGCGATTGTAAGCGACTGCGTTGTTATGAAACCAGTCGGTAGGGGTCGAATATACGAATTGGGTGGGGTCGTCTCCCCCGGCAATCATCGCTGCACTAATGATGCTGGCCATGTTCCATGTCTTCAGCACCGCGCCCGAGAAGTCTACCTCCATGATTACCGATTCATAATAGCTGGTAGTATCTGCGTCGATGAGCATGCCAGTCTTTCCCGGATCGATATTATGATGGAAGTTAGTGACTCCGCGGTTGGCAAAATCAGCAATCACGGTGTCGGCTCCATCAAGGTCAACGCGGTGCAAGGCTGACCCATGAGTCACGTACACTGCGTTGTTAATAAAAAGGGAAGTGGCCAAGATGGCATTCAGCGTGCTGGTCGGGTTGACCCAGCGCAACTCGCCATCGGTATCGATGATGACAGGAGCATTATTGCCGCATCCCCCGGTGGAAATGAAAATATAGTCGTAACTTAACTCAGTGCTGTTCGTCCTGGGTTGCAAAACAGTTGGACTTTTGTACCCGCAGAGATCGTCATAGGGAGGCGCCGTGATCATGGTGTTAGCCTCTTTAGAAGAACCATCATCGAAACGATAGGTCAAAGTAACGGGATTGGTCGTGCCATCGTATAGTCCGTAGACTGGTAAGTTAATCTCCCCGGTTTGCGGGTTTTCAAAGCCGCGGTCAACAAGATAGAAATTTGCGTAGGTCCCTGAAAGCGGACGCGTCACTGAACCTGGCTTGGGGTGAATAGTGAACTGAATGCTCTTAAGCACAGCCGTATTGCTAGCCGTGAGATGAACGTTGCTGATGAACGGCGTAACACCTGCAGTGTACCCGTCGATCGTTATCGTCGTGTCGTCTGCTTGATTCGCAAGCGCCACAGGAGGCAAGAGCACCAATGCACCGGCGACAATCGCCCCCATGGCGAACAGTCCAAATGTAACGACGATGGGTCGAGATCGGATTTTCATGACATTATTTTGCGATTCGTTTCAAGACGCGCATGATGTCAAAACACGGTGAAGTGTCCAGCAAAAAAACTCCTCTCTTCAAATTTCGAGTGCAGCGAGATGACGAGTGATGCACGAGATAGTCAGTCCATCGCCGTACTCTCGATGATCAAACCCTGCGAGACGAGGTTCATCCGCGGGCAATGGTGAACAACTTCACCGCTGGACGATTCCCGGAGCGGGAGCTTCATCAACAACGCGCAACGATTTAGTGCGCTCGCTTTGAATCAATCGATGTGATAAACTTCAAGCAAAGCGTTCCCTGTGCCGCCATCTACTCCGCTCACGACAGCGGTGTACGCCCCTGCCGGCAAACGCAAAACGATTGCCGACTCAAGTGGATTTGGCGGTGCAAGGCCATTTCGTTGGACATACACGGAGTTATTGTCACTCCGCCAGTTGTCATTGGTCGCGATCGCGACTCCGTTGGAGTCATAGATCGTAAGAGTTGGATCGGCGAGCGGCTGGTTAACCCCAAAAGAAGCGAGCGATGGGCCAAGCGCGCGCACGATCACCGTCCCGCTTCCCACGTCTCCTATGATTAACCCACTAATAAGCACGTTGTCTCCGGTGCCTACGAAACCGCGACCGCTCACATTGGCCAGTTTAGAGGTATGCCCCGGATCGTTAAGCCGATAGATCTCCGCCAGGCTAACACCTTGCGAACCGTTCCTTCCCCGCACGACTGCAGTATAGACGCCCGGCATTAACGTGCGCAGAGTGGCCGACTCGGCAGGGTCGTCCGGCGCAAACCCGTTTTGCTCGATGTACGCGGAGCCCGGATCCGTTTGCCAATTATCGTTAGAACCGATGAGATGCCCCGAGGAGTCGTACAAACTGAGAGATGGATCCGCTAACGCCCCGGAAACACCAAACCTCTCGAGGGAAGGCCCGAGTGCACGCAATATTACCGTCTTAGCACCATCCCCGGAGATGATGAAGCCATTGATCAGAACGTTGTCGCCCGAAGAAACTGTTCCACGCGTCGAAAGATTCAGCGCTTCCGGTCCTACAGTTGGAAACATGGTATTTTCCAAATGAATCGGGATAGAATTGAAACCAACGTGACAGCCCGGCAAGCTGGGATACTGATAACGAAAGACGGTGTTCTCCGGGCTATTCAAGCCTACCAACTGCAACAAACTGTTTCCCCCCACAACACCGTCAGCGAACGTGTAATCGATGAGGTAGTTGAAAGGTCCATCCTCATAGACGCTTCCGCAATATGGGCACCAGAGACTTTGCCCGAACTCGGAATTCCACACTTCGGTGGCAGTCCTGGCATTGAGATCCAACTTGTACTTACGAGGGCTGGAGTAATTGCGTTGCTGTCCTTGTGGGTTCTGGAAGACGCTACACTGACCGTTATCAAACAGGAGGATGTTCTGATCAAACGTGATGGAAATCGCGTGTTGCCCAATTGGTGGATGGCTCCCGGGAGCGAGCGTAAGAGCAAAGCGCCTTAAAGACGGGAATTGATACCATTTTTTGGTGGGATCTCCCAGGATCCATTTGATTGCTCCGGTCTCATAATCCAGGCAGATAACAAAATTTTCACGACTGGAAACGATGATGGAGTCATCGGCGCGATTGTAGGCCACAGAGTTGTTATGGAACCAATCTGTCGGCGCCGGATAAACAAACTGGCTGGGATCGTCTCCTCCGGCGCGCATTGCTGCGCTGATGATCTCGGCAAGGTTCCACGTCTTCACGATCCTGCCCGAATATGGATCCACTTCAATGTTTACCGATTCGAAGTAGGAGTCGGTGTTGATGTCCAGAATGAGTCCCACCTTGCCAACGTCAATGTTGTGATGGGAGTAACGAGCGACGTTACTAAAATCGGCAACCTGAGTAACAGCGCCATCCAGGTCGAGGCGGAATAATCGGGGAGCAGTGCCTGCAATATAAAAGGCATTATTAAAGAACGCGCTGTTAACGCTTGATATACCGGCCGTTCCCACCCAGCGCAGTGCACCATCCGAATCGATGACAGCTGGCGAAAAATCGCTGCACGAACTCTTAATCAGAAAATAGTCATAGCTTAAAGGGGCGCTGCTTCTGGGTTGCAAGCGCGCGAGTTCCTTGTATCCACATGTTTCATTAAAAGTAGCAGTTGAGATCGTCATGTTGACTCCCCTGGACGAGCCATCCACGAACCGGTAAGTCAACCGGACCAGGTTAGAGTATCCGTCGTAAAGCCCATAAACCGGTAAAGTGATCTCTCCTGTCTGTTGATTCTCGAAGCCGCGGTCCACCAGGTAAAAGTTGGCGTACGTGGCTGACAAAGGCCGGGCGATTGAGTTGGGTTTCGGCACCACCTTGAACTGGATACTTCTTATGACGCTCGTGTCGCTGGCTATAAGATGGAGATTACTTATGAACGGCGTAGCCCCTGGCGTGTAACCGGTGATCCTTATCGTAGTATCATCTGCCTGCGTAGCTCGAGCGACCCGCGGAACAGTAATGACAACGCCAGCCACGCCGATGATAACAGCGAGAATACCAGCAGCGATGGCAGAAACGGACCGTATTTTCATAAGCTAAAGAGCGTCCCTATAATTGCAAAGTAGTCTGCAGTGTCGAGAAAAAAGCTTCGATGAGGCAAATTGCGGTAGTGTGGATCGGCTCAGCTAAAAACATTGGAAGTTCTTTCGCGGTGGGTTTCAATTTGATAGCATCCGCGAGCAACTTGGAAAGCCTATGTGCTAATTCGTCGGATCCACTTACAAACCCCTGCCGATCAGATCCATCTGCACACTCCATTAACTCGGGATCGGCAACGGCGCCAAATCGCACGCAACTGACCCGCGCGGGTATATCCGCATTGACGTGACGACGATTCCGGTCAACAGAGGCTGTGGTAAAAACGCGCAATGTGACTGGATACGGACAATCGAGCGACATGCTTCACGATGGTGACAGCGAGGACGAATTAGAAGGCCCGCCCAGGGAGGCCAATCTATCGCGACTTCCGCCGACTCAGCATCGCTTTGCACGAGAAATGGCAACGGGTGTGCTCTGCTTCGTCCTATCGCTTGCGTTCTATTACGGCGCTGTCCTTCGACTACAATTGCGGCAGACCGACCTACTCGACCTCGGTCCGTACCCGGACGCGGTAGAATATTTCGCACAGGCGAACTCTATCTTGAAGGAGGGCACGCCCAGCATCCAGATTGGGTACGATAAACTTCCCTCCCGCTACCCGCCAGGGTACCCGCTTCTGATGATTCCATGGCTGAGTTGTCTTCCACATCAAGGAATACTAGCTCCATTCCGAACCAATCAAACAATTGGGCTGTTTTTGCTGGTAGGCGGGTTCGGCTTTTATTTCGGCATCGGGAGACCGCTTGCCGGGGGATTGGGAACGTTGTTACTCGCAACACAGCCCGCGTTCGTTAGCTTTAGCCGGTCGTCACTCAGCGATCTCAGCGGCGCGGCTGCGGCAACACTTACTTTCGCACTGGTTTACATTGGGCTTCGTTACATGCGACGCTGGCCATTGTACGCCGCTGCTATTGTTCTTGGCCTGTCTTTATGTATTCGGCCACAATTGTTGTTCTTCGCCCCATTACTAATCGCCGCGGCGCTGTTTCCCATCGCTAATTCCCGGCCTAAGTGGCTCTTGCACTGCTGTCTTACTCTTTTGGCATTCCTCATCGCTACGGTTCCGTACTTTGCGTTTAACGCTGTGGAATTTGGTCACCCATTAAAGACCGGTTATGATTTCTGGGTTCCCGGATGGGCGGAAAACAATCGGCTTTTCTCCGTACATAATGTGCCTGCACAGCTGGCAATGCTTCAGTCAGAGATAACCGCGAACTGGGAGGAATTTCGGGTGGCGAATCTTTTCGGCACGGGCACCTACATTGTGCCAGCCTTTGTTGTCCTGGCTGTGACTGGCCTGGTGTTCGTCCGCCCCAACCGGTTTACCGTGAGTGCGTTTGTAGCTGGAATTACCTATTTTTTGGCAACCCTTACATACGCCTTCGTGGACGGCAGATTCTTTTTACCTCTGTTTATACTTTTGATTCCGCTGGCGATTTTACCTGCCGAGTGGGCTGTTTCAAACATTCTTAAGCTGCACTTTTCGTTTTCTACGATTGCGATCCTTATCGTGTTCCTGCTTACTTGCGTTGGCTATCCGTCTCAATCAGGGTTCAAACCGCGGAAGCAGCGCTCGCAGGCGTGGGACGCTCTGCACTACGCAAACAGAGAACGGATATCTCCACAATATGAAGCACAGAGGAAACTCGCTTCTGCGTTCCGCTATGCTCCTGGCATTGTCTTATCTGACACGGATTCCGCATATTTGAACGTGTTATTGCCCAAACCATTCCTGTCTGCTCCAATCGATGACAAACATTATTATAGTTACAGCCGAGTATGGCACTACGGCAAAGCGGAAGCGATGCAGTTTATAAGAGGCGCGCTCGACAAGGCGATTCCAGTTTACGCGCTGTTCGTTTCATCAGAACACCTTGATCAGGATCTGAACCGCCTGCCCGAGATTCAGGGCTATACATGGGAGCGAAGTAAGCGCTCTGATCGACGGACGGTGATCATGGTATTGACAAGGAAGGCAGGCACCAACTCACTTGCCCCAGTCCCCGCCCAGCAAGGGTGATCAAACAATGAAGCTGTCTGTAGTAATCCCCTGTTATAACGAGAGACCAACCATTGAAGGTGTAGTGGAAGCAGTGCGTTCGGCCCCGGTCAAAGAGATTGAAATAATCATCGTCGATGATGGATCTACTGACGGAACAAAGGAACTATTGAAAGCGAAACCGCCCGGATGGGTGGATAAACTCGTGTTGCAGGAACGTAATTTCGGGAAAGGAGCAGCCTTGCGCGCCGGGTTCCAGGCAGCTACGGGCGATTTGGTCGTCGTTCAGGACGCAGACCTGGAGTATGACCCGAAAGAATACCCGCTCCTCCTTGCACCAATCGTCGAAGATCGTGCCGATGTCGTATTCGGTTCCCGGTTCATGGGAGGCCGGCCCCATCGCGTTGTGTACTTCTGGCACATGGTTGGTAATCGGTTTCTCACATTGCTCTCGAACATGTTCACTAACTTGAATCTCACCGATATGGAGACCTGTTATAAGGTTTTCCGACGGGACCTTTTGCAGCGCATCACAATCGAGGAAGACCGGTTTGGGGTCGAACCTGAACTTGTCGCTAAGGTCGCCCGGACGGGCGCACGGATTTATGAGGTGGGCATCTCCTACTACGGCCGTACTTACGCTCAGGGAAAGAAGATCGGCTGGAAGGACGGCTTCGCAGCTATCTACTCAATTGTGAAATATAACCTGTTAGGTTGATAGTAGCCGTTATGCTAGGCACGGGAACGAGTAAGCGTCTGATGCTCCTTGCTTTGGTTTTAATCGTTTGTCTTTCCGCATATCTGCGACTTTCCGGGATAAGCTGGGGATTACGAAGTGTCGCTGCCATTCGCCTGGAGTCCGCACCAGACACTTCTGGTTATGGACACTATCTGAGCTTTCATCCCGATGAGTTCATTAGCATTCGGGGCATGTCCCCGATTCGCCTGCTGTACGGAAAGCTGAAAGCGCCTGATGCCTACTTTGAAGGCACGTTCAATTATTATCTCTGGGCAGTGCCTCGGATCTTTATCGACTTATGCAATGGAAAGGAAACAAGCGCTCGTCATTTATCGCCCGACCAGCTTACGTTCATTCTGTTTGCCGGCCGCTTAATGAGTGTCGTATTTGACTTACTTACGCTGCTTCTTGTGTACGCAATCATCTGTGAGTTAACAAACCAGCGAGTAGCGGCCCTTCTCGGTGCACTCTTGTATGGAGTATTTCCGATACAGGTCATCTATTCGCATTTTATGCGGACTTACACACTGGCGAATCTTTTATGTGTGCTTGTAATCTGGCTCTCATTAAAAGCGTTGAAACACCGCGAGTGGTGGCTGTTCCTGATCACCGGAATCGCTGCCGGGTTGGCTGCAGCTACTCGTTATCCGGCGGCCCTCATTATTACCGTGCCATGCGGGTTCGTCCTGTTAAGTGGAGAGCTCGGTAACGAACCTTGGAGACAACGCTTGAGGAACTCATTCGTGTATCTGTTGTCTGGTCCGATTTGGCTTCTCGCGTGTGGATTTTTTGTCGGACTTTTTGTGGGGGAGCCAATGTTATTCTTGGATTTCCGGAGCGTCGTTGAAGCCATTTTCTTCGAGGCTTCTTCTTATGCACCCCCCGGAGGCAAGAACCCGTTCGATGTAACACCGGTTTGGAGATATCTTTCGGTTTTAATCCCGCACGGTTCCTATCCGGTTCTTTGGCTTTTAATTTACGCTTCAACTCTCTACGCCATCTTGCGACCTGCGCTCTGGCCCACTACTGTTCCGCTCCTTCTGTTTGCCTTGCTCTACACTTATGCAATGGCGAAGGGTTACCTGGATCTTTATGCGAGGCTTACCATGCTGCTTATGCCAGTGCTGTGCATTTTCGTCGGACTCGCTTGGGCAGACATATTCCCGAAGATACTCAATCGGCCGCGCGTGCTTCTTCCTACCGTGATCGTGTTGTTTTTGCTGATACTACCCACCGTGGTTTTTGACTGGGTGTATGGTGAGGCGATGAAGCGGCGAGATGTTCGCGACCTGGTCCGCAATGATATCAGGAACTTAAGCAAAGGTCGTTCGTCAACCACTATTGCGGTAAGCGAATATGGCTGCTTTTTCTATACAGCGATGCCAGCGGTGCTTCCGCTAGAAACCAAAAACAACAACATCAAAGTTCAACTCGAGAGCTCATTAGTTATACCAGCAGATTTCTTTGTAATAGGGTTCGAACGCCCATTGCCTCAAAAGGTGCGAGATTCAATGATTCGGAAAGTCGAAAGCCGGGGGGCATTTCGCTTCATGAAAGCGTACAGCCGCGCGCCTAAAGTTTTTGGTAGAACATTGAACTTGTCGAACTTCCCTGTCGATATGACATATCCGTTCCCTACCATTCTGCTGTTCGCTAAAACGGTTCCCCCCTAGAATGCATTCGAGGAAGGACGATAAGGGATTTCTCGCCTTAACCAGCAGTTTCGTCACGCCGTGTAGACACACATATGAAATTTGCCGAAGAGGCGCTGGCGTGCGAAACTCCGTCCGACCGCATTAGTGAACATAAGCAAAAGGGGCAACAAATGGTGGCTAAGCTTGTATCGTGTTGTGTGCGGGCGCATCGCCTGCCAGTCTTTATCGGTTGTGCGGCTAGCGTTTTGATCGCGCTGGAAACGCTCGCGTGGGGAGCGGGTTCTCCACCGACACAATCCTCAGCCGGTAATATCCAGGATGATGTTGCCCAATCCGCCAATACAGGCGGCGCAGTCAGCCCAGTCCTTCAGAAAGGCGCTCACATCGATGTTAAGAGTTACGGGGCCGTGGGCGATGGTGTAACAGATGACACACCTGCCTTTAACGCGGCTTTGAAGTCGCTGGCTGACGCAGGCGGCGGAACATGCCTGGTTGCAAAAGGGACTTACCTTATTTCAGTGTCGGGCATAACCTCACGTGTAACGTCGGACGTTCATCTGGTGGGCGAAGGGCGTGAATCGATCCTGAAGATTGCTGCAGCACCGACCGGTCCCATGATCAGAGGCGATGGGAACGATTGGAGCGTCCAGAACCTTGTAGTCGACATGGGAGATTTTATTCCTAAAACCAGACACCCCGCCATCGATTGTCGTGGTGATAACTGGCGAATCGCGAACTGTGCTGTCCTAAGGATCGGTATTATCGGTATAACCGTTAGCGGCGGAAACAACTGGACAATCGAAAAGAATTACATCAGCAAAACCGTTCCCGCGCAGACACTGAATGCATCCATCCTCGTGACCAAACGAGGAGAGACACGCGCAACTAACGCCCGCATCGCTGACAATGTCTGCATCGGTTCGGGTATTATGTTTTGGGGCTTCAACAGCACGATCGCACGGAACCGTGTTACTGGCGCGGGATTCGGTTCCGGAATCTTCACTGGGGTGCCGACGAACGCGCATACGCTACAGATCAGGGATAACATCTGCAGTGGCGGGCGTGGCTTCGACGTGAATCGGACATGGGTGAGCGGTTTTGAATTGTGGTCATCTGATTCCGTCGTTCAAGGTAACGTAGCTTACGACAATGACGGTGGCGGCATCATCATAGGCGGGCAGAACTGCGTCGTTATTGCTAATAATTCTTATGACAATGGAGTGCATGTGCCAAACCGTGCCGGTTTTGTGGCTCGTTTTAAAAGCCAGAGCGAAAATGCGTCCGGCTCAGTGTTCATCGGCAATCTAGCGCACAATACTCGTTCTTCCGGTCGCAGCACTACTCAGACGTACGGCTATTCAGAGCAGAACGGTGGACTACACGACATCGTTCATATCGGCAATGACTATAACGGCAACAGGGGAAGGCCAGCGGACTATCATAGCACTGCCGGTCAACGTAACGTCGCAGCGGACCAAGGCCGTATGTTTCAGGCCCGCGTTTCACCGGAAATGAAAATGAAACTGAGGGCGGTCGCTCAAGATGCCGAGCTAACGGGCGCTGCTCGTCGCGTTTTGAATGATCTCGACCAGTAGTAGACGCTAGGTTTCTTGCTTGAGTGTAACTACTGCAATCGTGTTATCGGGAGTTAAGGCAAGGCCCTTCGAGACATTCTGCAGGTAAAATTTCGTGCCGTCACGTACCCATTGACCCGTTGTCTGGCTAAAACGTCCTGGGCCCGTCCTTGCAAATAAAACGCCATCGGGCGCATCGACATGCACTTCAACCTTGCTTGTTGCGTACGTCAGCCATGATACGGTCGTCTGCCCGATACCCAGTGAATCTGATCGGAACGGATTCGGTTCAGCAGCAATCAAGCCCAAGGGCTGCGGGATGATGGTAAAGGCGTCCAGGTCGCGCGGGGGAAAGATTGGCACAGTCGATGGGAGAACGTTTCGAGTTTGTATCGGGAACGGATTCTCTGTTTTCTCACAAACCATGTACACGTGGTAAGATGGCAGGACAGCATTATCGATGAGGAAATTGTCGACAGCGATCAGGGCATCTATCAATGGAATGACTTCAACATCGGTGTCACTGAAGTTGCCGGCGATCTCATTGAACACCAGGAGTAACAATGTGCCACCAACATAACGAAAATGCCTGACTTCAAATCGGCTGGCGATTAATGGCACTATTTCGCTTGCACGAATACCTTCGGAAGGATCCGAGCTGTTCATGGAATCGAGCGACGCCCGCAGCGCTTCTTTCTTGATACCTCCTCGTTTTTGTAATTTGCGGTAGCGTTCCGGAATCACTTTGAGAAAAACGTCGGCCAATTCGAGATCGCGGCGTGGGAATTGCATCTGCGATGGGCCGATGTATTCATACACAACGAACAACCCGTTAGGCTTCAAGGTTCGTTTAATTTCGTCGAGCAAGTGTTCGAGTTGAAAAATATGATGAAGCGACGCGTGCGCGAAAACCACATCATACGTTTCGAGCGGGAAGCTCGCGGCATTCAAATCGGCAACTTCATAAGTTAGGCCATCTAACCCTTCAGCTTCCGCCGATTTTCGCGCACTTTCGATTGCATTGCCAGCGACATCGACACCATGGATGGACTGGCAGACATCGTTTCGGCGTAATCGGCGCTCGATGACGCCAAATCCGCAGCCAAGCGACAGCGCCTTGACCGGCTTGGAAAGCCTGGTCAGAAGGCTGGCAGAATGATCGATCCAGTCGATTGCTGGATCGCCAGTTGCCCGCCGGTTGATATTCTGTTCAACGCCCGGAACACGGACCCACTGCGATTGCGGAGCCTCGCTTTCAGGATCGCCCCACCATTCAGCTGCCCTTTTTATGGCTTCGCTCATGGAAATTACCTAACGTTGAAACGCGCTCAGGATGTGCAGTGGGCAACAATAATTATCGCGACGCATTTCGAGGGTGGCGTGTACTAGCGACATGCTGCCAGGTGTTGTACCCGCGCCGCGAACTCAGCGTCCAACTGGGCGGCTGCGACAGCTGAGTGGTCGTTCGGTTGTGAGGATTGCTCGATCGCTGCGGAAACTCGCCGCGCCTCTTCGATGATTGCAGATTCGGTCGCGGGATCGTCAGATGCAAAGTCCGGCGGTACGTTGGAACTATTGATGCGCTCTGAAAGCGGCTCGAGGCATTTGTCAGAATACGGTTCGCCCAGAAAAGCAAATAACGAACGCAGAGCGGACTCGGGGTTTTTCACTAAAGCGCGATAGCGCAACCGGTACATGACATGCGGCCCGTACGCTTCCTCTGCTTTCAGGCATGCCCGCACCGTGCGAAGCCAATACATATAAGCTTCTTGTTCGTTGTTCACTAAATGCGTCCCGGCGATGCGGTGAAAATTAAGCATCGAGCGCACCACTGAGGTTACGTCGCGCACGATGTGAATGAATAAGGCGTCTGGAAACAGCTTGCGCAGACCACAAATATGGAAGGAGTACTCCGGTGTTTGATCTACCCAGCGCGTCTTGTATTCGGAGTTTGAACCCGCTGTTCGAACTGAATCGACGAGTTCGGAACAGAGCAGCACGCCTAAATCGTCGGCAATTCCGTACTCCCGAACCGCTGCACGGGTAGCAGCATCGAATTCGCCAGTCGCCTCACCATGGTAACGTCCCTGCTCCTTGAGCAGGCGTTGGACTGCTACAATCAGCCGTTTTTGGTCCAGGTCCCCCCGGTGTTTGAGAATCAAAGAGTTAATGCTGCGTCCAATGTGGGAGAAGAATTCATCGCGCTGGATATCCATGGCACTTAACATCGATAGGACTCCTCGCCCGGCGCCAATTTGATAACTTCTCGCGAGTTCGACTGCAAGTTCTCCCATCCAGTTGGATTCCGGCACTGGAAAGATGTTCGGATGATAACCAAGGCACCACGCGAGGATGCTGGTTCCAGATCGCGGCGAACCCACCACAAAAATCGGTCTGTTAATCTCCTCGTGCATTCGACGCTTGTTTACCAGCCGCATGGTCATCGCTTTTATGCGGTTTTCCTGATGTGCCGGGTTTTCGTCGCATCCAGAAGCTGCCGCCGATCCAATCATGTAGATTAGGAAACGCAGCTTTCAGATCTGGTAGATGATAGTGATTCAAGTAGCTATTCGCCATTAGCACTTTGAATTCGACGTTAAACATGAGAAATGCCTGCAACAGGTACTGCTCACTCCAGAAACGAAACTTTTCCACTACCCAGTCGCGGCGGTAATCAAATGGAAAAAAAATGTCGTGCACATGAACGATCACTCCCGCATTTAAACGCGGCAAGACTTCCAGGAAGAGATAGTTGACATCGCTACCTGCTTTCACTGTGTGCGAGCTGTCGATAAACAAAATGTCACCCGAACGTAGCTGGGAAAAAAACTTAACATCCAACTCCTGAACCTTGCTCTCAATCAACGATTGCAACGCAGGGACACGGTTCTTCTCCCGGAGAAGCTGATGCGGAAACGGATCGATACAGATCAGTGCGGAATTGTCGTTTTTGGCAGCAGCCTGGCCGAGCACGACGGAAGAAAAACCGCTGCCGACTTCAATTATCCGCCGTGGCTGAAAGTGGCGGACCATACAGTAAGCAACTAAGACATCGGTCCGGCTAAATGGCCACACCTGGCCAGGTGCGGGCTCCGCAGAAATGGTTTCATATTCGCTGCGGAATTTCGAAAAATGATTCTGCAACAGATCCAGTTGCGTTGAGTCGTTCATATCGATCCCGCTGAGTTCGCTGGGTTG
The DNA here is from genome assembly GCA_025935755.1 of Chthoniobacterales bacterium. Taxonomy (GTDB): domain Bacteria; phylum Verrucomicrobiota; class Verrucomicrobiia; order Chthoniobacterales; family UBA10450; genus Udaeobacter. The sequence continues at coordinate 1,580 of JAICUQ010000023.1, read as the reverse complement.
GCTCCAGAGCGTTTCAGGTAAGGATCGCGTGTCCGGAATCGGCTCGTAAAAATGTACCGGTGTTACGTGAAACCCGTGTCTCTCCCACTTCAGGAATAACTCTCGATGTTCTGCGCTCTGAAGACAGCGAGGCATCACTGCCGCGATAAATTCGGAGAGCTCTGACATTCCGATGTTTCCGCGCTTTACTTCATCGGCAATTTCGCGGAGAGCCGCGGACGCGGATTCCATGTCACGTCTTACCGTGATTGAGTCCACCGCTACATCAGAGCTGTTACCGACGTACAGGCGAAACTCGTATGCATGCGAGTCCTTAATCCACGGGATTTCCACCTGGCCAGACGATCCTCCTCGCGTGACCAGCTTTTCGTCACCCGCGCCGGTTGAAACACGTATCTCTGCGCCGGCCGGAGCGTTCGTCTCCCAGGAAATCACGCAGCATTGCCCGAAGGACACCGGATTCGGGTCCGCGTTTATCTTTCCGGCAATCTGTTCGGGTGGCGCGGTATCATTCACTGCCGGTAATGAACATCAGATGCTACGACGAGCTCGCGTTCTGCAATTGGCTGCGACAGCTCTGAGTTTTTTAGATGAGCGTCACTGAACAGGAATTCCAACTTCGTACGCGCGGCATCGGTAGAGTACAACGCGCGGGTTTTCTTAAGGCCATTCTCTGAAATTTTCTTCCAAAGTTCCCCGGACTGATAAAGGGCAACTATCGCTTTCGCGAAATCTTCAGGCGCATCTGCAACCAGGATCTCTTCGCCATTCAGCAATCCGGCTCCTTCCACAGCGACAGAGGTGGCGACTACAGGCACGCCGAATGCCATGCTTTGGTTGATCTTGCCTTTCACGCCCGCCCCGAATCGCAAAGGAGCTACCGACAGTTTTACGCTGTCGAAAAATGGACGCACATCCCTTTGCAGTCCTGCGACAATGATGTTCTCATTCGCGAGAGCGACGATCTCCGGCGGCACTTTATCGCCTATGATATAGAATTTTGCATCGCTTAGATGCTCCATTAGCAGCGGGTAAATTTCTTTCAGGAAAAACAGAACGGCATCAATGTTCGGAGGGTGTTGGAAACCACCGATAAATAACAAATCTTTCCGAAGTTCGAACGGGGTCTTGGATCCCGGGATATCGACAATATTTGAAACCAGTTGAATCGATTTGTTAGGCGAGATTTCTTGCAGCAACTGCTGCTCGGTGCTGCTTACCACCCATGTCTCGTCCGACTGATCAATCAACTCATACTCCCACTGCTTTGTTTCCTGCGCCTTCCGCCGTATGTCAGGATCGCTGGTTAGACGCGCTTCGCTTTCTTCTCGAAGAAAGTGGAGGTCGACGGTGTCAAAAATGATCCGGCTTTGCGGCGCGTACAAACGAACGTCATCGATATGCTTTCTCGCAAACTGACAGCGGCTTAACACCACAACGTCGAATTCAGAGCCGTGGGCAATCAGGTAGTCTCGAATTTTTTTTACGTAAGGATGATGGATCACCTTGATTCCGCGCTTTTGTAATTCCGCTGTGTACGGAGGAATATCTGCCAGGTTGTCGGGAAGAAAGGTCACGCG
>JAICUQ010000147.1 GCA_025935755.1 Chthoniobacterales bacterium | reverse complement strand
GATTGACGCCGGCGATCCGAACTTCACTCCGCCGCCTTTCAACGACCAGCGAGACTGCCATTTCGATCGCGTGTTCAATGGTCGCATCGAAATAGGCTCATTTGAGACGCAACCGCCACGCCGCCCGTGTCTGACGCCAAGGCCGCGTCCAACTCCAGCGCCACATCTGTAGAGATTTAGCTTCGGGCGGCGCGACTGCGGCACACGGCCAGGCGGTAGTTTATTTGTGGAGCATGCGCGACAACGTCTGGACAGCTGCGGCGGGTTGCGGTCGGGCGACGGGCTCAAGCTGCATTTGCGCCCATGGCCGGATGTCTCAGCGCAATATGAGAAATTTAATCGGACCGAGCTGAACGATTCGGCCTTGCAACTGGAGGAGCCGGTTTGGGGCGAGAACATTGAACTGCTGAAACTCTGAACAGAGGTTTGCAGTCAGGCTGGCATCCACCACACGGCTTGTGTCCAATCAGCGTCGGACAGTTCGCCTTTGAATGTCGCGCCTTTGAGTCGCGACCTTCGTCGTTAGGCGCGATCCTGCAGCCAGGAACGAATCGACCCACCAGAAAACGTTTTCGGTGCGAACGTTGCGTCTCATGCGCTTCATGCGGGTGCTACGGTGTGCCTGGTTCATGCAGAATGCGATCGAAACGGTGTCCGCCATTTGTTCGACATCGTACGGGTTCACTAGCAACGCATCAGGCTTGAGTTGCTCGGCAGCGCCGGCGAATTGACTCAGGATCAGCGCGCCATCTTCCGAGGTCCGGCAGGCGCAATATTCCTTTGCGACGAGATTCATTCCGTCTTTCAACGGTGTAAGAAACGCGATGTCGCATGCGCGATAATGCGCGAGAAGATCTATTCGATCGAGGCTGCGGAAATGATATTGCACTGGAATCCACGTGCTCGTTGAAAAACGGCCGTTGATGTCGCCGACGAGCCGGTCAATGCGGCCTTTGAATTCGTGATATCGTGGAATTTCGACCCGGCTCGGCACTACGATCTGAATCAGCACAACGCGGCCGCGCATGTCCGGATATCGCTCGAGCGCATTGCGAAATGCGCGGAGGCGTTCCGGAATTCCTTTGCTGTAATCGAGTCGGTCGGAGCCCAGCATTAACTGGCAATCGGGAAAACTGGCACGCAATTGTTGTGACCTGCGCGCCACAGCCTCGCATTTTGCATCGTGTTCAAATGAATTGAAATCAATGCCGATCGGAAAATGACCGACGCGAATTTTTCGCTGTTCGAACTGGATCACATCCATGTCGCCGCGGGAAATCACTCTCGCGTCGGGCATGACGCGTCGCACGCACTGCAGAAAATTGCGTTCATCCCGCCGGGTTTGGAAACCCAGAAGATCGAACTGGAGGAGCGCGCGCAAGAGCCGCCGTTGTTGCGGGAGTTTCGCGAAAATGTCGTACGGCGGAAATGGAATGTGCAGGAAAAATGTCAGCGCGGAGAGATTTTGCGAACGGGTTCGTTCCCGCAATGCCTGCGCAACGTACATCAAATGGTAATCGTGGACCCAGATGAAATCGTCCGGTCGCGAGTTGCGGACGATCGCGTCGGCGTATCGTTCGTTTACTTGCTTGTAAGCCTGCCAGTATGCCGGTTCGAAGTTGCAAAAATTTTGCAAATCGTGGAACAACGGCCAGATCACTTCGTTGGAATAGCCGTAATAGAATTCATCGCGCTCCGTTTGGCTCAGGGCCACCGGTACCACGTTGTACCCCGCGTCACGCGTGGCTTCGGCCAGTGGACCTTGTGGAATTTTACCGGCAATTCCGGGCCAACCGATCCACGTGCCACCGCGCTCCCGCAGCACAGGTTCTACTGCGGACACAAGTCCGCCTACAGCAGGGGTAACCGTCCAGAGATCTTCGCCTGCTGAATCGAGTGCGAATGGCAACCGATTGGAAACGATTATCAGCCGTTTCATTGAAAAGGCGTTAAGAGGTTACAAAGTTGCATGCAAAGAAGCTCGTCCAGGGTGCCTTCTTGTGACTTTCACACCTTTTATAACTCATTTCATTGAGGTGGCACAGCGTACTCTCTCATGTTGAGCGAAGGCGCTGCAACGAAATGCGCCACATGAGGCCAGGCTTTCAAACATCTCTGATCATATCTGTGGATCATAAGCTTCGATGGGAAGAATTAATCCGACATTGAACCCCGGGGTCTCCCTCCGAAAAACTTGGGCGCTCTCCCTTGCAACTTTGCTTCGCTCAGAATGACAATGCCGCTACGGTTTGACGTTTCAACGGTTTAGCCAAATCAGCATGATTCTATCGGCGCTCGAGCACATTAATGAAATCGCGCGAAGCGGTAATCGCCTGGCGGTTTTTATCGATTACGATGGGACTCTTACACCTATTGTTAGTCGACCGGAGGAGGCGTGGCTCTCGGAATCAATGCGGCAAACGCTGCGAACGCTCGCCGCGCGGTTGCCGGTCGCGATCCTGACCGGACGGGATCTGGATGACGTACGCGGCCGCGTCCATGTTGATGGGATCGTTTACGCTGGCAGTCACGGATTCGATATCGCCGGTGCGGGTGGACTGCGCAGAGAACTCGGTGCCGCTTTTCTCCCCGTGCTCGACACCGCAGAAGCCGAACTACGTGAAGCGCTCGATGACATTGCGGGCGCGCAATTGGAGCGGAAACATTTTTCTGTCGCTGCGCATTATCGGAACGTCAACGAAAGCGACGCTTCTGGAATTGCACAAGCTGTGGACGCAGTAGCCAGGAAACATCGCGAGCTCCGAAAAATTAATGGCAAGAAAGTTTACGAACTTTTGCCCGATATCGATTGGAACAAGGGCAGAGCTGTGCTCTGGCTTTTGGAAACGTTAGAACTTGAGGGCGGGGAGGCGTTCCCGATTTTCATCGGAGATGATCGCACCGACGAAGACGCGTTCAGCGCGCTGAAAGAACGCGGCGCCGGCATTCTCGTCAGTGAACAACCGCAGGTCACGGCCGCGAACTATTGGCTTAGAAATCCGGAAGATGTGGAGCGATTTCTGCAGGAATTGATCGTCCGTTTGCCCGGATAGTCAGGGCGACCAGTCCAGTGGACGCCGGATTTTTTCTTTTGCCGTTCTCACAAGGCTTCCGCGCGCAGAGGAGTGCGCGCCCTGCCAAGAGCCTTAAATTGATCACAACGTGAGTTTCATTCCATCGTACGCGAGTCGTGCATCGACTCCGCGCTGATTACCCATGACAGCTATGAACTCGGAGATCTTTCGTTCTTTGCCGGTCACAATTTCAGATCCGCAATGCGTGATGATTGCCCGTGGCACACCTTCTTTCTGGCACCAGGTCAGTTGCGTTCGTACGGGCGAATGACCGATCAATGCTTTGCCGCGTTTGCGAATGAACGACTGTGTGATCGTTGCGCCCGTCACCAATGTAGATTTGCACGTTCCTCAGCGCTGAACTGCGTTCATGATAAAGATGAGATCGGGCGCATAGAAAATTCGTGCGCGTCCTGCGCTCACGCGATATCCGACCGTGGGCGAGGTCTCCGGGTCGAGCGGCACCTCTCGCAAGCGGTAATTGACCAACACCAGACCGCCATGGGCGACTCGAAATTCGGCAACACCAACCGTCTGAGATCCGAGGTGGAGGGTGAGCAGGCGCGACGGACCGGGCATGGCGTTAAAGGTTGTAAATCGCAATTCAAAAATGCCAAAGGAAATTTGACCATCGAAATTTCAATGTCCTGCATTGCCAAGGTGGAACGCGTTGTCCCCAACGCGTTGCTCGGTAATGCGGGCTGGTCGTCTCACATTTGTGGCATCGGTCGGCACAATCGTCTTGAGGACAAGACGATCCACCTTGGTGGAACGCGTTGTCCTCAACGCGTTGACCCCGTGATGCGGGTTCGCGTCTAACATTTGTGGCCGATGGCCCGCACGGACTCACAGCTGCATTTCCTGCAGCATCTCACGCAACACCGCTGCTTCCTTCCCCAACGCAACGTCCGCGTCGCGCCGCTGCTCCCGAATAGGAGTGCGCGCCCGATTTTCTGACACCCTCCGGCCGCACGTCCAAATCGAGCCCTACGTCAAAGGGGCGCGCAGAAGATTGGGCGCCCTACCCCGCCGCGCGTTTGATGTCGTCGAGCGACGCCGGGTTTTCCAGCGCGGAGGTGTCGCCGAGTTTTTCTCCAAGATACGCCGCGCGCACGATGCGGCGCATCACTTTGGCGTTCCGTGTTTTCGGAATGTCGCCGACGAAAATGATTTCCTTGGGCGCAAGCGCTTTTCCGAGATCGCGCGCTACGCTTGCCTTCAATTCGGTGGCGAGCGAAGGATCGCCGTTTACGTCTTTCTTCAAAACGCAAAAGCAAACGAGCGCTTCGCCCTTGATGGGGTCTGGAATGCCTACGGCAGCGGCTTCGCTCACTTGCGAATGTGCGACCAAAACTGATTCTACCTCGGCTGGCCCGACGCGTTTACCAGCGACTTTAATTGTGTCATCAGAGCGGCCGAGAATGTACCAAAGTCCGTCGTTATCGACCGCGGCCCAGTCGCCGTGTACCCACACATCAGGAAATCGCGACCAATACGTTTGGATGTAGCGATCTGGATCCTTCCAAAAGCCGCGCGTCATTCCGATCCATGGTTCGCGAATCACCAATTCGCCAACCTGGCCTCGCACGGAATTTCCGTTTTCATCGACAACGTCTGCTGCCATTCCGGGTAACGGGCCTGAGAACGCACACGGTTTCATTGGTGTGAGCACGTTGCCCATGAGAATGCCGCCGGAGATTTCCGTGCCGCCGGAATAATTGATGATCGGAAGTCTTCCGCGTCCGACATTTTGGAACAACCACGTCCATGGCTCCGGATTCCATGGTTCTCCGGTCGAAGCGAATTTTCTCAACGAAGAGAGGTCGTGTCGATGTACGATCTCGTCGCCATAACGGCGCAGTGCGCGGATCAACGTGGGCGAAACGCCGAGCGCCGTCACTTTATGTCGATCCACCAATGACCAGACGCGATCCGGTTCGGGAAAATCCGGCGCGCCGTCGTAGAGCATCATGGTCGCCCCCAGCAGCAGTGTTCCGAAGACTTCCCACGGACCCATCATCCAGCCCATGTCGGTCATCCAGAAGAGAGTTTCATCAGCGTGCAGATCGAGCCCCTGCCACATGTCTTGCGCCGATTTGATCGGGAAACCGCAGTGCGTGTGCACCGCGCCTTTCGGTCTTCCAGTCGTGCCCGATGTGTAGATGATCATCATCGGGTCCTCAGCTGACGTCCGTTCGGTCGGGGAGTCATCAAAAGGTCCGGACAATGTTGCGGGTGGTTTAGCATCACGCCGAAGATCTTCGATGAGCCATTCGGATGCCTGATTGAGGACCACAACGTGCTGCAGCGTTGGAATCTGGGCTGCTGCTTCATCGGCGATTAGTTTCATCGCGCAAAATTTCCCGCGACGGTACGTTCCAGCCGCAGTGAAAAGTGCCTTTGCGTCGGCGTCGTTCAATCGCGAGGCAATGGCCGCTGCGCCAAATCCGGAGAAAAGCGGCAGAAAAATTGCGCCGATCTTAATAATGGCGAGCATCGCGACGACGATTTCCGGAACCATCGGCATAAAAACCCCGATGGCATGGCCTTTGCCGAGTCCCAGACTGCGGAGGGAGTTCGCCATGCGATCGACTTGCTCGCGCAGTTCTTTGTACGTGAGCAAGCTAACGGTTCCGTTTTCGGTCTCGGACTTGATCGCCGGGTTATTATCGGTCGGCGTGCCGGCGTACTTATCGAGCATGTTGTGGACGATATTCATTTGGCCGTCCGCGCACCATTTCGCCCATGGTTTCCCTTTACTCAGATCGACAACGCGCGAGTACGGTTTGTGAAACTGAATGTCGAGATCTTGCAACACGCTGTTCCAAAACCAGGCGATGTCGGTCGTCGATCGCGTCATTAGTTCGTCGTACGAACCGAGCCCATGTTTATTGATGAATTGCTGAAGGTTCGATTTTGCGATCAGCTCCGGTGATGGCCACCAGACGAATTCTCCACCGAATTGAAACTCGCTCACGAAGGATTGTGCGCGCTGTTTGATTGTAGGGCAACCGCCCCGGTTGCCGAATGACACGGCCGGCGGAGCGCCTGCCCTATAATCGAAATTCGCGAAAACGGCGAAGCGTCCTTTAATTGAACCCATGCGAATCTGGACGATCGGGCACTCGACACGGACGATCGACGAATTCATTTCGTTGCTGAAGAAAAACGACATCAAGTTGCTGGCCGACGTTCGCGCGTGGCCAAGCTCGAAGCGTTATCCGCAGTTCAACAAAGATGCATTAACGGAATCGCTGGCTGCGCATGGAATCCGATACGAGCATTTCCCGGAACTTGGCGGCAAACGAAAAGCCAAGCCAGACTCGCACAATACCGCATGGCGCAATGCGTCATTCCGCGGGTACGCCGACCACATGGAATCGACACAATTCCAAAAAGGAATCGAACGACTGCTCCAGGCCGCTGCGGAAGCGGGCCCGGCTGCGATCATGTGCGCAGAAGCGGTGTGGTGGCGCTGCCATCGATCACTGATCGCGGATTACCTGAAAGCGCGCGGAGTGGAAGTGCTGAATATTCTCGGCGCAAACAAAGTCGAGCCGCATCCATACACACCGGCGGCGCGGATTGTGGATGGGGAATTAAGTTATCAGACTGAGTCGTTGTTGTAGGGCGCTTGAAAGCCCGGCCGTTGCTTCGCAACCGTTACGGCTGTGAGACACCGACATCTTTGACTGATTGAAGTAGCGCACGCCTCCGGCTTGCAGCTTTGTCCCTCGAGCTCGCAAGGGAGACGCATGCGCTACCCTATCGCGGATCACACCTCTTTGACTGGCGCCCGACACAGACGCCAGACAATTTTTCCTATCGAGGATCAGTTACACGCCCGAGAAACAGGCAGACGCCGCTCGGCACGTGCTGAATAGCGTAAACAAACGGGCGATCTACTTTGAGTTCGACCGGGGGCGGAGGAGGTGACATCAACGCGCTGCGCGCCATCATCACCACGGCAGTCGCGGCTGCTGCTTCGGTCCCTTTTTCGTCCACGGCGATGAAAGTCTTATGGAAGATGTTTGAGATATACAGATAATCGTTAGGCCGACGCGGTGCGATCTTGTCGAAGTTTGCGCTGCCCGACTGGATATCGAAGGCGGTTTTCATTCCGAGTGCCTCAAATTTCTCCTTCAGGGCGACCGTCGGCGGCTGCAGTTTGAACTTTGGCAGATGAAGATCGACGTCGCGCTTTTCAAGTTTTGCGCAGGCACCGAGAACATCGCCGGTCAGTTTCGATTCGAGACTGCGCAGCCCGTTGATCTCATCAGGAAGGAGAACGACGAACTGTAAATCGTTGCCAGCGTAAGGAACAGTCACGACAGTGAATCCTTCGCGTTTTGCGTAACCCAAACTCGTCGTTTTCCGCATCATCGGAACATCTACAGGCGCGCCGCGAACAAAGAACGGCTCGGGTTTTGTTGCGGTCTGAGTGAATTCATTCGCCCATGGCGCCTTCAGATAAAGCGCGTTCGCCAAAACGAGTCGTGTGGTTTTGTCCAGAGCGCCGCTGGGAATCAGATCGCGGATTCGGTCGCGAGTCTGATCTGCCACCCATTTATTGATGCGCTGCGTGGCCGCCGCGGGATCGACCGCGAAATCGAGCGGCTCGAATGCGCCGCCGAAATTCTGTTTTACCAGTGACAGGAACGCCTCGCGAAAATGATACCCATTTTTCGCGAAGAGCCGGTTGGCGATGTTCAACGTGATGGGTTCGCTGGGGCCGCCGAATTTCTTGGATTCTTTTGCCAGTTCAGCTGTTTTCGCGCTCATTTGTTGGAGCGACTGCTGAAGCGCGTAGAACGAGGCGGGCACATCGCCACTGTTTGAAAAATGCAGGACACGCGCCATCTCGGTGCGCGTTTCGCCATCAGCGCCGGCAAACGTCATGGCCAGGGCGCTGTTGATTGAATAAGGCGAGATACAAAGATTGGCGTCACCTGTTGCCAATTGCCGCTGAAGATCGACGCCGAGCTGGTTGGTAGCTTTTGACGCTAAATCAAAATTTGTTGTGGCGTGCGCGGTCGTAACGAGTAGTGCGCCAAAAAAGTGTAGGATGAAAAAACGCTTCATAAGGATGATAAAAGTCTGAATGATTTTCACACGCAAAGACTTCTTTTTGGCTGCCGGTGATTGAACCCTGAATGAAAATCATGGAAAGCGGTGCGGAGGCGCCGCACTCCAAAACGCAAGCGGCTATCAATGTGCTTGAAGTCCCCGAGCCACGTTTTGCGGTGCGCCAGAGCTCTGCCGCTTTTGATGATGCAACGAAGGCTCGTGAGATTGTGCGAGGTATCGGAGAATTGCACGAGCCAGCCAGCACTGATTTAGTGCGCACTTGTATTGATGACCACTAATCGAAAACCGAATTTAATTCTGTTTCTTCCCGACCAGCAACGGGCGGATACGCTCGCTTGTTACGGAGGCGTAAAAGTCCATGCGCCTAATCTGAACAAGCTCGCGTCTGAATCGGTGGTGTTTGAGCGAACTTTTGTCACGCATCCGGTTTGTACGCCTTCGCGATCATCGCTGATGACCGGAACGTGGCCACATATCAACGGATGCACGCACAACAG
>JAICUQ010000205.1 GCA_025935755.1 Chthoniobacterales bacterium | reverse complement strand
GTCAGCGTCTCGATAGATTGGGCAACACACTGACTGTCCACCGGATATCGGCGGTCATGATAATATTTCGGGCACCCATCATCTTCGAAGAAATGTGCCTTATAAAAGTCCAATCCCTTACGAAAATTCAACGCCCAAGTGCCGTCGCCTGTGCTCTCAATGTAGGTTGCCAGGCTATCTAGATTATATCCCGTATGAAAGTTATCGATCCATCGATATTTCGTCGCCTCACCGTACCACCAGGAACCATCTGGTTGCTGACGCGTGCAGCTGTACTCCATGGCGGATCGAGCGACTTCAACGTATTCCCGGTTACCGGTGTGCTTTGCAGTCCTGGCCAGCATCGCTCCACCGAGCATATTTGAGTTATGGATGGAGCTTTGCACGTGAGCCAGATAGCTCAAACAGCTACCTCTCTCAGTGTTTTCCCGAGGTAACTTAAGAATCCAACGGCAAACGCTGTCGGCTATTTCAAGCCACCGTGAATTCTTTGTTTGCTCGTAACAATCAAGGTACGCAAACCCTATCAGACTGGTCCAAACAATGATCGGATCGTCCTTCGTATAAGAACCACCGCGGCTGGCAAAATCGAAATGATTGCTCCAACTGTGCTCGGCGAATTGTTTTGCTTTGTGACTATCCAACCAATCCAGGCACAACTCAGCTTTTTGCAGGTATCCAAGGTCATCAGTCGTCCGGTACCGACTCACATATCCAGCAGCCATGTAACCTCGTCCTTTTGTTGACTCCTTTGGTTTAACCCCCATTACCGGCCTGATGTTTATGGGAGACTGACGAATCAATTGTAGCAGGATCCGTTCGCCCATCAGATTCCCGCGCGCTATCGGGCGAAACCAGCTTGAAAGCCCATCAAACGGTTCATAGCCTTTATAACTGTGCGTCTCAACCCAGCGTTCAACACTGTCGAGGCTACTTTCGACCAGGACTTTGGTCCTTGTGCTATCAGACATAGCAGGACGTAGCGATTCGGGCTCTTGCCGGCGTCAGGTAATTATCGCGGGCTTCACTGAGATAGCGACGCAATGTCGTTCGAGCGGAAGACATGATGTCGGGCTTCAGATGTTCAGCCGGCCCTGCCGCTTTGAAGCGCACCGCCAGGAGAATGGTTTCACCCGGTTGCAACGTCACTTCGAATTGAATGTAACCACCGTTCGGATGCCACGCAGCTTCCTCGGAACCGGCACGAACGCAGTCTATGGTGTCAGGCTGCCGTTCGCGCCGACGCACAACATACCTCTGTGTGTTATTTGAGGTATTCTCTATAACCGCCTGATTGGAATAGATCTCAATCTCAATCGAATCTGGCGTTAGTTTCTTCTGGCGATAGCTTCGTTTGACAACATCACCGAGGCAACGCCACGTCAGAGGAGTTCGCAGTGAGTTCAATTGATGGATGAACTGGACTAGTCGCGAGCATCGGTCTTTGCAGAAGTCATGATGAATGACAATGATACCCGGTTTACCGAGCAAAAGATCGAATGCGAAATTCTCCACGCCCTGACTTGGGTAACGCCGCGTGTAGACAGCGAAATCGTCGTAGCTCATTACAGCAACGTCCCAGACGTCGGCTATCGTCAGTCGCCGTGGGCCACCGCCATTGCTATGAACCTCAGTGTTAACAATTGCGTCGAATCCAGCGCTTTTCAGTTCGCCAATCGCTTCCGCAGAAAACGCGCCCTGCGGAAAGACCATGACCCGATCGTGCTCTAAACCTGTGAGCGTTTGGTGACCAGACATCCGCTCACAGGCCGCGGACGCGCGTGACCGAAGCCACTGCCGGTCTGAACTGGCGAATTCCTGAGCTGTATGATCGCATCCGTGCACGCAAACCGAGTAGTTCTCAACGTTCTCTTTAAATAGTTGCACCACGTCCGGATCGCTGCGACGCCAGTTCCACGGAATGAATGCGATTGTGGTGGCGAATCGCACCTGCTTCATCAAAGCAAGCAATTCACGGTAACGAACGAAGCCATACCTCGGTTTTAGCAAAGGGTCATCCACAACGACACATGCGCTTGCTTCGGGAGCATGCCAGGCAGAGTCACCAAAGGCCCATTTGAGGTAACAAACAAACGGCACGGCGTCGAACAGATGGTCACGGACGTCGAAGTTTTGAGTTGTCAGATCAGCGTCGATGTTCACCAACGGAACTGAGGAAACGAAAACGGTTACTCCTCGCCACCTCAGCCTTATGAATGCAGCTTTCTCCTCACTGGCGATAAGAGAAGCCGCAAATTTTTCGCTGGCTTCAAAAAGATCGGCGTCACTTACGGCAGCAGGCGTGGGGTGCACGCTTAATCCCCGCATCACGCCGTGCAATGCATTGGGATCATCTGCGATGGTCCATTCGAGGTCGGCCTTCGCTCCTCTGCGAACGGAAATGTCATTTCCGGCCAGCTGGCTCACGACCTTTGAAAGGCCGACAGGGTCTCCGTTCGAAAACAAAAAGATCGAATGAAGCTGGTCGTATAAACCGTCGCATGTTTGCAATCGATTGGCTACAGACTCGAAGCTTTGAGCTGTGCCTATGATTCTGTATTGTCGCTCGGGTCCGGGGTTCTTCGGCAGAGTGAAGTCTATTGCGCTTTGCGTATCATGCCGCACCCCGAAGAACTCCAGCAGACGTGCCGCTCGCGATTCGATGCCACACAGGCGATCGCCGGTCAGCAGTACTGCCTTTTGACGCATTGATGAGGCGTGAGACTCCGCTCACGCGGTCAAGAATTCTAAACTGACGGTTTTTGTGCGATCACTAACGACCGCATTGCCCTCGACCGACCGAGATTGGTCAATACGGGGGAGAATGTCCGGCATATTCCGGTAAGAAACCGGCCGGCAGAATGTGGAATCCAACAAAATCGCCCTGTACGCAACACTTGAAAACCGGCCCGTGTAAACGGCGCGGTGTATTCCTCCAAGGATGGCAAGTAGCATTCCCGCTGAGGTCGCTTGTTTCCGCGGAGTTTATCTTTCAAGGCGCTGCGGAATGCCGGGAACCGATCGTTCATGTCGATCACCACACAAACTCCTCCTGGCATCAGAAGACGCCATATATCCCGCGCACACTCCGCTTCTGTATTCGCTCGATGACAATAGCGGATCGTGTTTACGCCGATAACGAATTGGAACGAGTTCACAAGATCGGCTTCCGGGACTCCAGTTGTCGCGGTGAGCTCGTCAATCAGCGTCTCGTTCCTTGCAACACAGAATTGAACTTTGCGGCGGTCTTCATCTGCCAAGTACCGTGCGGCTTCACGTTTCGCTGCGTCGATCAAAACGGGAGAAAAGTCAGTGCCGATTGCATGTTCTACCCGAATCCCGTGACGGCCTAATACAGATACCAGGTGCAAAAGGTTCATCCCGCAACCGCAACCAAATTCCAGTATGCGAATCCCGTTTTGCCTGATTTGCTGAGGCAACCGGTTTAGTGCCTCGAGATAAACCGACTTATAGTCATGGTCGAGGAGATAACTGATTCCAAAGCCGGCACTTGCCCGCGCGTATTTGAGGATTGCGTTTGATGACGTGTACTCCCGGAAAAACGTATCCGATGCCAAAGGTGTGTTTACTATAGCGTTTATCATTTGTTGCATGTCATTGTTTATGTTACGAGGGTGTTCTCCGATATCTCACTGCCGTGTGTTGTACTCTCCAACAACAAGGCGGTCCTGATCTGAAACACAACTTCCTCAATCGCTTCGTCGCTCATTTCCGCGTACATAGGAAGGGACAGAATGCGATTTTGGTTCCGATAAGCTGCTGGGAAATCACGTGACGTGTGTCCCACGTAATCATACGCCGGACAAAACGGCAGAGCTTTCGGGTAATGGACTGCTGTCGAAATATCGGCTGCCGCCAGACGGCTTTTTAAGCTCTCCCTGCCGTCGGTGCGAATGACATACAGGTGATAAACGTGCTTACGGTCATGCGCTACCTTGGGCGTGGTAACATCCTCTACGTCCTGCAAGAGTTCATCGTAACGCTCAGCAACACGGCGACGCCCTGCAGTCCACGCACTTAAGTGCGGTAACTTGGCGTTCAAAACGGCTGCTTGCAATCCGTCCATACGGCTGTTGATGCCCTCGAGAACGTGATTGTTCTTTCCACCGTGACGCGCGAATGTAGCCATCCAGTCTGCAAGCTGATCGTCGTTAGTCACGATACCCCCGGCATCGCCGTAAGCCCCCAGATTTTTGCCGGGATAAAACGAGAAGGTTGCTGCGTTTCCAAATGTCCCGACTAGTTGGCCTTTATAGGTGGCCAGATGCGCCTGAGCGCAGTCCTCGATCACCCAGAGTTTATGCTTTCTTGCAATCGCCATGATTGCATCCATATCAGCCGCCTGTCCGTACAGATGGACGGGGATAATGCCAACAGTCGCGGAAGTAATTTTTCTTTCGATGTCAGCGGGATCTATGGTGAACGTAGCTTCGTCGGTATCGCAAAATACAACAGTGCCGCCGGCCTGAGTGACGGTTTCTGATGTGGAGATCCACGTGTGAGCCGGTGTAATTACTTCGTCGCCAGCCTTCAGGCCGAGTGCGCGCAAGGTGATGTAAATTGCGTCGGTGCCGTTCGCACAAGAGACACAATGTTTGGCACCGAGTGTTTGCGCCCATGCCCGCTCGAATGCTTCCACTTGCGGACCGCGGATGTAAGCTGACTGGGCGATTACCTCTGCAATCGCCTCATCGATCTCCTCCTTGATCGAGAGATATTGCGCATGTAAATCGACGAACGGAATTTTCATATAAGTAAAGGTCGAGACGACCTGGTTGTGGATTTGTCAGGCAAACGCCTCAGCAGACGAGCAGGGTTACCGGCATAAATGCCGGGCTCGGTAACATCCTTGGTAACTACCGCACCTGCGCCGATAACCGCATGATCACAGATCTCAACAGGC
>JAICUQ010000191.1 GCA_025935755.1 Chthoniobacterales bacterium | reverse complement strand
CGTTGGGGACAACGCGATCCACCTTTAATCCCGAAGTTCAAACGAATACCTGGTGGAACGCGTTCGCCGCAACGCGTTGGTGCGGCCCAAGTCATCGCCTTGGGGACAAGGCGATCCACCTTTAATCCCAAAGCTCGAGCGATACTTGGTGGAACGCGTTGTCCCCAACGCGTTGGCACCGGCGAAGTCATCGCCTTGAGGACAAGGCGATCCACCTTAAATCCCGAAGTTCAAGCGAATACTTGGTGGAACGCGTTGTCTCCAACGCGTTGGCGCGGGCCAAGTCATCGCCTTGAAGACAAGGCGATCCACCGGTAGAAGGGAGCGAATCGTGCCAGAAATTTGCAGACTGAATGCGTACCGCTACAGATGTCTGGCGTAGTAACTAAAGGAAGAACCTCAATGCTTGCAGAAAAAATTATTGGCGTTTGGGAACTCCAGATGTGGGAAACCGTGGTCGCCGGCAAGGTTGTTGGCTATCCTTTAGGAGAAAAAGCATCCGGGTTCATTGCCTACCATTCGATCGGGTTTATGTCGGTCAATATTTCGGCACCCGATCGTGTTCGTCTCGCAACAGATGATCCTTTCGCGGGAGACCCGAAACTGGTGGCCCTCGATGCCAAAGGATATCTCTCTTATTGCGGGCCATTCTCAGTTGTTTCGGAAAACGAAGTCATCCATCACCTGGAACTTTGTTCGTTCGCGAACTGGGTAGGAACCGATCAGCATCGCCACGCCGAGCTGGACCTAACGAACGATACGTTGATTCTTTCAACGGCGCCGGTGCTAACGCACGGACGCATGGGCAGCAATCGGCTCACCTGGAAGCGATCTTGCAGTTTGTCGGGCGTCTGGCACGGGCGCCCTGCAATTTGATGTTTGATGTTCGAATGGTGGAACGCGTTGGCCCCAACGCGTTGGCAGGGGCCCCGAGTCATCGCGTTGACGACAACGCGATCCACCTTTAATCCCAAAGTTCGAGCGAATACTTGGTGGAACGCGTTGTCCCTAACGCGTTGGCAGGGGCCCAAGTCATCGCGTTGACGACAACGCGATCCACCTTTAATCCCAAAGTTCAAACGCGAATATTTGGTGGAACGCGTTTGCATCGGCCCATTCCACCATCTCGCCGCGGAGCCGATCCACCTGAGGTTCTTGCCAGTTCACCAATCACGCCACATTCTGTCTCGAAAGGTTTGTCACTGTGGCGAAACGCATTGATCTCTTCGACAGCACGTACAGCCATTTCACTCAGCAGGTCCTTGAGACAATTCGCAGGGAGACGTTCGGTGAGGACATCGGCCAGAACAGTTGGACCACAGCCGATGAATACGATCACTTCATATCGTGGCTGGATCTTCAACCGGAGCATCACGTTCTGGAAATCGCCAGTGGCTCCGGCGGACCCGCCCGGTACCTGGCCAGCGCCGCAGGTTGTCGAGTCACCGGTATAGACGCGAATGAGGCAGGAGTCGCTACCGCTACTGAGAGCGTGGCCGGGACCGATCTCGGCGATCGAGTCGCGTTTAAAGCCGCAGACGCCAATTCCGTATTGCCTTTCGATGACAATTCGTTCGATGCAGTCCTTTGTATCGACTCGATGAATCATTTCGCCGACCGGCTAAAAGTCTTCCGGGAATGGCGGCGCGTGCTTCGACCGGGCCGGCGCGCCGTCTTCACTGATCCGGTCGTAATCACGGGGCCCGTGACGAATGACGAGCTCGCTCTGCGTAGCTCGATCGGGCTTTTTTTGTTTGTACCACCCGGAGTCAACGAACAGTTCATTGAGGCGGCGGGATTTCGTTTGTTAAGACACGAAGACGTCAGTGCAAACGCTGCCATGGTTTCACGGCGCTGGCATGAATCACGGGAACGGCACAAGGACGCACTGATAAAGATTGAAGGAGAAGAACGCTTCCTCGGTCTGCAGGAATTTTTCGCAGCGGTGCATCGCCTAACCAGTGAAAAACGGCTGTCGAGAATCGTGTACCTGGTGGAAAAACAGGATCGCTAAGACTTCCGGACACCGCTCAGCATTGCACAAAGATTTGTCTCTGCATTATTGGCCGCTCATAGAGCGCCGCTACAGTTGGCTCAACGTTGCAGAAAGATCTGCATGTTCTGAAAATCAAATGTCACCGCGTACGGCTTGAAGAAATCGTGACCGACCATTCCCGCGAGATAGAAACCGAACATGTTTTCCCAGGGGAACGGGCCGTCATACAAACCAGGGACGTTCTCTTCCTTTACGTCTCCCAAGGAAAGTTGATGCACGGTGTACGGAACAATTTTCAGTGTTCCGCCGCCTCCCGCGCCCTCAAAAGCTTTGCTTTGGTCAAGTTTGATGCCGGCTTGTTTGATTACCGACTCGGCCAATTTGACGCCGGCGCCGGTTAGTCCTGTATCAACGAACAGGAGCGATGGAGGCAGTGTCTCCACGCGGCCCCAGCCGACCATGAAATGATCGCTAGCCATCCAGATGGGAACGACGACTCGGTTGCCGGGCGATTTTTTAAATTCTTGCAAGGTCCTGGCGTCTTTCCGGCGCAGCACAAGCTCGCCGTGCGGATAGTCCATCGTCGTCAGGAAATGATAAAACAAAGTGGTCCCGATGATTCCGTCGATTTGTTTCACACCGAAACCCTCGGAGAGCTGGCGCAAAGGAAGCATTGCAGTGGGCACGTTCTTGATTGTCCAATCGCCGAGAGTGATCGACTCAATTCGCCCAAGCTGAACCTGAGCGTGTTGTCCACCGGAAAACGTCCCTTGTATCGCTCCGAATTGCGGGATGCCAAGCTCCTTCGCGAAATCGCTGTCGAGCGTCACCTCCGAACCTCCGGTATCGATGAAAAACGTGACTTCCTTCCCGCCGTTTATACGCACATTGACGATCGGCAGCGGCTCGGTTTTGACGAACTTCACGCGCGTACTCGCCCGGTTGCCTTCAAGTTGGTAAGGCGTCTGGTCCTTGAAACTCTCCAGCTTCGCAACATTCAGTGTCGGGTACTGCTCTTTAATCAGTTTGTTGCTACTAACGTCCACGCCTTCCAGCGCAGCCGCTGACTTTTGAAAATCGTCCCGCCGATAGAATGTCTCTGCCAGTATCACTCTTGGATCTGCATTGTCCGGCTGCAGTGTGATTGCTTTTTCCAGCCATTTCTGCGCGTCATCGAGCTGGTTCGAAAGCAATGCGATCCGGCCTAACTGGAGAATCGCTGAGTAATCCTTTGGATTCTTCGCAACGATTTTCATATAGATTTTGCCGGCCTCGGCAAACTTTCCTGTCTCAAACAGCTTATTGGCGGAATCGATTTCTGATTGGTTAGGCTGAATGGTCGGTTGAGCTGCAGCTTGCCTGCTCGCTGAAAATTTCTCAGCAGTCGCGGGTGCTGACTGCAGCCGCATGGCGGTAGCAATGAGAATAATCCCCACACAGACGAGAGCGATGCACTTGGATTTCATTTGGAATTTCTAATCAATGTTTGGCGCGCAACGTAACATGTCTGATGTCGGGCGCGAACGGCTCGTGATTGGAGACGCCATTACATGGTTAATCGTTACATGGTTGCATCGTACATCGTGATATCGTTACATCGTTACAACGCATGTCGCGTGCGAAAGAGTTGCGGCTGACTCGCGTTTGTTGAGACTTCGGCGAGGCAAGTGCGGTCGCCGATACAGGATGCGAAGATGATTCCGTCGCAACACAAACGTATTCGCGGTTTACTTGCGCCGGTGGTGACGCCGTTCAAAGCGGATCTTTCGCCTGACCGGGAACGGTTCATCGCGCAATGCAGGTGGTTGGTTTCGCAGAATTGCGGGCTCGCTCCGTTTGGTACGACCAGCGAAGCGAACTCGATGTCCAAAGACGAACGCATGTGGTTGCTCGATGCGCTCGTGACGGCCCGCATCGATCGGTCGCGCATGATGCCTGGGACGGGTTGCTCCTCGATCACGGAAACGGTCGAACTGACGGCGCATGCGGTTAAACATGGTTGCGCCGGTGTGCTGATGTTGCCGCCGTTTTATTACAAGGGCGTTACCGAAGAAGGTCTTTACCGTTATTTCAGCGACGTCGTGCAACGGGTTGGCGAAGCGTCTCTGCGAATTTATCTCTATCACATTCCACCGGTGGCGATGGTCGGGATCACACCAAAATTGGTAGAGCGTCTCCTAAAAGCTTATCCGAGCGCGATCGCAGGGATGAAAGACAGCTCGGGCGATTGGAATAATACAAAAAATTTTCTGGACGCATTTGCCGGCGAACACTTTGACGTGTTTGTCGGCAGCGAAACATTTCTTCTGGCAAACATGCGCAACGGCGGCGCGGGCACGATTTCGGCAACGGCCAATGTGAATCCCGCAGCGATTGACGCGCTCTACCAGAGCGCAAAATCCCAGGGACCAAATCCCAGGCCCCAGGCAAATTCCAAGCGGCAATCACTAAAAACCAATCCGCTGAGACAGCGGACGCTACAACATCAACACACCGCGGATTCCGCGGATCGGCAGCAATCGAAACTCGAAAATCGGAAATCGGCTGGCGCTGCTGTAGCGTCCGCTGGCGCGGCTGTAGCGTCCGCTGCCGCAGCTGTAGCGTCCCCTGGTGCTGCTGTAGCGTCCGCTGTCTCAGCGGATAAAGATCTCGCAGCACAGCAGGCGCAATTAAACGTGGTACGCGAAATTTTCAGCAGCCAAAAATTTCCGTCCATAATCGCGGCGATAAAACAGGCCATCGCCATCTACGCGAATGACGCGGAATGGGCCAGGGTGCGGCCACCGCTGGTGGAGCTGACGAGCGAGCAGTCGAGATGGCTTGCTGCGCAGTTGCAAGCAATCGGGTTCACCATAGAAGGCATTAAGAGAGGTAATCTGGAAGTCCTGAACCCAGGAACGCAAGACGGATCGAGGATGTCGCAGGCGAAGCCGGGACTTTCAACTAAGAAATTTTAATCAGCTGCAACGGGTGCAAAGCAACGACCAGGCTTTCCACCCCCCTTTGGATTGGAGGGTGGAACGCGTTGTCCCTAACGCGTTGCAATGGCCCGAGTCAATCGCGTTGTGGACAACGCGATCCACCACAGGCTGGCGTGCTCAATCAGGATTCGCCGTGGCGAACTTCCGCAACGTTTCTGGAGAAATCGGATACTTAAGGACAAACTAAAGTCATTGATTCCGGGAGGATGAAGGTTTGTCGCCCAAAAACCTCAGTTATCCACAGGATAATACGAAAAATTTTCTGGACGCATTTGCCGGCGAACACTTTGACGTGTTTGTCGGCAGCGAAACATTTCTGCTGGCAAACATGCGCAACGGCGGCGCGGGCACGATTTCGGCAACGGCCAATGTGAATCCTGCAGCCGATTGACGCGCTCTACCAGAGCGCAAAATCCCAGGCACCAAATCCCAGGCCCCAGGCAAATTCCAAGCGGCAATCACTAAAAATCAATCCGCTGAGACAGCGGACGCTACAACTTCAACACACCACGGATGACACGGATCGACAGCAATCGAAAATCGAGAATCGGAAATCCGGTGGCGCTGCTGTAGCGTCCGCTGGCGCAGCTGTAGCGTCCGCTGTCTCAGCGGATGAAGATCTCG
>JAICUQ010000196.1 GCA_025935755.1 Chthoniobacterales bacterium | reverse complement strand
TACTGCATCGGGATGCTGACGCGGTAGGTGAGAAATTGTCCGACATCGACCGGGTAAGACATCATTTGGATGGTCGTCACCAGTCCTTCCGTTGCGAGTAACGCGCCTGTTGGTTCCAGTTGCCATGCGGCGAGGCGGTCGCCCACCACTGTGTCTGACGTAATCTCGAGCGGCGTGATGCCATCGAGAAAACTTTTCTCCGCAGGTTCCAGTAGCGCCAGGTTCGCTTCGTAATCGATTACACGAACGTTCGCTGCCGTCTTTTCGCCCGATTCCGCGCGCTCGAGCTCGACATAATTTTGGTTTGTAACCAGATCAGCCGTCACTAAAACGCGGCCCTTTGGCAAGACGGCCCCGAGCGCGCGCTTTGAGAAAGGCGCCTTCTTTTGCCAGGGTCGAAAATAATCGTATCCCTGTCCGGTTACGTTGACGCGCACGAGCGCGACCTCTTTCGGTGGAGTGGCCGTGGTCGGAATCGCCGGTTCTTTTTTTGCCAGCGCGGTACTGGCGGCGATAACCATGATACTGAAAGCTATAAACGAGTATCTTCGCATTTAATGTTGGTCCTCTGCGGCTGCGATGCGGGAGGCGGGCTTATCCTCGAGATTTTGTTCTTTCAAAACATTGTAACGCGTCTTGATGCGTTCGCGTGCGGCTTCCACCTTGTTGCGATCAAGCACCAGCGGAGGTCCGTCCCCAACCATCCGGATCACCAATCGCTCAGGGGATTGCGCGAAAGCTTCCGATAATTCAGCAAGCTTCCGAATTTTTTTACCGTTTACTTCATCCACAATCCCGCCGCGATACGGCGTGAGATAACTATTGATTGGATCCGGCAAGATGTTGCTAAGCACAATGACATCAGGATGATCGATGTAAATCTGGTCGAGAATAAAATACTCGAAATAATGCCGAAGCCGCAAATCGCTTGTGCGGTATGCTTCAAGCATGTCGAGGTTAAGCGGTTGAAACAACAGGCCGCCATAAAGCACGTAACGGGGTCGTACATCATAGCTATGACCTTGAATGGAATATGGCCACGGCTTGAACAATTTAATCGTCACGGTCATCGGTTGTTTGTCACGAAGAATATCGATCTTCACCGAGTCGCCTTTGAATTTCCGCTCCACGACTTCTTCGAATTGCGAGCGTTCGCCATCCATTTCAACGTTGGCGTCGCTTGCGATCGGATGACCATCGATGGAAAGAAGCACGTCGCCTGATTTGAGAATACCGTCGGACGGACCGGCCGCCACGACCGAGCTCACGAGAACGCCGCGATCGTCATCTTTCAGTCCGAGATATCTTCGTTGGGCCGGGTTTTGTAGTTTCGCATAGGTGATCGCCAGATCGGGATACTCGTCGTATTGCCCGTTACTAATGTCTTTCAAAAACCGGTTAATCACCGGGGTCGGAATCATGTAGGCCACGCCCTGCGCGACATCGCCGCTGTAGCCTTGAAACGCAACGCCCACAACCTTTCCATCTTGCATGACCGGTCCGCCGCTGTTGCCTGGATTGATTTGCGCGCTGATCTGAATCGCCAGGTGCTGGTCAACTGACGAATGGGTATACAGCTGAAAATCAATTCGCGACACGATGCCAGTTGTCACCGACATACGTTCGCCGCCGATCGGATAACCATATGCGGATACCGTCGATTCCAACGCCGGGATGCCGCCGAGTTTCAGCGGGACCATGTTCTTGAAGAAATCCTTCGCCGGCACCGTGATTAACGCCAAATCGCAATCATTCGCGATGAATTGGACCTGAGCCGGATATTTGTTGGGATCGCCGTCGCGCTCCACGGTGATATAGCGGCTGTTCGCGACAACGTGCGCATTTGTCATGATGCGGTTGCCACTGATGACAAACCCTGCGCCGACTCCTCGCTGGAGTGCCCCGGCATTCCACGGTGCCTTGTAATCCGGATCTACCGCTGTCGCCGTGATCCGGACAAGACTTTTCTGGACCGGTCCGTTCGGCTTCGGCGGCGCGACTGGCACTGGCACCGGGACAACCGCCTGGCCAGGCGGACTCGATCGCGATATGCCTGGATGGTCGGCTGCGCCTTGAGGATCCGAAGGAGGCGGAGCCGGCGTACCTTCCTGCCCGTACACAACCGATGCGAACAGCAAAGTAGCGTAACCGATGATAGGGATGCACTTCATAGCGGAAAGGGCTGAAAGTTAAACAGCCTTATTCAAAATCAAGATGCCAGGATTCAAATTGCAAATGTACTTTGGCGAGATTCTGACAGGGCACACTGTGCGGACGTTCAAATGAAGAACCCGTCGCGGGCAGTTATCTCTGCCGAAATAGCTCATTCAACTGGGCGGAAGGCGCGTTATTGGCCAGAAGATTGAATGTGCCGTCTTTCTGGATCTCTTGCGCTGAGCGCAGGATAGCGCCCCATGCGGCCAGAGCGAAACCCGAGCCGACCGAGATGCGGCGAACACCGAGGTCGGTGAGAGCGGAAAGCGTCAGATGATGATTGAACCCGGAAACAAGGACGTTGACCGGTTTTGGCGCGACTGCATTTACGATGTGCGCGATCTCATTTGGACCAGTAACGCCCGGCGCGTAGAGACAATCGGCGCCGGCTTCAGCGTATGCGGTGAGTCGATCTGTTGCGGTGTGCAACGGATCGGGATCACCGACCAGCCACGCTTCGCAACGGCCGGTTAATACTACGCCGGTTTTGGAACGATCGATCGCCGCGCGCGCAGCTCGGATCCGTTCGATCGCGAGCTTCTTGTCATACAACGGACGATCGTTATGCCCGGTGCTGTCCTCGATCGACAAACCCGCGACGCCAGTGTCGATGCAGCGTTGCGCGTTCGCGGCTACATCTTGTGGGTCATCCGCGAACCCAGCCTGGAAATCTGCGTTCACAGGCAATGCTGTTGCTTCCACAATTTCCCGGATATGTGCGAGCATCTCTTCACACGGAACGCCGCCGTCGGGTTTGCCGCGCGAAAACGCAAATCCCGCTGAAGTAGTGGCGAGGGCTTTGAACCCAAGGCGTTCGAAGTAAATCGCAGTACCGATGTCCCACGGGTTTGGAAGAACGAAACAGCCTGATTCGTGCAAGGCGCGAAATTTTCCGGCTAAAGATTCTTGTGTTGATCTCATTGCTCAACCATACACTTGCCGCGGAAAGGGCACGATTGGTTCGGAAATGAAACGGCGGTGCTCCGCTTCAATTGATGCGTTGCAACGCGTTAGGCGTGACTTTTACCGCGACGCGCCGAATTGGTGAAAGCCGCGATTTATTTCGCGCTATTTGAATCCCAGATCTGCCGCATCGGACCGTCGGCGCCATAGATTGGATCGCACTCGGGAATGGGTAGAGCTGCAATGACGCGATCGGAACCTGGCCGTTCGCCAGGGAAACCCCGCAGCAAATCCCAGTCGCGTCCGTCCGGGTAAGCACCAACCACACTAAAATCCGGACTCGTGCCGATGTTGTGATGCGCGACACCTGCGGGAATCAGAATGACGTCGCCAGCGCGAACCTCAACGGTTTGGCCGTGTTCGCCGCCCAGACGCAGTTTTGCAATGCCATCATAAACACCGAGCACCTCGTGCGATGTGCTGTGATAATGGGCGAATGAGTACACACCATTTCGCCAGGAATTGCGCCAATCATTTTGAGCGAATGTGCGCTCGAAAACGGAAGCGCGGTCTTGCGCATCCACGGTGATCGTCGCCCGATACAAAAGTACTGGCAGAACGCTGCCGGGATAAATGCCGTCGTCGTGGAAGTGTAACTGCTCTGGCTGGACGATCTCCTGTTTTTCAGCCATCGGAAAAACACTCATAAATTCCAACGCAATATCGTTCCAGCAAAGAATCGCGGTCGTATTTAATTAAATCGATGAGAGACAATTGCGTATTGCGTCCACGAGTGTCACTCATATTGGCAGGATCGCCAATTTTTCTCTATGCAGCAGTCCCAGGGCGTGTCTCAATTAGTCGAACACCTTTTTCGCCATGAGTCGGCGAAAATGGTTGCGACGCTGACCCGGATTTTCGGGATTGAGCATTTAACCCTCGCCGAAGATGTGGTCCAGGAGGCGCTGGGGCGCGCATTGCAAACCTGGCCTTATCGCGGCGTTCCCGAGAATCCTTCCGCGTGGATCATGCGCGCGTCGCGAAATCTTGCGCTGGACGTGATTCGGAGAGAAAAAGTTTTTCGCGGGAAGGAAGCGGAAATCGCAAGACTGATCGAGGCTGGGGGATCTTCATCGCAGGGACTGGTCGGTTTTTCAGAAAACGAAATCGCGGACGACCGGTTGCGAATGATGTTTGTCTGCTGTCATCCCGTGATTCCTCCGGAGGCGCAGGTCGCGCTGACATTGAAAACGCTCTGCGCCTTTAGCGTGATTGAAATCAGCCGGGCTTTCCTAACGACTGAAGCGGCCATTGCCAAACGATTGACGCGGGCCAAACAAAAAATCCGGGACGTGCATGTTCCGTTTGAGATCCCGGTCGGAGATGACTTGGCGCGACGGCTGGAGAGCGTGCTGCATTCGCTTTACCTCCTCTTTAATGAGGGTTACAAGGCATCCAGTGGTGACAAGCTGGTTCGCGAAGAACTATGTCACGAAGCGATTCGCCTCGCCGAACTACTGGCACAACATCCCGCGGGAAATCAGCCAAAGACGCATGCACTGCTGGCGTTGATGCTGCTGAATGCCGCTCGCATTCCGGCGCGTGAGGATGACCAGGGCAACCTGCTGCGATTGGAAGAACAGAACCGGACGTGTTGGGACCAGACATTGATCGCGCGCGGCATGTCGCGCCTGCGCCAATCGGCCGCGGGCGGCGAGATTAGCGAGTATCATCTTCAAGCGGCGATCGCCGCGTGCCATGCGACTGCACCCGATTATCCAGCGACTGATTGGGCGAACATTCTTTCGTTGTACGATCGATTGATGGAATTTGACGATTCGCCCGTGGTCGCGCTTAACCGCGCCGTGGCCGTGGCAAATCTTCACGGGCCGCAGGAAGGACTAAAGACGATACGCGCCATTAAAGAGCCCGAAAAATTGGCAGGGTACCATTTGTTTTATTCAGTGATCGGCGAGCTCGAGATGCGATTGGATAATCGCGAAGCGGCAGCCGAACAGTTCCGTAAAGCGTTCGAACTAGCCGAAACAAAAGCGGAGCGAGCATTCCTTATGAGACGGCTACAGGATTGCGCGGATTAATTCCGAGCTTCAACGGCACGCGAGTCGATAGTCTGGCTGCCCTAACGGGCGAAATTCGTTGTGTGATTCGCATCCGAGGGCGGTGCCCTCGGCTATGATGGTTCAGGCCATTGTCCGGATGATTTGAAAGCGTCGGCGAGTTTTATAAGATTTTTTGGCTTGGTGTCCAAAAGGCCCGTGTTCTTTCGTCGTATCTCTGACGGACACAAAAGTACATTCAACAGAAAGCCAAAAATATGAGCAAGTCAGAGATGAAACAGGATGCAAGCATCATT
>JAICUQ010000004.1 GCA_025935755.1 Chthoniobacterales bacterium | reverse complement strand
GCATTGGACCAAGCAGCGAATTCTGTCGGAATACTTGAATCGCAGTAGCTACGGCAATCGACGACTCGGTCCCGAGGCCGCTGCTCGCTCATATTTCGGCAAGCCCGCTCGCGATCTCACTTTGAGCGAAGCAATCTTTCTGGCTGGTCTACCACAAGCGCCAACGCGCTTCAATCCCTGGCGGCATCCCGAAGAAGCAAATCGCAAATACACGCGGTCGCTCGTTAGGCTTGCCGATTTGGGAGTTATCACGCGCGACCAGCAATCGCTGCTTGCAGTGCCGCCGAAAATCCAGCGCGTGGATCCGCCGCGCTTCGCGCCACATTTTGTGGATGCAGTCGCGGCGCGAAACCCCGCGTTGCGCGGCACGATCAGGACCACACTCGATCTTGATTTACAGGCGAGAGTCGAGCGTCTGGCACACTCGCATTTGTCTGCATTAAATCGTCATGACATCACGCAGGCTGCCGTCGTGGTAATCGACAACGCAACGGGCGCAATCCGCGCCATGGTTGGATCGGAAAATTATGCTGTGTCGCAGATCAATGGAGCGATGCTGCCCCGCAGTTGTGGATCGACGCTGAAACCTTTCGTCTATCTCGCGGCGATCGATAAACGGCTCTTCACCGCTGCGAGCTTGTTGCCCGACACACCGGATGCGATTCGGAACGAGTACGCCGATTATGATCCGCAAAATTACAGCCACCGTTATTTTGGGCCGATGCGCTTACGGGAAGCGCTCGCTTGTTCGCTGAATGTGCCTGCGGTGTTTGTGCTGAGCCAGCTCGGTGCGCGGCCGGCATTCTATGAATTGCAAAAATGGAGCTTCAATTTTCCACAGGGCCTCGACCAATACGGCGCCGGTTTCGTTTTGGGAAACGCCGAGACCCGCCTCGTTGATCTCGCCGCGGCATATGCCGGGCTTGGTCGCGGCGGAACCGCAATGCGCGCCAAATTTTTGGCATCACAACACGAGCCGCTCACACGAATCGCTTCCACCGAAGCGACAACGATCATCACTGATATCCTGTGCGACAACGACGCGCGCCAAAAAAGTTTCGGCCTGCGGTCACCACTCGCCTTCGAAGAGCGCATCGCGGCCAAGACTGGAACCAGCAGCGCTTTCCGAGACACCTGGACGGTTGGGTTCAACAAAGAACACACCGTTGCAGTTTGGGCCGGCAATTTCGATGGGCGACCAATGCGCGACACGTTCGCGGTGCGCGCGGCCTCACCACTTTGGGCCGCGATTATGCGGGAATTGCTCATACGCGATCATCCGCTCGATCCGCCGATAGAAGATGACAACCTCGTACGCCGCGAGATTTGCAAAGCCACGGGATTGCTGCCGTCTCGGTTCAGCCCTGCAACCGCCAACGAGCTTTTCCTGGCGGGAACAGAACCAGATGAGGATTCGGCGAATTACTTCTCGAATGATGGATCGTTAATTTTGCCGGACGCCTACGCTCGTTGGAGCGCAAGCCGCGATAACACGATCGGCGCGCACGTCCGTTCTGATTTTCGCATCACGAGTCCGACCGCGAATGCGCACTATCAGATCGATCCTGTCTTGCCACCGTCACAGCAAATGGTCGAACTCACTGCGGCGTGCGCAAACGGCGTCGAATGGTTTGTGAATGGCAAGCGAGTCAGCCCCGAGAGCGACGGTCGTGTTTTCTGGCAACTTGCGGCCGGCGAATGGAACGTGCGCGCCGTGAGTGCTGGCAAACTCGCCGATGCCAAAATTGTCGTCGATGACATGGGCAATTAAGGCGTGAACGACCAAGGAAGTAAGACGAACATTGCGTCGAGCGGTTGGGTTCTCGCCCTTGTAGCTGCCGGGATTCTGCTCCCGGTGTGGTTAACAGGTTGCGGCAAGACGGGTTCGGATGGCTACAGGAAAACCGTTGAAGCAACTGAGGATGGTTTTTTAGACCCCACTGCAAAACCGGATGAACGGAAATATCTCCTGGCAGCGAAACCGTTCTTCGTCGCGGTGGCTAACCGAAAATATGCGGACGCTTATGCGCTGCTGTCCAGGTACGCCATCGCGCGAATGTCCCTCGAGCAATTTAAGCCTTCTGAGACCGAGTCTGATGCGCAGCAGAACCAGGCGTATGTGTTCGACAACGTCACCGCGGATCAATTCGCCTACTTAATGCAATACGTTGAAGCGGCGCGCGGCGCACCGCGCGCCCCAAAAATGCTGCACGTGTTTTCGACTGATCCCGATGTTTTAAACCGCCGCAGCAAAGAACAATTCGGCACGATGGACTCGATGTTCGCGATCGGCGCAATGCCTGAATGGATTCCCGCCGATATCCGCCGCGCGAGTTTGCGCGGCCAAATCCACACTGAACTTTCACCGCAGGAACTCCAAAACGTCGCCGAAAGAGAGAGGATCAGTGTTGAAGAATTGAAAAAGAGCACCGATTTCGATCCCTATTTTAACCTCAAGCTCGTACTCGTAGAAGAAGGCGGAGAACTGAAGATTGGTTATTTCGAATTTCTGCCGCCGTCCATCTGGGATTAACGAGGTTCGTTAACTGACCTTGCCCGAAACATCGCCGATTGAATCTCGACAATCAGGGGAGATTTCGCTCAAGCTCCAGGCTTATGAAAACAATTCGTCTGCTCATCATGTCGCTCGGACTTTTATCGGTGCGCGCTACCCTCCCCCAAGCACAAGCTGTCATTCCGCCGCCGGATGGCGGGTATCCGAACGGCAACACAGCGGAAGGTCAAAACGCGCTGCTTAACTTGACCGGCGGCGGATACAATACAGCGGTTGGATTTGTATCATCGAGGGCGAACACAACCGGCAGCTTCAATACCGCTATCGGGGCTGCAAGCTTGTTCCTGAACACCGGAGACGGCAACACCGCAACAGGGGTTGGCGCGCTACTAGGCAACACCGCCAATGAGAACACTGCGAATGGAACTCTTGCCTTGTTCAGCAACACCACCGGCGTCCAGAATACTGCGGTCGGGTTTGCAGCCCTTTCGAGTAACACCACGGCTGGCGCTAATAGTAGCGGAGCCAACACTGCCGTTGGAGCCTATGCTCTCGGGCTCAACGTGGTTGGTGGCGCAAATACCGCCATCGGATATGCCGCTCTTTATAATGCTACCGGGGGAGGCAACATCGCGCTGGGTGATTTGGCCGGAGTGGACGTCACTACTGGCAGCAGCAACATCATCATCGGTACGCGAGGTTTGGCGGCCGATTCCAACACCATCCGCATCGGGCAGCCAGCGCAAACCAAGTGCTACATTGCTGGTATTCGAGACGTGACAACCGGCGTCGGCGATGCCATTCCCGTGGTGATAGATTCGGCGAGCCAACTGGGAACAGTGAGCTCTTCCAAACGCTTCAAGAAAGAAATTAAGCCGATGGATAATGCCAGCGAGGCAATCCTCGGACTGACGCCGGTGAGTTTCCGATACAAAAACGACAATATCAATCGACAGCAGTTTGGTTTAATTGCTGAACAGGTCGCCGAAATAAATCCCGATCTGGTGGTTCGCAATTCCGATGGCGAAATCTACACGGTGCGCTATGACGCAGTGAACGCGATGTTGCTCAACGAGTTCCTCAAAGAACACAGAAAAGTCGAGAAATTGGAAGCGACCGTTGCCGATCTCGCCACACAACTGCGGGAAGTGAGCGCGCAGTTGCAGATGAATAATTCGAGCCCGCGAGTTGCTGCAAATCATCAGTAAATAATTGGGGACTGTTCCCCACAGGTACGGTTCGACAATTTCCTTGCAGGAAGTTGTTGCTCTGCCTTTGTTCAAGGTCATGGACCTTCCCCGCGATCCAGCCGCTTCACTTTACGAGCACGCCGGAAAAGGTCTGCGCCGGAGCGACCTTGCTCGTGACCCGGTAAAACAATTCGGGAACTGGTTTACCGCAGCAATCGAGGCCGGTATCCGTGACGTAAACGCAATGAGCCTGGCAACCGCGGGCCGCGATGGCAAACCGTCAGTGCGAATTGTTCTGCTGAAAAGCTTCGATCAAGACGGCTTTGTGTTCTTTACGAATTATGAGAGCACAAAGGGAAAGCAGCTGGAGGCGAACCCGTACGCTGCGCTTGGGTTTTATTGGATCGAACTCGACCGGCAAGTTCGCATCAGCGGAAAAGTTCAGAAGACCTCCCGTGAAGAATCGCAGACCTATTTTCATTCGCGCCCGGTCGGAAGCCAGCTGAGCGCATGGGCGTCGCGTCAAAGCAAGGTAGTCGATGGCCGACGTGTGCTTGATGCGCGCATGGCGGAAATGACCGAGCGCTTCGCCGGTAAGCAAGTCCCGTTGCCCCCGCACTGGGGCGGTTTTCGACTCAAGCCGGACAAGATCGAATTTTGGCAGGGCCGGCCCAACCGGTTGCACGACCGGTTTCGCTATACGCGCAAGGCAGACGGATCGTGGGAAATTGATCGGCTCGCGCCGTGAACGATGCTGTAGCGTGCGCTGTCTCAGCGCAGCAACCGGACGATGCTGTAGCGTGCGCTGTCTCAGCGTAACAACCGGACGACGGCCAACACGTTGGATATTATCCGCTGAGGACAGCGGACACTACAGCAAGAGCATTTGTGAAAAAGAACGTTCACGACAAAATCGAAATCCTCCGCGGGGATATTACGAAGCTCGCGGTTGACGCGATTGTGAATGCGGCGAACACGACGCTTCTCGGCGGTGGCGGTGTTGACGGCGCGATTCACCGCGCGGCAGGGCCGGAACTGCTCGCCGAATGCTGCACGCTGGGCGGCTGTCAGCCCGGCGAAGCGAAGATGACGCGCGGCTATCGTTTGCCTGCTCGATTCATCATTCACACGGTGGGACCTGTTTGGCGCGGCGGAAACCAGCATGAACCGCTGATTCTGGGGAATTGCTACAGCAATTCGCTGAATCTCGCGGTAGAAAAAGAAATCAAAACAATAGCGTTCCCTGCCATCGGTTGCGGCGCTTACGGTTATCCGGCTGACCAAGCCGCACGCATTGCGTTCAAAACGACACGCGATTTCCTCGCGATGCACAATCAGATCCAGAGAGTGATTTTCGTCATTTGGGACGAACGCGTTTATAAGGCGTATCAACAAATGCTGTAGCGGCGCTCTGTGAGCGGCGACCCGAAAATGACTCAGCATGCGCCGGCGGTCACAGATCGCCGCTACAATGCTGATTACAGAGAAACGCAATCGTGCCTCGGGATACGATAGAGTTTTGTATGAATCCGAACGAAAATGATCTTACGAGGGACGAACCGCTTCCAGCGCAGCAATTTCAACCACACGCAGAGGACATCAGCGCAACTGGGCGTGAGCAGTTTCGTCAAGCAAAAGAAGAAGTTTCAATGCAAATAAGCCAGACTTGGGACCAAACCAAAGAGAAGGCAGGCAGGGCACTCGAGCGTACCGAAGATTTCATGCGCGAAAATCCAGTGCCGACGATTCTCGGGGCACTCGGCCTCGGCATCGCGATCGGCCTCGCAATCCGCTACGCCGTTCCCGGCGAGCGAAAACGCGAAATCGTGATCGAATCGCCATTTGGCAAATTCAATTGGAGCGTTCTTTCGCTGCCGTTTCTCTGGCCTTTGTTCAAATCGGCTCGGGAAAAATCGGAAGACGTTATGCGTAACGGCGTTAAGCGATGGAAAAAGGTGGACGTAGAGCGGTATGCAAAACCAATCCGTAAACGCTGGAGAGCCTGGACGCGCTGAGCGCGCGCGGAATCTTTAAGCCGCGAACTGAAACGCCGAGCGAAGTTTCGAGCTGACAAGCTGGTGTGAGCACGAGAAGTATCGTGCTCATGCCGTGTTTGCTGGATGTTTGCCAGCGATTCCAATTGCGGCATGATCGTCCAAATCTACGAAGTTACGACAGGCGCAGAGGCCCGCGCGCTCGGCGCAATGGGCGTCGATCATATTGGGGTCCTGGTCGGCGATGGCTCGTTTCCTCGCGAGCAGACAATCGAACAGGCGCGGGAGATCTTCGCGGCGGTCCGCTCACACTCAAAGGCCTTGCTCTTATCGCTTTCTGACGACGTGGATCTCATTGCGCGGATCACCCATGAGCTAAGGCCGGCAATACTGCATCTCGGCGCGGCGCCCGAGCAACTCTCCCCCGCGCAGTTGCGAACACTGAAGTCCGAGTTTCCGCAAATCTCGCTGATGAGGAGCATTCCAGTCGTTGACGAAACCAGCATTGCGCTTGCTCGTTCTTACGAGGGGATTGCGAATTGGCTACTTCTCGACAGTTACGAATCTGGTGATCGGCAAGTCGGCGCCCTGGGTGTGACTCACAGCTGGGAGTTGGACAGGCGTATCATTGGAAGTGTGCGCATTCCGGTGATCATCGCCGGCGGATTAGGACCTGAGAACGTTCAGGACGCCATCCGTGCGGCGCGCCCTGCCGGCGTCGATTCCAAGACCAAAACCGACAGAGACGACGGCACGCATACGAAAGATCTGGAAAAAGTGTCGGCGTTCGTAGCGGCGGCGCGCAAAGCGAAAGACGGAGTCACCTGACCATTGCGATCGGGTTTTCGATGAAGGAGTGTCTTCACGCGTTCGAGTCGACTTCATCAAGTCGCCAGGAAGACGTTGATCAGATTGGCGAGCGTCTGGGGAAACTGGGCGATAAAGGCGTGGCCGCCGTGAGGGAACTGAGCGAGCCAGGCGCCGGGAATTGCGTTCGCGAGTTTCAGGGCATTTGAAGCAGGAATCACGATGTCCTCCGTTCCGGTGGCAATTAACACCGGCACGCGGATCTCTCGCAGTCGGCTAGAGACGCCATTGCGATGCCATGCGTCCATCGCCGCAGCCTGACGGTTCAAGAGCTCAACTGATAATTGCGTCCGGGCCGCTGCAACGATGCCGCCGAATTGTCGGTAGAAAGATTCGGCGGCGTTGTTTGGAAAAAGCAGGAACAACAAGCGCCGTGCTTGCTCGTTAGGGGCGCCTGACGTGTCCAGAAGTGCCGACCAGACGCCCGACGGGGCGAGGTCTGCTTCGCTTCCGCCCGTGTCCGTTGACAACAGGACGAGCTTGTCGACGCGATCCGGGTACTTCACTGCCAATGCCTGCGCGATAAATCCACCCATTGACCAGCCCATCACACTCGCGCGTTGGATGCCGAGGGTTTCGATTACGCGCGCGGCATCATCCGCAAGCTTCGCTATATCAAATGACTGTCCGTCGTCCGTCGAACCGCCGATGCCGCGGTTATTCACCAGTATGAGTTGGTTAGATGACGCGAGTCGATCGATAAAGGACGGATCCCAATCTGCACTGGTTGCAGCGAACCCATTTAAGACTACAAGCGGGCGACCTTTCCCGATCGTGCGACACACGATTTCGCCTCCGTCCACGGCAACTGTCGCAAATAATGCCGCACTGTCAGACATGGTCCCGGGAGTTGAATCTTGCGTGTTGCGCGATGAACGTTGCGGTCATGTTGAGGAGCAAGGGAAGTCCATTCTTCGCGTTGATTGCGTTGTTGGCAACAGGATTGGCCGGGTGCGCCTCGAGTCATAGCGCGGATACCCAGCCCGGCATCGATCAAACGATTCCCGGGGCGACCAGATGGGGACATTACGACGGCGAGCCGGTAACGAAGTGGAATCCGGACGGTCGAACGATGACGCTTTTAACTGAGCTGCGCTATACCGATCCGAAAGGGGAAGTGTGGGTTGCACCGATTGGTTCGGTCGTCGATGGCGCGTCCATTCCGCGCTATCTGTGGTCTTTCATGGGTGGACCGTTTGAAGGCAAATATCGCAATGCTTCCGTGCTGCACGATGTCGCATACGGCGAGCACAGACGACCGTGGCAGGATTGCGACCGGATGTTTTATTATGCCATGCGTTGCAGCGGAGTGGGAGGCACCGAAGCCAAGACCATGTACTACGCGCTCTACAAATTTGGGCACCATTGGAAGTTCCCCATCAAACGCGGCAAAGCAGTGAAATATGAAGGCGGCCTCGTAGCGAGAGGCGAAGAGATTCCGCGCGCGATTCCAGTCAACGCAACGGAGATCAATCAGGCGCGAAATTGGATCAGCAACACCGATCCGAGTCTGGAGCAGATCGAGCAACGAGCACAGACCGAAGCATGGTGATAACCACGACGTGTCGCGGTTTGGAACTCCTGGTCAGGCAGGAACTGCGTTGCCTCGCTCGGCAGGCGGACTTTGGATCAGGGTTGCCAGCCAATCGGGAGCTTCAACCTTGAGGTGTGTTCTCAGAATTTCAGCGGTGAAGCTCCGAAAATCTTCGGTGCAATCCCCGCAGAGTTTCTCCATGGTGTAAGCGCCAAGCATCCGATAGCTTTCGAATTGCGATTCGGAAAAAAATTGATCAGCCGTGCTCTCGTTTGGAAACGCTTCACTCCTCTTGAAGTATTCGTAGATGTCGCGCGGCTCATCGCCGTAACACACCGGTTTGATGTAAACAATAATGCCGTCAGGAGCAGTGGAACCGTCGACTGCTGAATATCGGATCCGGCCAATCGCGCAGTTATGGCCATGCTGTTTCGCTGCCTCAATTTGGCTGCGGGGATAGATATTGATCTGATCGAAATCAATCGGAATCCCGAAATCCACCCGAATTTTTCGCACCGCTTCACCAAGGTCAGCGAATGAACATTCAGGGTCTTCGCCGGCGTCGCTGACGACAATGAAATGGCAGCGACGCAGCACCATCTCGTAGAGACCAAGGTTTTCGAAATGGCCGCCATCGGAA
This sequence comes from Chthoniobacterales bacterium, assembly GCA_025935755.1. GTDB lineage: Bacteria > Verrucomicrobiota > Verrucomicrobiia > Chthoniobacterales > UBA10450 > Udaeobacter. Next base: position 60,895 of record JAICUQ010000004.1, on the reverse strand, counting down.
AGATACACATATGGGCTTTTGTCGTTCGTTAGGCCGAGGGCTTCATCAATGATCGGCTGCACACTGCTTTCGGGATATCCAAGTTGAAACGTGTGATCGCCTGCCTGGCCCGGATTTCCAAGCCATGCACCGAGGCGAACGTTGAGCAATGTCAGGATGAATGTGACGAAAGGCGACGAGTGATAGCCCATGTTAGGACTGGCGGCGGCGCCGGATATGGTGATCGCTGATCCAAGCGAGATTCCCTGGTGCCCACCGTACACGGTTCCATCCCCGCCAGTCGTGGAACGATAGCCCGGGCACATCGCTGATGATCCGCAGTGTAACGGACTGACGGTGAAGCTCTGCGCCTTGCGCTCCTGCCAGCCAAGCTTTTCACCAGATACCAGGTTGAGCGCAATGTTTACAACGGGCATTAGTTTACCGTTGAATTTGTCCTGCCGCCAAAGATCCCGCATTTTGATGTTGTCATCGTCGTCGAACCCGGTGAACGGATTTTGTTTCCGGTTTGAATTCGAAGCGCCGAGATAAGCGCGAATCAACCGTTCGCGATACACGCCGTGCAGCGAAAACTTGTTGGCGTTGATCAAACGCGCCATCGCGACTCCGGCAAGAAAAAGCGCCGCGGCAAACGGAAACACCAGCCACCACGGCGTGTAGAAAATCACATTGAGATATTCCTCCGCGCGACCGAGCAACCCCGATTTGGAGTCCAACATCGCGTGATAACTCAGTTGAACGTGATAAGTCTGAATAACCTTCTTCATCACCGAGGTGATCGCCTCGGTGATGAGAATCAACAGCACCGCCGCGAAAATCATAGCGGCTATGGTGGACGCCTTGGACATAATCACGCCAAGCGGACTGGCGGTTGCCCGTTCCTTTTGAGTGGCCGCAACCAGCGGGCTGCGGCCGCCCAGGACGGTGAAAAGTGCTGCCAGACCTCCGGTGGTGACGAAAGACCATGTCCACCTTAGCGAAAGCGGTCCGAACACGACCAGCCCACTCATGAGCAGCCATCCAAATGCAACTGCCAGCAGCCAACCGGTGGCGCGCCCCCACCACTCGCGATCGGAATCGTTGGTCCAGCGGCTCGAAATTCCTGCGAAGACCATGATCGCCAGGAAAAACAGCGCCATGAACCCTGGAACAGCCAGGCAGATGTACAATTCCATTTGCATCACCGGATGCGGGAACAACTTTTGCGCCCCGAACCACAGGAGCACTCCCCCAATCGCCCCGGAGATCACCACCGCAAAAAATTCCAGGGTTCGAAATCCATGCGCGGGAAGAAGCGAGGTCAGCCACGAAACGATATGGAGTGCGATTCCAAGATAGAGAAACGGCACCCAGGTCCGCGGTTGTCCAAAGCCGAACAATGGCCACGCAATCAGGGGACGTCCGTAATAATTGAACCACGCCCAATAGATGGTCATCAAGATCGAGGCGAGGAAAAGCGGCAGAAGACAGAATCGCAGGAAGCGCGGTTGATCCCATCGCAGATTACGGCCGCAGGGCAGGTTAAGTCCCATGTAAGCGACGCCAATCACAATCAGCGCCGCTCCGATCCAGAGTGGCGCGTCGCTGCGCACCGGCGGATCCATCATCACAATTGAGCTGAACATCCACGGCAGCGCGAGAAAGGCCGCGAGCAGTGGAATGATCACGCCCCAGTTCAAAAGAAGATTGCGCAGATAACTGCCTACAAGGGTCCAACTATCCGCCGAGAACATCCCGAGCCGCGGGCTCAAATAGTTGCTGTAGCTGCGCAGGTTCTGGATCTCGATCGGCTCCGGATTCGGCCTGGTGTGCTCGTTCTGACCGGCAAGTTGAGCAGTAACACTTGTTAGGCCAGCACGGTTAATCCAGGCGCTTAGCCAACTGCCGATATATCCGCCGCCAGAAACGGTGGAAAGATAGTGGAATTTTTCCAGTAACCCGCACCGTGCCAGGCCCTGCAAAATTCCCAATCCAAACGTCGCGCTGCGAATGCCGCCGCCGGAAATGCAAAGTGCAGCACGTCTATCCGGCAGACCATGCACCGCGGCCCAGATCGCGCGAAGCCGAACATTGGCATCGTTCGAGCTGGGATAATCAGCTGGCAGTTTCCCATGCAAAGCGCAAAACTCGGCTTCCAGTACCTCATGCAATGGAAGAGAGGGATTAACCGCTGAACCTTCCTTCGCCATGGTGCGCGCGACTGCCTGCGCACCAGCGTCTACCAAACCTATGTCTCCGCGTCAATACCTGGTAATAGAATCCTCAAGCCGTCTTCTGTGTTCATTGGGTAGCACCAAAGTCCAACAGTCCCCATCTTTCCAATTGCATATGGTAGGCGCCGGATCTGGAACCACAGCAGTGCAGTCAGTCGTGTACTGCGTGGCATCGAAAAAAAAGGAAACAAATATGAACGCCGAAATTACATTATGCTGGTTAACGCTCGTGCTTTTCATTGCGGCGTGCTCACGACCTGGTGACCCAGCCGGCTCGCCAGGGCTCAAGCGAATCGACCAGGCTTCATTGCAGACCACGGTGGATACCACCGCCAAAGAGCTCCTGGTTCCCGGCGCACTCGTTCTTCTGCGCACCCCGCAAGGGGAGGTCACGCTTAGTTATGGCACTACGTTACTAGGCAGAACGGGCCCGCCACGCGCGAACACCCACTTCAGGATCGCCTCCAACACCAAGACCATGACGGCTGCAGTGATCATGCAACTGGTCCAGGAGAACAAGCTAAGCGTTGATGATCCCATCTCGAAATACATCGCGGGAGTGCCGAACGGCGACAACATCACGATTGCCGAACTCCTGGAGATGCGCAGCGGTCTCTACAATTACACAGACGACCCGTTAATGTCTTCGACCATGGACACAGATCCCGCCAAGGTCTGGACGCCCGCCGACGTACTGGCAATCGCATTCGCGCATCCGCCCAATTTCAGGCCGGATGAAAAGTACGAGTACAACAACACCAACTATGCACTTCTCGGCCTGCTTGTTGAAAAAATTGATGGTAAGCCGCTGGCGCAGGTCATGCACGACCGTTTGTTCGGACCGCTGAACCTCAAGGACACGCTGCTTCCCGCCAGCACGGTCAACACCATCCCGGAACCATTCTCCCACGGTTACCTATACGGCAGTTCGTCGGTAGCGTTAGTTGGCGAACCGCCTTACTCGGCCGAGGTGCAGAATGCGGCACGCGCCGGCACTCTGCTTCCGACGGACTATACCGGAATAAACCATTCCTTCGCCGCAGCCGCGGGCGGTGTTATTTCCACTGCTACCGATCTTGCCATTTGGACCAGGGCATTAGTTGGCGGGAAGGTCCTCGATTCCAAATGCCAACGCCGGTGGCTCGACAGTCTCAAGCCCGAAGATCCTGCCAAGCCCGATGGGCAAAAGTACGGATACGGCATCGCTCAACTGAGCTGGGGACCGAACACAATTTATTTTCACGGCGGTGAGACTCCTGGCTACAACTCGAAGATCAGCTACGACCCGGCCAACGACATGACGCTAATCATCTGGACCAACCTGACTATATCACTCGATGGACAACAGACTGCCAATACTCTGTGGGTGAAGATGCTCGATGGTATTTACAAAGTGTCACCGCTGTCGCCGTCGCCATCGCCCGGCAAGTGATTCTTACTTCGTCCATTTCTCGCGACTGCCATTCTGGTAACGCACGTCCAGGACTGTGTGATCAGAGTACCGCTCGATGCGTACGATTGTGATGATCTCTTCATCGGTCGTCTTCGTATCGAGTTTAACGACGATCTTGTTACCCTCGCGCAGAGACCATTCCCCATCGGAAACGCTATCGAAGCACCACACTTTGTACTTACCGTTTTCGCCAAGAAGATGCTGACCCTGGCTACAATCGCCGCTAGTGGTGGCCCATTTGCCAACAAGCTCGTTCAGCGCAACCCGAACGGGAGCCGGCGTGGGCATCGCTGCAAGCAGAATCAGAGATGCACCAACGATCGCCACAGATCTAACGAGAATCGATTGGTCAGATAAATGAGGAACACATTTCATGAATCTCCTGACGGGCAAGCACACACAGGCTGTAATAACTCATTCCTGTTTCTGTTGTGGCAAGTGTCTACGAACGGCCGATAGGATGGCAAGGCTATACCAGACTAGGAAAAGTTAATCTTAATCGCTGCTATCTACTATCTGACTCAACAATGAAGGTTTGAGTAACTCGACTTCAAAACAAAGGCTTTTCCGCGTGGCGGCGACGCCAACGTCGCGTTGTTCTCTCTTCTGCCAGGTCGCTGCGCATAGTCAGCAGCGTAAAGCTTTGCCGAAGCCATCAGCCTATGAGCAGTCATCTGACTCGTAATTGCAGACAAGGGAGGTTTCAACAAGCCGATGCCTACATGGGTTTCCATCATATCCACCACTGTCATGTTCGTTTTGCCGATGACCTCCCGGCGATGTGAGCCGGGAGGTCTGTAAGATGCTTAGCTGCTCAGCTTCAACGCGCCGGTAGCGCACCACCCCACGCCGCGGGTGAGGGATTAAGCGGAGCCACCAGCGATCGGGAATCATTCGCCTTCATTGCCGGTCCCGCTGGTTGCGTCGGCGGAGTGCCTTTGACGCGAGCCAGGAATCCGTGGGCTATGCCCGAAGCATCGACGTAACGGCCACAGATAACTCCCTGGGAATTGATCCCGTTGAGCGATGTGAAGGTTGATCCCGGATAATCGAAGGTGAAAAAGCTGTCCGGCGCTATAAAGAACAGCCCATGAGTTGCGCCTGAGCTATCCGCATACCTGCCTACCACCCAGTTCCTCTCGTTAAGTCCAAACAGGACTGTGCCAACGGAACCCGAAGGATCGATCGGGAAATGTAACGCCCCACTCGCGTCCCTATAGTATCCGTGAAGAACTCCTGAAGCGTCTATAAAGTACCCGACTACCAACTGGTTCGAATTGCTGAGCTCGTAAGCAAAGGTCCCAATAGCTCCCGGGATGGTCCAGGATGTTAAGGCTCCGCCGATGCTCAGGAACGCCTGAAAAATGCCGCTTCCGTCAGGATCCAATCCGCCGGTAAAGTTCCCGACGTCGTTAACACTAAGCAGATTGGTCTGAACCGTGTTGGGAACGTCATATTCTGTGAAAGTCGTGCCCGACAGGAAAAACGAATGAAGCGTGCCATCGCTGATGGCGTAATCACCGTTGACTGTGCGTGCGTTGTTGATGCCGCGGCCTTCGGTAAAACCTACGGTATCGTTCGGGTCGACGATCGGGTCGCTATAGCTACCATCGCTGAAGCGGACGAATGCTCGCGCCACTCCGCTCGAATCGATGTATTCGCCAACAACGTCGCCTCGGTTGTTAATCTTCTGCGGCAACGTCGAATTGCCGGGCCCGGGATAATCAAAAGTGGTGATTACTTCAATCGATCCCGAGCTTGTCGCTTGCTGAGCGAATGCTCCCAATAATGGGAACACGAATAGAACTGTCAGTATACTGATAACTATCTGTTTTGTTTTCATGCTGCTTGTTGCTCCTTTAGTTGAATTGCCCATTGCTTAACTGCCGATGCAGCAAAGGCACAATGCCCACTTGGCGTATTTTCATGTGACCAGTTTGTGTGCTACGAGCACACCAGGATGCGACCGGCGGACCTCCAGACCGTGTGCGTAAAGGCATTCATCTAAGCGACAATTGCTCGCGAAATCCCGCAACATGCTGGGAGCCCAACACAGCCGGGGCCCTGACTTGGAACTGCCCGCGTGGAGTTAACTGTCCGTTGAGCGGTTAGTGGCCACCACTTCTTCTCTTCGATCACAGCGCTACATCCGTCGGTTGGCGCGCGTCTCAGCTTCTACTTTGCATTAGATATGAGAACCGCAGCAGCCGACGTTCCGATGTTAGAATAACTTCTCGTCGCAATCTCCTCATGCGAAAATAGGCCTCCAATCACACGCGCGTCACTAAATAGAAATCGACCACCGGACTCGAGGACGCGAAAAACATCCGCAAGCACTTGCACGCGGTGCTCCACGTGACACAAACATCATTAGAATACACGGCGTCAAAGCTATCGTCTTGCTCAGGCAGAGCACTCCGATACTTTCACCGAGACATACGATTCGCTGTGGATCGGATGTTCAGTGCCTTTGATTCGTCGCAAAACGCGGTATATGTCTGTGCTCAACCTGCGCCCGTAGCTCAGCCGGATAGAGCAACGGATTTCTACTTCACGCCTAACGAGTTGCACATCGTTTCAGTGTTTTGCACAGCGTTGCCTACGCTAGGTATTTGGCGACTCAGTATTCGCAGTGTGTTGCGTAGGATTGCACCGTTTTGCAGCAGAATTTTACTCGACCGTAGAACAAACCGTAGAAATTCTTGTACGCGATCAGCGTGATAATCATCGCCGTCTTTGCCACGAAAATCCGTGTCGGTTTCCACGACCCCCGCTCCACTAGTCCGAGGAGGTCTGTATCGTAGGACGTCCGGTTATTAATAGAGTTGACACGTTTCGGTACGAGACCTAAAAGCGTACCCGAATTACGGAGTCGCTTTCTCCCAAAGGGTATGGGGTTCTTGAGGATACGTCTTCGTCACCCAAAACCCTAACTCCACACCCCCCACACTCCTCCATGCAAAACAAACAGAATAGCTCTCTCTACGCTTCGGTGCTTCAAATCACATTGCGCATTATACTGATCTCATCCTTCGCGGCGTTGCTAACGTTCGCTGCGGTGCCTGCGGAAAATCAAATCGCGCAAAAGCCGACTCATGCCGGTATTACTCACCGGAGTTCGCCGCACGGTGCAACTAAATCAAAGTCCCTGGCTACTTCAAGACCGAAAACTTCGCGCAAATCTGAACACGTAAAAATTTCCGCGAGTCGCGAACGCGTTCATGGACGTGAAATTGCCGGGTTCAGTGCACGACAATCACAAGCGGCACAGGAGAAGGAAAACCTGACCCCACCTGGCGGACTCAAGCCGGTGGAGCAGGAAGCCTGGTTGGCGATGGCTCGGAGGGACAGCGCGAATGAATTGGCCAGCTTTTATCCGGCACACTATGGCGAGCCGTTTGTAGTAGAAAACGCAGGTGTTCGCGTAGCAGTGCGACCCCTTGGCGGCAGCGACGTGGGCGCGCAAGTCGACAACGGCCAGGTGATCTATCGTGAGGCTTATCCCGAAACGAATAGTGTGCATGTGGTTGGCGCCGGGCGCAGCGAAGAATTTCTCTATCTGCGAAGTGAATGTGCGCCGCGGGAGTTTGCGTATGAGATCGGTGAAATGAGTGCGGGGACGCAGGTGGAATTGGTGAAGGGCGAAGTGCGCTTTACGAACAAGGCCGGGCACGGGGTCAAGATCGAAGCACCGTGGCTGGTTGAAGCCAACGGCGTGCGCCGGACTGATGTCGTGCATTGGGAGTTGGACGCGGCGCAGAAAGGATCGGGCCCGCTGCGATTGCGCCTGGTGGTAGCCAACGGGTTGCGCTATCCGGCAATGATTGACCCGAGTTGGACGATGACCGGCAGCCTTTTCAACGCACGCTACGACCACACGGCGACGCTGCTGGCCGATGGCAGGGTGCTGGTGGTGGCAGGGGACAGTGTCGGTAACACCGCCGAGGTGTATGATCCTGCCACAGAGACGTGGACGGCGACGGGCAATCTTGTCACCGCACGCTCAGGACACACCGCGACGCTGCTGCCCAATGGCAAGGTGCTGGTAGCTGGAGGGGACAGTGTCGGTAACACCGCCGAGCTGTATGATCCTGCTATGGGGACGTGGACGGCGACAGCCAATCTTATGACAGCACGCTCAAAACACACGGCGACGCTGGTCAACGGCAAGGTACTGGTGGCGGGAGGATCTAATTCCGGTTCGCTCTCCTTGTCCAGCGCGGAATTGTATGATCCCAGCACTGCAACATGGACGGCGACCGGCAACATGTTCATCGCTTTCGTTTCTCACACGGCGACGCTGCTCGCCAATGGCAAGGTCCTGGTTGCGGGAGGAACCTTTGGCGGTAACAGCGCGGTGCTGTATGATCCTGTTAGCGGGACGTGGGCAATCACTGGCAACATGGGCACTCCCCGTCACTCTCACACCGCGACGCTGTTGCTCTCAGGCAAGGTCCTGGTGGCTGGGGGAACCAATATCGATGAATTCAACGTCCTGAGTAGCGCCGAGCTGTATGATCCGGCGACGGGGACCTGGACGGCGACTGGCAGCTTGGGCACGGGCCGTGATAATCACACCGCGACGCTGCTGCCCAGTGGCAAGGTGCTGGTGGCGGGAGGACATAATGGCCCTTTATTAAACATGAGTCGCGCAGAACTGTATGATCCCATCACTCAAACATGGACGGCGACCGGCAGCATGGGTACCGAACGCTACCACCACACGGCAACGCTGCTGGTCAATGGCAAGGTCCTGGTGGCCGGTGGACGAGACGATGCTTTTCATTCCTTTGACAGCGCGGAGCTGTATGATCCCGTAGGGAACGGAACGTGGATCCTGACAGGCTTCCTCAACGTCGGACGCGCTGATCACACGGCGACGTTGCTGCCCTCAGGTCAGGTGCTTGTGGCAGGGGGCTCCGGCGGTAGCGGCGCCTTGAATAGCGCGGAGCTGTATAATCCGGCGAGTGGAACGTGGACAGTGACCGGTAGCCTCAACGAAGCACGCGCGGAGCACACAGCGACGTTGCTGCCCAATGGTCAGGTGCTGGTAGCGGGGGGCCACGGTGTGTTTGTTTTCGCTTTGAATAGCGCGGAGCTGTATAATCCGACGAATGGAACGTGGACACTGACCGGCAGCCTTAACTACCCACACTTTGACCACACGGCGACGCTGCTGCCCAATGGGCAGGTACTGGTGGCGGGAGGAGTAAGTAACAACCAGGTCGGCGGGAGCAGCGCGGAGCTGTATAATCCGACGAATGGAACGTGGACGCTGACCGGCAGCCTAAACGGGGGAGAGGGACGCCGCGAGCACACGGCGACATTGTTGCCCTCGGGTCAGGTACTGGCGGCCGGAGGATTTAACACCAATGGCAATGACCTGAGCAGCGCGGAACTGTATGATCCGGCGACTGGAATATGGACGGCGACCGGCAGCATGACCGTCGCACGGGACTTCTTCACGGCGACGCTGCTGCACACCGGCAAAGTCTTGGTGGCGGGAGGCACGATAGCGACCTTGCGCAGTGCCGAACTGTATGACCCGACGACCGGTGTATGGACCGCAACCGGCAGCCTCGGCCTTGGACGGACAAAGTACACGGCCACGCTGCTGCCCTCGGGCAAGGTGTTGGTGGCAGGCGGAACTGCTGGCTACTGTGAACTATATGATCCGGCGAACGGGACGTGGGGGCCGACCGACTTCCTTAATGTAAGCCGCGGTGAACACACGGCGACGTTGCTGCGTTCGGACACTGTGATGGTGGCGGGAGGAGGCGATAGCCTCTTTGCCTCGATGACCGCGGAGCTGTATGCTACAGCGTGCGGTGGGCTTACCTTCACGAACCCGACGCCTATCACGATCCCAGCAAGTACTTCCGGAGCCGCTTCCCCCTATCCGTCTAATATCTTTGTAGGCGGTATGCCGGGCTCAATCACTAAAGTGACCGTGAAGCTGAATAACATCACCCACGGCAGACCAGCCGATATCGATATGTTACTAATCGGACCCGATGGGCATACCACCGCCATCATCATGTCCGATTCGGGCGGTTCCGCTCCCTCCCCTAGCCCTGGCACGCCCACTCCTACGCCTGGTATCAGTAATGTGACGCTCACACTGGATGACCTTGCGGCTAATCCATTGCCAGGCGCGAGTCCAGCGCCGCTGGTTACGACTGGGGTCTACCAGCCGACTAACAATCCGAACCCGACCCCGACTGTTCCTGATACCTTTCCATCGCCATGTCCCATAACTACGCCTTCTCAAAGTTCGGCGCTTTCGGCCTTTAATGGGACAAATCCTAACGGAACCTGGTCGCTCTACGTCGTGGATGACCAAACTGGGCAGACGGGCAACATCGGTGGTGGATGGGAGCTAACCATTGCGACCGATACTTGCCCAAGCCCGACGCCGACTGCCACACTCACACCTACAGCAACGTTTACTCCTACGGCTACTGCGACAGCGACAGCTACCGACACGCCAACTCCAACAGCTACCTCAACTGCCACAGCTACTGACACGCCGACTCCGACAGCCACCGCGACTGCCACTGCCACTGACACGCCGACTCCGACAGCTACCGCGACAGCCACTGCTACTGACACGCCGACTCCGACAGCCACCGCGACTGCCACTGCCACTGACACACCAACTCCAACAGCTACCGCGACTGCCACAGCTACCGACACGCCAACTCCAACAGCTACGGCCACTGCGACAGCTACAGCCACTGCCACCGCTACTGCGATACCTACGGCGACGGCAACGCCTACGCCAACCGCAACGCCAGTTTACGCTGCCCAGATTCAGCAACCGATCAACGCAGATGGGACCAGTGTTTTCAACGTCAAACGCGGCGTTGTTCCCGTCAGATTTAGTCTGACTATAGGCGGTGTTGCCACCTGCTCATTGCCTCCGGCGATTATTGCTGTGACCCGGACGGCCGGGGGCACAATCGGACCGGTGGATGAGTCGAATTACAACGGTCCCGCGGACACAGGATCAAACTTCAGAATTGATAGCTGTCAGTACGTATACAACCTGAGTCCGAGAGCAATGGGAGCTGGTACGTACCGCGTGGACATCATTATCAATGGTCAGGTTGTTGGCACCGCTACCCTAGGATTAAACTAGATGACTTTATAAAGTGGGAACACAGTGGTGCACGCCATTGGTGGGGAGTAAGTTACGGGTAACGGAATTGTTGCCTGCGCCGCCCTCGGAATATCCGTGGGTTCGAATCCCACCCCTTCCGCCATTCTTGCGATTTACCTATATAATTCACCTTCAACAGAGGCTATCCGTTGAACCCAAGTAAGAACACATACGTGGATAACGTGGATGACGGAGCACAATTTCTTGCGACGTTTCATTCGTGCCGACAGGAGAGTAGGGCTGGTAAGGCTTACTGTAATTAACAGAGATACTCGTGCTGATGCGCTCGGCGGCGTAAACGACGAAACTGGGCGAGCTTAGCTTTGGCGACACTGAAATTGTGATGTGCCAAGCGATTTCCAAACCTCTTTGCCGCCAGCAAAGAGTCTGGCATAATAGCGCCGAGATTTATGGCGAACGAGATATTGCACAGGGGTTTTTTGCCATGTTTTGTTTGTTTTTACGTCTTTCACAGGTTGACCGTAGAACATGACCGTGAAGATGTCGACAAAGCGGCAATGTCTAGTGCCAATTTCCATAGTATTTGCGCCCGTAGCTCAGCCGGATAGAGCAACGGATTTCTAATCCGTGGGTCGGGTGTTCGAGTCACCCCGGGCGCGCCCCTGCGTTCCTGGCCACGAGAGGATCAGGGAGCCGAGTGCGTCGCCAATTTTGTGCTCGTCTTGCAACCCAGTCGGCGCAAGCAGCAAGGCCGAGCAGCGTCAGAAGAGAGATCGGCTGGATGTAACGGATGCCTGCCTGCGGTGAGAGTGCGGTTACCACCACCAGCAGGATCGAGGCGTGGAAAAACAAGAGAAGGCCAAATGCCCGATCGCGACTCAGCCACGTAGCGATTGCGCAAATCAAAGGCGACACAACTACAACAAAGTAATAGGGCCAGACAGCAAGAAAGTACCGTTGCAGCAGTGATAATGGCTGCATCCGAAGATTTTTTGCGGGTCGGAATCCGAACTTCTCAGCGAGCATTGTAATTTGCTCGTCTTTCAATGTGCCGTACCCGAGATCACTTCGAGCGTACTTCCAAATGAGCCTAAGATTCCAATATTCCATGTAAGTTTGCACAGCCAGCCCGACGATTACCAGAGGGCGGCGTCGCAACGCATTCATTGCGGTCTCTCGCGTAACGCGCTCGTTCTTTCGGCGGTCCGTTTCAATTTCGCGCCAGCGCTTGATGAGAGAGCCCTGGGCGTACTGTTGAGCGTTTCTGGCGTGCAAACTCCTCATGTTGAACTGATCTCCGTTGCGGACGATTTCAGCAAAACGCGGATCGGTGGCGTCCCACGGTTCAAGCGCGGGGGCCCAGACGGCGGCGAGATGATCACCCGTGCTGTACAAATAATCCGGCTCCCGGTGGCTCAACCGGCCATTCGCATATTTGTAAGCGCCATGCATTACGAACATCAACGCAAGGCTGACAATCAGGTGTGTTACTCCGATCGCGAACAGGTTCGCTTGCAGTATGCGCGGCTCCAGCCGTTTGCGTAACACCGGGAAAAAGCAACGAGCAACCGCAATAACTGGCAAGAGAATCGTACAGGCCTGTACGAGCAGGAGGTAACTCATCCTGAACCCAATCAGCAGCACCGAGAACCCCTGGACGACCGCAAGTTGCCACAGCCTTCTGTCACGGAGATAAGCCAGAGACCAATATAGAACCAGCGCGTAAACGAGAAGACTAAATGTTTCGGTCATCACGTATCGCTCCCAAACAAGCTGCAACGGATCGAGAGCGCAGATGAATCCGAAGAGAAACGCAAGAGTGAGCGACAATTCGAAAAACCGCCTGCAAATCAGCGTAAACACAATCGTTGTCACACCGCTAGCGAGCGCCTGGCTCATCAAGAGCGGAGTAAAACTGTGCGGCCAAACTGCGAGCCAACGTACCAGGTATCCGTAGAAATACGATCGGTCCTCAGGAATCCAACCTTTCAGCGCCGTTTGAATGTATGCGCCGGAGTCGCCCATAAAGAGTTTTGGCGTTGGGTCCAGCCAAAGGAGTAACAACTTGACGGCGAAAACGAACACACAGAACAACCACCAAGCTTTAGGGATTCCCAAAATACCGAGAGGCAACGCGCCTTCGGGCCCCTGCGATTCGATTCCTGCTGCTGTGTCGCGAGTGCTCGCCATGGCGCATCACGACTCGCACAGCGGTCGTCCATGTCAAAGTATGTTGGCGCCCGTTCAATCCGGGCTTCGCGGCGACTTGTTAGGTCCGAATTCTAAACAGCCTTTGGGGCGCGACTCGTTAGGTGACCGCGACTCGCGTGACACCCGCGAAGCGTTGCTCGTGATCGAGCAGCCACTTCTTGCGCCATAATCCGCCGCCGTATCCGCAGAGTGTTCCGTCGGCACGAATGACTCGATGGCACGGAATAATGATGCAAATCATGTTCGTGCCATTCGCGCGGCCCACTGCGCGGCGGGCATTCTCATCGCCCAGGCGTTTTGCCATCCACGAGTACGAACGTGTTTCGCCAACCGGAATAGACTGCAGGATTTTCCAGGCACGCAGTTGAAAGGATGATCCGACCGGAGCCAGCGGAACATCAAACTCCAGCTTGTTGCCGGAAAAATAATCCGTCAGTTGAGAACGCACGGTCTCGAGATGCCGATGTTTGCCGGGGACAACGTTTGTGCGCAATCGTTTCCGCAAGATCGACAACTCACTTTCGGTCGCGCGCCGGTCGATGAATTCCAACAAGCGCAGACCCTCGTCGTCAACGACCGCAATCATCGGTCCGAGCGGAGAATCGATTCGCTCCGCAAACAACGGCGCGTGACTCCTGGCGTTTACTGGTGATCCGCCAAAAATCTTCGTGAACGCATCGCGAAAACCGCTCTCGGATTCAAAGCCGCTTCCATTTCTTGCATCTCCAACGCGATCGCCTTGCCGAACCTTGCTCAAAGCAAGCCCCATGCGACGCGCACGGTGATAGGCTTGGAATGTCATTCCATAATGGCGTTTGAACTGTCGCCGCGCGGTTGAAGGATCAATCGACAGCGCGGCGAGTTCCTTATCCGTCAGGCGACCGCCGGGCGCCCGCTCCACTTCCGCACGCAAACGCTCGATTAGTTTCGGCGGACGCGCATTTGGATCGAGCGGGTGACAACGCAGGCAGGGGCGATAACCGTTTTCCAACGCGTCACTCGATGTCGCGAAGAAATCGACGTTTTCGCGCGCCGGTTTTTTCGCCGAACATGTGGGCCGGCAAAAAATCCCCGTCGTGCGCACACCGATGTAAAAGATTCCTTCGAAGCTCGGATCGCGGTTCACCAGCGCGCGATACATCATCTCAGCAGGCGGCAGAAGTTCGAGGGTTTTCATACGGAAAGCTAAGCATTCAGAATCGCCGATGCATCGACGAAATTCGAGCAGCGAATTCAAAGTAGTCGACTCGCTGTGCCGAGGGGTTTTCGAAAGCGACATTTGGCACGGCGACAGAGCGCCGTGGCTACATCGATCAGCGATGCTTTGCGGTGTCATCATGCGCGCTGAACCCGGAATGTAAAACAGCCGCGGGTAACGCTACGTGCATCAACAAACGCGGTATCGGGGTTTTGGAACAGACTTTCAATTACTGCTTCTGGTTCGGCTCCATCCACAACTTGTGCGTCAATGATGTTGTAATTTGAATCGTAAGCCCGAAACACACGGCCATTACGAAAATCGGCGGGATATTCGTTAGGCGAGCCATAGCGCTGGCATTCATCGACGTGAACGAAGATGGGCCCCGTCTCGGAATACGGCTGACCGGATGGAATCGCTGTGTACGGAAACAAAACCACGCGCTCGCCAGGCTCCGCCCATCGCAGGCAGTGGCGGCACGGACTGCTTTCGGGCGAATCTACCGTAATGATGATGTGGTCCGCTGCACCGGTCCTTGCTACGCGTCGTGCCGCGTCCGCGATTTCGGTGGGAAGAGGAACAACGTGGAAGCTCGGCGTTTTCATGACCGGAGCTTAGATCGACGAACGCACATCGCGCACCGGCGAAATTCAGGCAGGTAATTCCAGAACAATAGCGCGAGCGTCCCGCCCGCCGCGGCAGGCCGGAGGCAATTACCTACCTTAAACACTCCACAACGACGCGCGCTGTGTCGGCAAGAGTTGCAGCACGATCATCCGTCGAGGAAGTCGACCCCGTTGTATAAATAGCCATCACTATCGGTGCCCGCCCGGTTGCACGAACAATGGCGACATCGTTTGTCGCTCCGTTTCCGCATTGTCCAGTTTTGTCTCCGACGGTCCATGTCTTTGGTACCCCGGCGCGGATCATAAGCGTGCCAGTCTCGTTGTGCTGCAACCAATCTTCGAGCTGACGCCGTGAAGAGTCGGATAACACATTGCCCAGCACCAGCCGTTGCATGTTTGCGCACATCGCGGCGGGAGTTGTGGTATCTCGTTCATCGCCAGGGCCGACGTCATTCAAATCCGGTTCTTTCCGATCCAGTCGCGTCTTCTCATCGCCGATGCTGCGGGTGAACTTTGTCAATCCACCCGGCCCGCCAATGGTATCCAGTAAAAGGTTGCCGGCCGTGTTGTCGCTCTGCTCGATTGCCGCCGCGCACAAGGCGTCGAGCGTCATGCCGCCATCGTTCAGGTGGGCTTTCGTAACGGGCGCATATTCCAGGATGTCTTTTTCGCCATACGATACAAACCGATCCAGTTTCTCTTGCTTTTCATCGACGCGCTTTAACAGCGCCGCTGCGGCGAGAAATTTGAATGTGCTGCACATTGGAAAACGGTCTTCCGATCGATGATCGAAACTTTTACCGCTACCGGTATCCAGAGCAGCCACGCCGATCCGAGCGCCGGTTCGCTTCTCGATGGCGGCGATTTTATCTTGGAAATGAATTTCGGCGGTATTGCCCTGTTGGAGGGCGGAGCTCTGCGACGCCGTAACGTCACCCTGCGCACTTGGGCTCGCGGAGCTCGCCCCTCCACTGGCTGCCGTGAGCGATAAAAATAACGCGGAAGCCAGTGCGAGCGTCGCGCTTGCAACTCCAAGGAATCTCGATCGCGTCACCTCAGACTCCGTTCCAGAAGCAGTTCGGACGCATGTCCAATTTACCATCGGTGGTAAGCGGGATGGCCTTCCTTCACCGCCACAAATATTCCCCGACACGTCGCACAGACTTTTCCAGCGGCGCTCAATGTTCCCTCGACGGTTGCACGGTCATCAGTGATCTCAACAACCCTGGCAGAGAGAAACACGCGATCGTTCGTCGGTGTCGGTCGCAGCAGTTTGATGGCGTATTCCGCGGTAACCGTGCACGGCGGATGACTCTCGCCTGCGCGTTTCATCAAATAGTACGCTGCCGTCCAGTTGCAATGACAATCGAGTAGCGTGCCAATGATCCCACCGTTCAAAACTCCCGTGAACGCTTCATATTTTTTTTGAGGCTTCCACTCGGCGACAATTTCGCCATCAGAGTCCTTCAGGAAACTGCGGATGTGCAAACCTTCCGGATTTGCCACGCCGCAACCGAAACACATGTTTCGCGGTGCATATTTTTCCTGAAGCGATTGTTCTTCTTTCACCTTGCAGGGCGTTTCCGTGCCGTAACGGATGAGGAGCAACGGCCGGGTTTTGCAACGCCATTCGAATGTTTCATCATGCAAAAGGCGTCTGACACAGACGCCCTACCCTTATCGGCTCGTTATTTAGGCGAGCCGGGATAGGGACGCAGCTCCGGTCCGACGTACAATGACCGCGGCCGAATGAGCCGATTGTTATCGTGTTGCTCAATGACGTGGGCGCACCAGCCCGCGACGCGCGATGCTGCGAACAATGGCGTGTTCAACTCGGGCGGAAAGCCGAGCATCCAAAATACCGGTGCCGCGTACAGATCCACATTGGCGCAAAGCTGTTTCTCGCGATCCATTACTTGTTCGAGCTTTTCGCAAATCGGTACCCAATTTTCCTTCCCGGTTCGTTTCCCAAGGTCGCGCGCGATCTCTCGCATCGCCGGTACACGCGAATCGCCTTTTTTGTAAACGCGATGACCGAATCCCATGATCTTTCCTCTAGACGCGAGTTTTTTCATTAACCATGCCTCGGCGCCATCGGGAGTCCCGATTTCCTCGAGCATCTTCATCGATTCCTCATTCGCGCCGCCGTGCAGCGGACCTTTCAGAGTCGCAACTGCGGATGTAACCGCGGCGTAAATTCCTGCCAGGGTGGAGGCGGTGACGCGCGCCGCGAAAGTGGATGCATTGAATTCATGGTCGGCGTACAGGTTGAAAATTGTGTCGAGCATCCGGGTTTGCCATTGCTCGGGAATTTTGCCATTGAACTTGTAGAAGAAATTCGCGGCTTGCGAGAGCTCGGGCTTTTCCGGGAAGGGTTTCTCGCCTTGCGAGATGCGCCAGCCATCGGTGATCAAAGTGGAGACGCGCGCAATGAGTCGAATCGATTTCCGAATGTTAGCATCGTGAGAATTATCACCGAGATCTTTATCGAATGCGCTCAACATCGAAACGCCGGTGCGGAGCATGTCCATCGGATGGGTGGCGCCCGGTAAAAGTCGCAGCATTTCCGTTACGGGCCCAGGCAACGCCCGTTCGCTGGCGATTTGCTGTGTGAAGTCCTTCAGTTGCTTTGCGTTCGGCAACGCCCCGTTAAGCAGAAGGTAAGCAACCTCCTCGAAAGAAGCCTTTTCGGCCATGCCATGAATGTCGTAGCCGCGATACATCAACCCGGCGGCGGGATCGACCCAGCAGATCGCCGTCTCACCGGCGATTACCCCGGCCAATCCCGGGCTGTATTGTGGTTTTGTTTCAGTACCCATGTGTTCGCTGAGTGTAACTACGATATGCGCGACGACAAATGGTCAGTCGGTCAACCCCGGCCACTTCTCTGCCGCCGGATCGTAGTCGAGTAGTTTGTAAAGTTCCTCGCGCGTCTGCATTTCATCGAGCCAATCCTTTTGCGTTCCCGCTTCCTTGAGACTCTGCAGAAGCTTATGACTCGCCTTCATTGACGCGCGGAACGCGCTTTGGGGGAAAATCACCATGCGATACCCCAATCCGGCTAACTCGTTAAACGAAAGCAGCGGGCTTTTCCCAAACTCCGTCATGTTTGCGAGCAGCGGCACACTCATCTTCCTTGCAAAATCACGAAACTCGTCGGGGCTTTGCAGTGCTTCCGGAAAGATTCCATCGGCGCCCGCTTCCACGTACCGCCGAGCGCGCTCAACTGTTCGATCAAAATCTTCTACCGCGCGCGCATCTGTGCGGGCGATAATCATAAAATCAGGATCGCGTCGTGCCGCTACCGCCGCTTTGATTTTTCCAGTCATTTCCTCAACAGGGACGAGCGATTTTCCTGCGAGATGTCCGCAGCGCTTGGGAAATTCCTGGTCTTCAATGTGACAACCAGCGAGACCTGCTGCTTCAAGCTCGCGGATCGTGCGCGTAACATTTTCCGAACCACCAAACCCGGTATCGGCATCCACGATTGCAGGAATTTTCACCGCCCTGGCGATATAACCCGCCAGTTGCGCCACTTCGGTTAGCGTCAACAGACCGATGTCGGGAACGCCAGCCGTCGCATTCGCCATTCCCGCTCCGCTTATGTAGACCGCATCAAACCCAAGCTGCTCCACCTGTCGCGCGATCGATGCGTTGGGTACGCCAGGCAACATTATCGCGCCGTTCGCGAGGAGTTCGCGAAGTCTTTTGCTTTTACTCCTGCTCATGCTCGACGATAATGAATGCACTCACGGTCATTCCGAGCGGAGTCGAGGAACCCCGCAGGTAGCTCAACGGGATCCTTCGACTTCGCTCAGGATGACGATGAAGCCGTGCTTCGCCATTCCTCATTTCTTCTTCGGCACCTGAAGTGCCTGCATCAGCTCATCCACGTTTTTTGCTTCGTCCAGTTTCCAAACAAGCTCGACAATGTTTTTTGCCCGGCTTTCCCCGATGATGTGCTCGACAAGCGCGCGGAATTTTCCTTCGACTGCTGAATCCTTGAGCCGATTTTTCGCATTGCCCAACGGATAATCGACGCGCCGGGTTAATCGCCGGCCATCGGCGAGATCAACATGCACGATATTGCCGACCGCATCCGGATACATCGCGCTCAATTCCGCATTTCGCTCGACTTTGACGTTTTCCAGAAACTTCCAAACGCCGGGATCTTTAAACCGTTCCGGCTCAAATTGCCGATCGGTGATTTCTCCGTCGATGAGCGCGATGGCCGTGATGTAAGGCAGACTGTGGTCCGCCGTTTCGCGCGTCTTTGGTTTCCATTTTTCCGGTTCGCTCCCGATGATGTCCACTGACGCGTCGTGGCTCTCGATCAGCACGCCTTTGATTTTCGAAATGTCTCCGATTTGATCCCGTAAAAAAAGCGCCGCTTCGATTGCGCTCTGGCTATGATATTCGGCCGGCCAATATTTGATGCTCGTTTTCAAAATCATGGTGGGCGATCCTTGAAATTTCTCACCCACGTTTCCGAGTGATACGCCGAGTTGTTTTTCGAATCCCATTTCCCCTTCGAAAATCGGCGCCGGCCCTGTCATCCCTTGCCGGGCAAGCAACGCTGAGAAAACGCCGTGCCGCGCGGCGGTGGCAAAAGCCACGCCTTTCCAATGCGAGAGTTCGCCTGCGCGCGCCTGGCGCATGGCCGCTCCGGCGACGCCCGCGATGTTGACGGCGTGCCGGGTGTTTGTCGAATCGAGTTTCATCAACTTTGCGGAGGCCAATGCGGTCGAGAACGTTCCGTAAGTCACATGATCCCAGCCGCGAGCACGAATACTCGCAGCGTCGCATAACCGGCATTGCACTTCGTATGCGATGGCGATGGCCGCGATCAAATCCCGTCCGTCAGCGCCCACACTTTCTGCGACCGCAAGTGCAGCCGAAATGTTGTCGCTGGGATGGGCAGGTTCTTTCGAGAGATACGTGTCGTTGAAATCGAAATAGCGAATGCCGCAGCCGTTGGCGAATGCCGCCCAGTCCGGCGGCGCCTTGTGGTCCGTGCCAAAGATCGTGGAGCCGGCCGCGGCCGAGAAATCTGCGGCCACTTTTCGGGCGATCACAAACGGTTCTTCGTTCCACGCGCCTAGCGCGCAGCCCAGCGAATCGATCACGCGTCGTTTCACTTCGTGCACGACGTCCTTCGAAAGATCCTCGAACCGCACCGCACACGTGTAATCAGCAAGTTGATGAGCAAGCGTTGTCTTCATTAATGTGAAATTTCAATCTGCCGATGATTTGCGGACGGGCAAGCGACCGCAGCATTTCCGAAGGTAGCGCGGCCACTCCGTGGGCGCCGATGCACCCTGGAGAGATCACGCGCCGCGCCGGTTCAACGTGATGGATTTGCCGGCGCCACGGCTGGCGCCATCGATTTCAGCATTCGACCAAGATCACTATTGGTTGAGATAACCGCAGTCGTATCCTTCTCGAAAGCGACGCGCATCACATCAAGGCTGCGCAGAAAGGAATAGAATTCCTGCGCGTCGGGTGCTCCAAACGCGGCGGTATAGATTGAAGCAGCTTCGGCGTCTGCTTTGCCTTCGATCTCGAGCGCATTTTTTGTGGCGTTGGAGCTGATTGAAGCGACATCGCTTTCTTTTTGGCCGCTGATGTTTGCCGCTTCGCCGCGGCCTTCCGAACGAAAGCGCGCTGCGATTTGATGTCGCTCGCTGGACATTCGCTCGATGATCTTCTCTGCTACCGCCGGGTTGTATTTGCTGCGTTTGAAACGCTCATCGAGCAACTCGATGCCAAAATCGGCGATCTTCTGGCGGGTACGCTCAGTGATTTGTTTCTCAATTTCGCCGCGGCCGAATTCAATATCGGGGATCGTCGTCGGCAAAACCGTGCCAGTTTTCTCCAGTTCCTCGTCGCGCAACGGTTTTCGTCCCTTGGTTACGCGGATGATTTCAACCAAATCGTGTGTGGCTACGGCGCTGCGCGTTTCGCTGCCAAGGATGTCGTCGAGACGGGAAAGTGCGCTACGTTCGTCATTCAGTCGATTGTAGTAAAGCGTCGGATCACTGATTCGCCATCGGGCGAAACAATCGACGATGATGTACAACTTGTCTTTCGTCGGACATTCAGTGGGCGGGCCGTCCCAGGCCAGAATGCGTTTATCGAATCGCTGCACCTTATCGATAATCGGCAGCTTCATCTTCAATCCGGGGGTGTTAATTGTACGAACAATTTTGCCAAACCGAGTGATGATCACCGTCTCATATTGCGGCACGACAAAGAGCAACGTTCCCCATTTCAATGCCGTCAGAATGAAAAGAATTCCCAGAATCGACATCACCGGACTTTGCAAAAAACGGATCGCAACCGTCACGGCAGCGGGTCGCGGAGTCACGTCGATCACGTTCATCGGCAAGCGTTAGCCTTTCTCTCCAACCGCGAAAGGTTTGATCTGCTTGCAGCAAAGGCGCATCTCATTCCCAGCCCGGCGTCGCATCTCATTAGATTTGATGCTTCCCTGGCTGTGAGTCGCGCCTTCAGCGCTGGCGTTTTGGTAGTCGGAAATCCTGGAGCTTTGCCCCAGGCTTAAATTGAACACCGCGCCTTCGGCGCTCACGAGATGCTCTTCCAATAAGCCGGACGCGGAAGCAAAATTGATCGTGGTCATGGCGAGCTCCTCGATTCTCCGGCGGGCTGAAGTGGCAGCGTCTGGAGAATATTTTTCAGGCTGTCATCCACGATGATCTTTTTTTGCAGGCTTGGCAGGATGGCTTGCATCGCTTCGAGATACAGACGGCGTCGCGTGACCTCTGGCGCCTTACGATACTCGGCCAGTAACAACGAAAACTTTTGCGCTTCCCCTTTGGCTTCGTTCACCCGGCGAAACGCGTACGCTTCGGCTTGTTTCTCGCGCTCTTTGGCCTGGCCGCGCGCATTCGGAACGGCATCGTTGTAAACCGCCCAGGCCTGATTGATCGCGGTTTGTTTTTCCTGTTGTGCTTGATTGACGTCGTTGAAGGCCGCCTGCACGACTGGCGGCGGACGCACACTGGTAAGCTGTACCTGTTGGATCTGAATTCCCAAATCGTACTCCGAACAAAGCTCAGCCAGACGTTTCAATGTTGATGTCTCGATATCGTGACGCCCGATGGTGAGCACTTCGTCAACCGTGCGATCTCCGATGACTTCGCGCATCACGCTTTCAGAAAGATCGCGCAACGTTTTCTCCGGCTCTCGCGCTCCGAACAGATAAACCTTCGGATCCGTAATCCGATATTGCACCACCCAAGGCACAAGCGCGGTGTTCAAGTCCCCCGTGATCATGGTCTCAGTCTCCTGCGACTCCGGATCGCCCTGGTACACGTTCAATGCACTAGGCGTGGCGAAACCAAACTCCAGCTTCTGCAAACGTTGTGTGGGTACGATGTGAACCTCGTCGACGTACGGAATCGCATAAGTCAAACCCGGGTTCACGATGTCGTGATACGCGCCAAACCGTGTCCTCACTCCCACAGAGTTTGCGGGAATGGTCATAAACCCAAACAGCAGCGTGAAAAGCGTGGACGCAATCCCGATGCACGCGATGACTCCAAGGATCAGTCGCAACGGCTGGATTGGAAGATGCTCGGCAACATCGGGTCTCGCCATAAACGCGCTGGTATTGACTCAAAGGTGTCACACAATCGCAAGCTTTCATTCCGGGGAGCGCACGCGCCTCGCCTGTACGTTTCGGCGCCCCCCTCGGAACAGCGCTTGTCGAGGCAGCGCTGGAAATCAGACCTTTCTCAAAATCCACGATGGCGAGGGCGCCATCGCTAACACGCGAGGCGCGCACGGTCCCGGGGGGTCCTTGACTCAGTGCGTCTGCGCTTCAAACTGGATCATGAAAATCAGAAACACGATCTTGTCAGCGGTCGCCTGTCTTGCGACCTTCACATGCATGGCGGCAACAGAATCCCAAACGCAGCCCGAAGTTGGAAAGCCCGCGCCCGATTTCAGTCTCACTACTGGCGATGGCTCGCAGGTGAGCCTCAAAGATTATCACGGGAAATGGGTGGTTCTTTATTTCTATCCAAAGGATTTCACCAGCGGTTGTACCTTGGAGGCGCAGAATTTTCAGCGCGACCTCTCGAAATACACCGACGCCGGTGCAGTCATTCTCGGAGTGAGCGTCGATACCGCGCAATCGCACAAGGATTTTTGCGCGAAGGAAGGGCTCAACTTTAAATTGCTCGCCGATCCTGACGGAAAGGTTTCTACCGAGTACGGTTCCGTGATGGATTACAAAGGCCAAAAACTCGCGGCACGTAATACCTTCATCATCAATCCCGAGGGCGAAATCGCAAAGGTGTATACCGGAGTCAAACCCGCAGAGCACAGCGAACAGGTGCTCAAAGATCTCACGGAGTTAAAGAAGAGTTAACCACGATTAGCCGCGGATTTCGTTCGACATTCCTCGGCTCGAGTGCAGCGGTCCAGCAGGGAACGGAGTCAGTGGCGAGCTTGACACCACTGTCTGTCCTCGATAAAAACCGGCTCACGTCCACGAGCCGATGTTCGAAGCAGATCCATTCCCCGAAAAAAGACTTCTTTTAGGCAGTTTCGCCGGTCTGGCAGCCGCTATCGTCGGCGCGATTCTCTGGGCTTTTTTTACCGTCACGACCCAAACCCAAATCGGGTTCATGGCGCTGGGAGTAGGTGTGCTTGTCGGGTTTGCTTTAAGAATCGGAAACGGTGGAAAAACTTTTGGGATTCTCGGAGCGTTTCTCGCACTCTTCGGCTGCGTGCTTGGAAATTATTTTTCATTGATTGCATTTGCGTCCGCCGAGCAAGGCGTTGGGTTCTTCTCAATGATGAATAATGCCGATCACGCCAAGGTAATCAGCGCGATGTGGGAAGATTTTACGTCCATCAGCATTTTGTTTTACGCGCTTGCCGCGTACGAAGGTTACAAGTTCTCAGCGATCCGACCCTCAACTCTCTCTTCAGCACCGGACACCGCATCGCAACCTCAAACAGCCGGAGTTCTCCAAGTAGATCGATCGGATGGTGAAAAACCGCGCTGAATAAGCAATTTTGCCACGGATTAGTGACCGCTTTTTCCAATCCGCGCTCGTTGGTTCTCCGCTTCGACGTCGAGTTCTGCCAGTAGTTGGCGGGCGATTTCTGAAAGTTTCTCGGACCAGGCAACCCCGACAACCACGGGCGGGAAGTTCGACAACGGCAATGCGCGTAATTGTGGCGGTGGTTTGAACCCGGGCACCGCGACGGTCAAACCGATACCGTAGCCGTTGGCCACGTACTGCTGGATCAATCGCTCGGATGTTACTTCGATCCCGCAAAACCATTCCACACCGAGCTGTTCGAGCCCGCGTTGAAAATAGGCAAGAACCGGATCACCCCGCGAGAAGCACACCAGTGTTTCCTCGATCTTGTCGCGTTTCCACAACTCTTCAGCACGCGTCAGCTTGGATTTTTTGTGTACCAACAAAATCAACGGCAGCTCCAGCAGGGGTTTTACTTGAATTCCAGCACGCGATTTTTTGTCGATCAACAGGATTGCAAGATCGACCTCGCGAGCCAAAAGCAATCGTTCAGCGTCAGTGCGGTTCGCCTCATGCAGATAAAGCCGGAACGCCGGGAACTTGGCACGAACCCGCTGGAGAATCTGCGGCAAATAATCGTGAAGCACAATCGCCGGAGCCGCGATGCGTAATTGCGGCGAACTGTTCTGGCGCAGCCTTTCGGCGACAACATCAATATTCTCGAAGAACGGCCGGACGAATTCGTAGAGCTCCGCGCCCGCGGACGAGAGTGCGAATGGCCGCCGCTGAAAAAGCTTCGTGCCGAGTGACTCCTCGAGCTTGGCGATTTGCCCGCTCACCGCGGGTTGCTGAATGCCGTACGGAATATTGCGGACCGCTGCTGCGATGCCGCCGTGTTTAGCAACGAAATAGAACAATTCCAGGTGATGAATGTTCATAGAACCGAATCTAATAACGCCATTCTGATCCCGCACGGTTGAAGTAGCTGCATGTTTGAAAGCCTGGGCTCATGCTTTGCATTTCGTTGCCTCGCTCCGCTCAACATGACAGCGCAACGCGCACGGAGAGTTCTAATCGAAAGAGTCGATGAAATCCGTCATTTTTATCAATTCACAGTCGCCGCGCAAAGCAGCTATCCTCTTTCGCAAAACTGGAGTGATCCAGCCAAACCGAACAATCAATGGAATTTCTAGGTCTTGTTATAATCGGTGTTGCCATCGCGATTCTCGTTATGCCCGTTGTCGCGCTGGCGAAAGCAAACCGCGCAAAACGCGCCGTTGCCGATCTCGTTAGGCGAGTGACATCACTCGAACACGAGTTACGCAACCTGCGACCGCAAACGGTTTCGCCCATGCAACCGGAGGCGATGATACCTGCTCCTGCAGTGTCCAATGCAACGTCAAACCCGCCGCCAATCCCACAGGAACTTCTCGCTCCCAAAGCGCCGCAGCTCGCCAAACCAACCAGACCGCCGATCAACTGGGAGCAATTCATGGGCGCGAAATTGTTCGCGTGGATCGGCGGGTTCGCGCTTTTCCTGGGCATCGCGTTCTTCGTGAAATACTCGTTCGAACACAACTTAATTCCGCCAGAGCTGCGGATTGCGATCGGGTTTGTCGCCGGCGCCGGTCTTGTTGTCGGCGGCCTGCTTTTGAAACGAAAAGAAAACGCTGTCACTGCCCAAACGCTCTGCGCGACTGGTATCCTTGTGCTCTACGCCGTCACGTTTGCATCTCGAGCTTACTATCACTTCGCGTTCTTCGGGCTGATCCCGACTTTCTTGTTAATGACGCTGATCACAGCAGTCGCGTTTCTGCTCTCTGTGCGGTTGAACGCGATTGTCGTCGCGGTGCTCGGGATCGCAGGCGGATTTCTTACGCCGATTTTACTCTCAACCAACCAGGATAATCCGCTTGGGCTTTTCGGTTACGTCGCGCTACTCGACATCGCTTTGCTCGCTCTGGCGCTACGGCAACGCTGGAATGCCCTGCCGATCCTCGGCGCGGCTGGAACGGTATTGATGCAATTCGCCTGGGTCGGGGCGTTCTTTGTTTCCGAGAAATATTTCGCCGGCAGCCGGGTTCTGATTTTTATGGCCGTGTTTGTTGGTTTTCAGGTCCTGTTCCTGGCCGCGGCTGCATGGGCAAAACGTTCCGGAAAAGCGAGCCGCACACTATTCGCGTGCGCGATCGGTTTCGGGGCAGTGGCGATGCTGTCGGCGTTTTACCTCCTGGATTTCCGGACAGTCGCGCATCAGCCGGCGCTTTTGTTCACGTATCTGTTCGTCATCGACCTCGGTTTGCTGGCGCTGACGTTGATCGAAAGAAAGCTCGCAATCGTACACGTCCTGGCGGGAATCGGAGCATTCATTTTTCTCGGCGCATGGACGAGCAAATACCTGGCGGCCGGTCACATTTATACCGTGCTGGCGTTTTATTTCGTTTTCGCCCTGTTCCATGCAGCGGTGCCAATCGCGTTGCAACGCCTGCACAAGATCGAGATTCCGCGCTGGACTCACATTTTTCCGGCGCTCGCCCTGGTGCTTGTGCTCATACCGATATTCCAGGTCACCGAACTTTCGTTGCTGGTCTGGCCGTTCGTTTTCATCATCGACGTTCTTGCAATCGGCTTGGCATTGGCAACTGCGACTCTGCTCCCGGTGATCGTTGTGCTCGTGCTCACGCTCATTGCGATCGGCGCCTTGCTGGTGCGAATCCCAACCGAACTCACCGGTTTGCCCACGGCGCTGGTTCTACTGGCCTGTTTTGCCATTTTCTTTTTCGTTGCCGTCGCCTGGGCGTGTCGGCGCCTGGTGGGGCCGGGAACCCGCACGCCAAATTTGTTCGGCAACATCACCGACCCGGCAAATCTCTCGGTGCAACTTCCGGCGCTCTCGGCGACGTTGCCATTTCTGCTTCTGATCATGGTGACGCTGCAGTTACCGCTGCCAAATCCGTCGCCCGTATTCGGTGTGGGGTTGTTGCTGGTGATTTTGCTTCTCGGGATGAGCGAAATCTTTTCGCTCGATCTACTCCCAGGCGTCGCACTTATCTCAGTGCTCGGGCTCGAGCATGCGTGGCATTTCCAACACTTCGATCCGGCGAACGCCACGCTGCCATTGATGTGGTATGTGGGGTTTTACGCCCTGTTCACGATCTTTCCCTTCGTTTTCCATCAGCGGTTTGCCGGCAAGACCGTGCCCTGGGCCACAGCGGCACTTGCCGGTCCATTGCATTTTTATCTTATTTACCAGCTCATCCGCGCCGCGTATCCGAGCGGGGTTCCCGGCCTGGTGCCCGTCGCATTTGCGCTGCCTGCGTTACTTGGATTGTTCGTGCTGGTAAAACGCACGCCGCTTACGACTGCCGCACGCATTGCCCAACTGGCGCTCTTCGGCGGCGCGTCGCTGTTTTTCATCACTCTAATTTTCCCAATTCAGTTCGATCGCCAATGGATCACAGTCGGTTGGGCGCTCGAAGGCGCAGCACTATGCTGGCTGTTTCGCCGGGTACCTCACCCCGGGCTGCGTCTCGCCGGCGTCGGCTTGCTCGTTGTTGTATTTGTTAGGCTGGCACTCAATCCGGCGGTGCTCAGTTATCATCCGCGCGCCGCGTTCCCGATTTTTAATTGGTACCTTTACACATACGGCATCGCCACAGCTTGCCTGTTCGCTGCCGCGCGATTACTTGCCCCGCCGCGCCATCGCATGCTCGGGCACAATGTTCGGCCGTTGCTTTACACACTGGGTACCGTGCTCGCCTTTTTTACCGTAAATATCGAGATCGCTGATTATTTCAGCACGCCAGGGGTCGCGGCGTTGACGTTTCAGTTCTCGGGCAACTTCGCACGCGACATGAGCTACAGCATCGCGTGGGCGTTGTTCGCGCTTCTGCTGCTCATTGTCGGAATCCGGAAACGAACCGCGGCGACGCGTTATGCGGGCCTGGCGATGTTAGGCTTCACCATTGTGAAACTTTTCTTTCACGATCTTTCGCAGCTTGATCAACTCTATCGAATCGGCGCGTTCATCGCTGTCGCCATCATCGCCATGGTAGCGTCATTTTTGTATCAACGGTTCCTCGCGACAGCCTCGAAAAGCAATGAAACGAATACTGCGATATCACCTGCTCCATAGCTTCTGTGTTTTTGTCGCGCTTACGATCGTCGTGGATGGGCAGACGAATCCGCCATTCGATCCTAACGAATGGCGTGACACCCAGGCGCTGGAGGTTCCAGCCAGGGGACTCGTGCGCGTAACTGTCCCGGTGACAACATTGAATGCAGCGCAGCCCGGGCTGGAAGACCTCCGCGTCGTGGATCCGACCGGAAACCAGGTCCCTTATCTCATCGAACGAGTGCTGCCAGACCCGGAAACAACATCACGGCCGACGGAATTTCGGAGCACCATCGAGAACGGTGCCACCCAGTTAAATCTCAAGACAGGAACAAGCGCGCCGATTATTGGCCTAACCCTCGAGACGCCAGCTACGCAATTTATGAAAGCTGTGGACGTCGAAGGCTCCAATGACGGGAGAACCTGGACCAAACTCGCCGGGGGCGATTCACTTTTTCATCTGCCGAACGGCGCAACGAAGCCACGTGTTTCATTGCCGGAAGGCGCGTGGCAATTGCTGCGGATCACCTTTGACGAACTGGGCTCGGCGCCGGTGCCTTTCACCGGGGCGAAACTGCACAAGGCGCGTACCAATGCACCGGCCGAACCGGTCGCGATCACAATCAAATCGCGAGACGAAATTCCCGGCACAACGAGGCTCGCCCTCGACCTTGGGGCAGCGAATCTGACGCTGGGATCTGTGCGGATCGAAAGCAACGAACCGGTATTCACGCGCGCTGTTACCCTCGCTGTACCGGAGGTCAGCGATGAGGGCATTCGCGAGCGCGATATCACTGGCAGTGTGATTTATCGCGTAAATGTGAACGGCAAGAACGAAGCGCACCTGGAGATTCCGCTCGAATCGCAAATCCAGACGCGCGAGTTGGTGGTGCTGATTCAAAATGAAGACAGTCCACCAATTTCGATCGACGCTGTGCGCGCCGACAGGCGGCTGGTGCGCCTGATCTTTTTTGCAAACCAACCCGGGCAGTTTTCACTTCTCAGCGGCAACGCCCAGGCTGGCGCGCCGCGCTATGATCTTTCGGCGCTGAGTGGAAAACTCAAGAACGTTGCAGCAATGGACGTTGTTCCCTCAGCGCTCGCGCCGCATCCAAATTACAAACCGCCTGAAGCGCTCGCCGCGGTCACATTGAGCGGAGCGAAGATCGACGCGGCCAAATGGAAATTCCGAAAACTTCTACCGCTCACACAAAATGGCGTGCAACAAGTCGAGCTCGACGCGGAATTGCTGGCTCGCTCGCAACCAGACCAACGCGATATTCGCATCGTGCGGGGCGAGTATCAGCTGCCATTCATTTTTCAGCGCACATCAGTATCGCGTCCGATCAGTTTGAACGCTGCGGCGGCGAACGATCCGAAGAAGCCTGCGCTTTCGCGTTGGTCTCTAATACTCCCGCAGCCCGGCGTGCCGATCACGCGGCTGGCCTGCACGTCGTCCTCACCTCTTTTCCATCGGCAAATGCGATTGTGGGAAGAAATCACTGACGAACGTGGCGACAAATTTGCAGCCGAACTCGGCCGCGCCACGTGGGACCAAACGCCGAACTCTGCCAAGCGCAATCTCGTTATCGAACTCAACGCACGTCCCAAAACCGATACGTTGTTTCTGGAAACAGATAATGGCGATAACCCGCCGATCGAGTTGCGCGATTTTCGCGGCTTTTATCCGGTGACGCGTGTTGTATTCAAGGCGACGTCAGATCCAGCACAGCCGGTTTGGGTTTACTACGACAATGCCGATGCAGCGGCCGCGCATTACGATCTCACTCTCGTTGCCAGCGAGCTTCTGAAAGCGAAACGCAACACCGTGACCCCGGGTGCGGAAGAAAATCTTTCACCGAAACCCTCGCTTACCGGCCAAACATTAACCGGATCCACTCGCTACATTTTTTGGGGCGCGCTCGCGTTAGTTGTGATCGTGCTGCTCGCGATCATGTCGCGCTTCCTGCCGAAACAGCAGCAACAATGATCAGCGCCGTAATTGTTCTGCCTGGTTCATGTGTCTCGCGGATAACTGAAACGTGAGACTAAGAATTTCTCCAACCGGTTGGAGATTGCTGGTCCTTTGCATTGCATACTTTGCTCTCATGTTCTTCGGAAATTTACCGGACCATCTGATTCTTTTTCCGACAAGGGCGTCCGTTGATGCGGCTGGCGCCGTCCCCAGAACAATTCCTTTTGCGAATGGCGAGTTGGAAATCTGGATAGCGCAATCGCGACACGCAAAGCAACGGGGCCGCGCGGATTTTTTCATTCTGCGTTTTTACGGCAACGCGGATCGCGCGGATCGCTGGCCTGCCGTGGAAACCGAGATGTGGAAGGATCGCGCAGTAGAAATCTGGGGAATGAATTATCCAGGGTTCGGCGGCAGCACGGGACCGGCGCGCTTGGCGCGGATTGGGCCGCCGGCGATTGCGGCATTCGATGAATTGCAACGGGAGGCAACGAGCAAGAGTGCTGCTGTAGAGTCCGCTGTCCCCAGCGGATCGTCGTCGAACCCTGCGCTGAGGACAGTGCACACTACAGCGCCGATCGTGTTATTCGGCACGAGCATTGGCGCAACAGCTGCGCTTCACGTCGCGGCACAACGTCCGATCGCCGGGTTGATTTTGCATAATCCACCGCCGCTGCGGGAATTAATTCTCCGTCGATTTGGCTGGTGGAATCTGTGGCTCCTGGCGGGTCCAGTAGCGATGCAAATTCCACGCGATCTCGACTGCATCACAAACGCAAAGGCGACTCGTACGCCGGCAATCTTTTTGCTCGCAGAAAAAGACCAAATCGTGCCGCCCCGTTTTCAGCGACTCGTGGTTGAAGCATACGCTGGAGAAAAACGTGTGATTGAATTGCGGGGCGCCCATCACAATGATCCGATCGAAGGCACAGGGCTGTTAGATCTAAATGATTCGCTCGATTGGGTGCTGGACCGCCAGCACTAAATCCGCGTGTCATCCTGAGCGGAGTCGAAGGATCCCGCAAATTACCATGGGTCGCACCGCGGGATTGAAAAAGCCTGGGCTGGCGGACCTCATCTCTGCTTGCAGTCTCGACTTCGCTCTGACTGACGATTATGAGAGGACTCGCAATGCAGAACGCCCAAAACCTGATGAGCAGTTTCGAGTTCATCGCTGCGCTCATGTCCATCATCATCGGCCTTGGTGTGACGAATTTGCTCGCGGGCGCCGGCCGCGCGTTTTATCGCCGCAAAGAAAACCCGCTTGATGAAGTCCATCTCGTCCTAACAATCGCGACGCTGCTGCTGCTGGTATTGCAATGGTGGGTGACGTTTAAATGGAACACGGAAGTCACCTGGAGCTTTGACATGTTTTTGGTGCTGATCGTTTGGACGATCACACTTTATATGCTCACGGTTTTTCTTTACCCGCCAGACCTATCTGAAGCGGAAGAACACCAGCGGCGCTTTCAACGAAACCGTGTGGGCTACTATTCCGCCTTTATTGCGATGTGCTTGCTCGACATCGCGCAGACCGCAATCCACGGCGATCTATTTCATCCGATTTGGTACGTGCCCTTTGTCGGTCACTACGCCGTACTGGCCGCCATCGGTCTCTGTGCGCATCGACGGGGCTACGATCGTTTCTTCGCGTGGTATCTATTGTTCACGCTCCTAATTTGGTCGCTTCTGGTAAGAAGATATCTCGTGGGACACGCGTGACGCCGTAGCGTCGAGGTTAGTGATGCCGTGCTATTCCGTCACGATGAATTGGGCATCCCACTTGGCGTTTACCGGAGTCGCTTGCGAAGCAAAAACCTGCCATGTCCCCGAATTTTTAAGCCACAATTCCTTCCATCGGAGGATGAGCCGGTAACACCTGCCCCGCCGGTGTTCAGTAATTTTTGCAAGGCCGGACGCTAAGGCAGAATTTCCAAACACGCGCACTTTGAGCTCATCATTCTGGAATGTTTTGATGTCGGCTTCATGGCTGGTTCTATCGGCAAGATACTGTTGCCGGTTCCTGCTGGTTCCGTTTGGTTCGATGAACGTGAATTCCGGCGCCACGATCTTATCCAAACTTTCGCGATCATGGTTCTGAAGCGCACGCACCCAGTCATCTTCAAGCTTGAGGATCTGTTCTTCATCCGACCGAACTTCTGCAGCGTTTCCCGATGCGGCCAGCAATACGCTCACGAACAAGCAAAGAATACAGTTCGCTTTTTTCCTGAGGTTACCAGAAGTCGTACGGTGCGTCTTCATGAAGCGTGGTAACAGGTGTGGCGTCCCCAAATCTTCCCATTCGAAAGCCGCAGCGTGGGATGAAACCACACAGCGGCTTTTCCTTTGAACAATGACCCGAGGGATCGGGCTACGGACGGCCGGGGCCGCTGTTGATTATGATAATTCCACCCTTCGGATCTTTTCTTGTTTTCAGGTCACGGAGTTGGACTTTGCTCCTCTTCGTGGTCCTCTTTCGATTGTCCTGTTTATTTTGCATCGTTTGTCTTCCTTGTTGATCGCTTATCTGTTTTGTACTTTGGCCGTCTTTGATCTCTCACAATCACTTCTGGCCTTCACTGGTGTACAAGACCGGAATTCGGCGAAATCTTACAGGCAATTGGCCTCCCCCTTTGAATCGTTGGCTATTTCGGCGAAGCTGCCGACGATGTTCTTGGGGACGACGGCATGAATGTCGAAGAAATGTTTCGTTTCCCTTCGTCGAGGTCAGTGATGGTTATAACGCAGGTGATTACTGCTGGAATGCCTCGAACTGGCCGTGGTCTTCTGTGCCGTCGAGATTGCGAATTTGGAATTGCCCGCGAATGCACGGACTGACGCCGGCGTGGACGTGGAACGCGCCCATGATCCGCGCGTTCGCGTCATTGCCCTGCCCGATAACGAGCAGTTCATACGCAACGACGGGTTCGCTGTCATGGGTGGTCTGTTCGCCGTGCGGACTGACCGTCGCGTAACCGGCGGAGAACATGGCTGTGCTGATGCCGAGATTCGCGGCAAAGACGGTGGCCGGCGGCCGATCAATGCAATCGCAGACAATCCGCGCAATGTGAATGATGATCGGGATTTGTTGCCCGTTAACGTCGCTGGTGCCGTTGCCTTGATAATCGCCGATCATGTCCGGGGGCGGCATGTTCGGGTCTGGCATGAAAGCGCGCAGTTGGACCACGCTGCCTTTCGGTTGGGTGCCGTCCCCGAGGGTGAGCTTGAGGTCGCCATCAAAGAGCGCGCCGCCGTCCCCAAAATCGCTAAACATGACGTGCGCGTTGGCCCTGCAACCGGTGGTGTCGTTATGGCCGGTGAAGCTGACGTTGTTGCTGGCCGAGACTGCGCCGCTGATCATGACGTTGCACGGATCCGGCGGAAGTTCTATATCAAGGGGACCGCTAAAGCTGCGGTTCTGCTGGAATTGGATGGTCAGTCGGCATGGACCGGGCGGGAGGCCTGGCGCATTGAAGAAGCCGAACCAGTCGCCGGCGACGTCTTGGACGGCTGGCAGCGCGTGAATGCTGGATGTGGTGATTGAACCGAGAGCGAGAATCAACAGACCAACACCCGCGGTGCCCGAGAAAATCGCGGAACGGCCACTGAAGTTAATCTTTGTTTTGTTCATATTTCTTAATCTCCTTTTCTTTTTGTTGGCCTTCCGTCCTTTCCTAGGCCGTCGTAGCCTCGCGAAGTCGGGTGGCCTTCACTCATGTACAAGACCGGAATGCGGGCGAATCTTACGAGGAAAGTGACTTTGCTGCGTTGCAGCGTTGCCTACTTTGCTGAGGTCGCGTCGCGATCAATTCCGAAGAGTCTCAAGCCTTCGCCTGCTGTAAGCGAGAAGGCACTTGTAAAAGCGCCACGTAGTTTTTTTGACACTTGATCAGATTGGGATGTCGCGAAGAGACGCTGGCTTGCAAGATCGACAACGCGCGGGAAAACAGCGGCAGCGCTTCTGCCAAGCGTTGCTGTTCCCGGTAGACCACCGCGATGTTGTTCAGTGTCACCGCGATATCGACATGATGCGGCCCGAAGAGTTTTTCCTTAATCCGGAGCGCTTCTTTATGGTAACGAAGCGCTGCGGTAAAATTTCCGCGCGCCTGTTCCAGCGAACCGAGATTGCTCAGTGCGATTGCCACATCGTAGTTCTCCGGCTGGGACGCCCGGCGAAAGATTCGCAGCGCACGCCGAAGAAGTAGTTCCGCCTCGCCAAACTTTTTCTGCGCGAGCAGCAACGCAGCAAGCGCTGCTCCATCGGCGACCACGGCGGGATGATCCGCGCCGAGGGCGCGCCGGCGGATCGTGATTCCCTTGCGTGCAAACTGTTCACCGATCGCATATCGGCCGCGAGCGTGCTCGAGTCCGCCAAGGTTATGATAAATCGTAGCGATCTCGGAGTAGTGCGAGCCGTTTGCGCTGGTCAGGATTTTGAGCGCGGTCCGATACAGACGCGCGCCACCAGCGAAGTGGCCGGAATATTTGTAGAGAATGGCGCGTCCGTTGAGCAACCGCCAGTGTTCGATCGCATCCTTGGTGTAAACTTTGTCCGCGATCATGAATGCGGCGGCAAAAGCAGCGTCCGATTCGCGGTAACGGCCTAGAATTCGGTACAAGTCGGCGAGACTGCGATAAACATCGACATGCAGCTCCTGGGGCGGAGTAAGGCGCAGCCCGCAAATCAACGCCTTGTAAATGCGCCCCGCCTCAGAATAGTTTCCCGCCGCCTCTACGCCTTGCGCTCGCAAATACGTTTGCCGCGCGCGTTTAGCGCCACCCGCCGTCACTCAACGAAGAGCTCGTTGTGGTTGGTGCAGATCAAGCCGTCCTGCTCTCGCCGTTTCAATCCCACGCCGCCGCGCGGATCTTTGCGCGTCTTCAAGTCGTGCAACGGCATCGTCGGCTTGCCGTTGTTAGCGGGGCTTGTGAGTTTCTTAGTTCCATTGTTTTGATTGATTTTTTTCATAGTTGTTTCTGTTGGTTCAATTTTGATTGAGTACTCCTCGTCATATCACTGTTTCTTCTGATCCATTTCTGCTTGGAACCCTCGTTAGCGGACTAGTTAGCATCCTAGAGAAGCGTTTCGTTGTGATTGCCCGCATAAAAGCCGGAGCGGCCTCGGCGGCAAGGATCCGGCGGGATTCCGCCTTTAGCGTCCTTTGCTGGCTTGAGGTCGCGGAACTTCATCTGTGTCTTGGTTTTCTTTGTTTTGTCTCTCATAGATTATGCCTTTGGTAGCTGTTTGTGGTTGGTTACTTCTCGCCTTCACCTGTGTACAAGACCGGAATGCAGCCGAATCTTACAGGGAAAGTTGGCTTGGCCGTGTTAAAGCGGAGTGACCACGGATTACGCGAATTTTACCGATATCCGCCGGCGAGAAAGGGAAGAGCTAACCACTAATCGACACGAATAAGCACGAATCAATCCAGCTCGGATTAGTGTCTATTCGTGTTGATTCGTACTTGTTATTTTTCCAAGCCTATTTTTTTCAAGATTGCAATGAAGCGAGGCTGCGATCGGAGCCTGTCCCAGGCGAGATCTATTTTCAGTTCCGGCAGCCACGGAGTGCGCTCTTCAACTGCTTTTTCAAGCCAATCGAGCGCTTCCGAGTCGAAGCCGCCCACGGCATAGTCGATCGCAATGCGCAATGGCGATTCATATTTTCCCTGGGCGATGCGCTTTTGGCAGAACTCGTTTCTCTTTCGCGAATACGCTGGTATCCCGCCAGTGTCGTACGCTTTTCGCAGCTCGCCCAGTTCTTCCGCGCTGAATGATCCTTCCAGCATGTCCCTCTTTTCCGCAGCGGCAAAATATTCAGCGGGCATCTTTTTGATGTACGGAATTGCGGTGAGGAGGTCATAGCCCAATGGATTTTTCGGATCGATGGCGATGGTCTTCTCAGCCTGCTGTGATGCACGATCCAGATCGCCCTCTGTTATGTACTGCCAGATGAAACCGAAGTTGACCCGGTAGGAGAGCGGATCCACTTCTCTGGCTCGTTCCAGTTCCTCATGCGCTTCCTGGGTCCGGCCCAAGTCAAGCAGATACTCCCAGAGATTGAGCCGCGCAGTTACAGAATTCGGGTTGAGCGCAACGGCCCTTCTGAATTCGGCCTCAGCTTCCTTAAATTTCCATTCGTATTGAAATTCAACGTAGCCGAGGGTGGCATGCGCTTCGGCCAGCTCGGCATCGAGCGCCAATGCTTTCTGAGCGGCTTCCTTCGCTTCGGGAAAAGCCTCTTTGGGCGGAACGTAGCTCCAGTAACCAATTAAATGATACGCCTCAGCCAGACCGGCGTGCGCCAGCGCAAACTCGGGGTCGAGTACAATCGCCTGCTGGAAAAACTGGATGCTATTGTGGGCGCTTTGCTCTGTAAGCTTGCTTAGCTCAAAGCGACCCAGCAGATACAGCTCATAAGCCTGATGGTTTTCCGTCGGATTCCTGGCCAGGCGCTGTTTCTCTTCGACGCCCAGCTGAAGCTTTAGCGCGTCAACGACGCGCTGAGAAATGTCGCTGCGAACAGCGAGTATGTCCGTCATCTCACGGTCATAAGTTGCCGCCCAGAGATGAAAACCGTCGGCTACGTTGATGAGTTGCGTGGTGACGCGAAGTTTATTGCCCGCTCTGCTCACGCTGCCTTCGAGCACTGTCGGCACGTTTAGTTCTTTGCCGACCTTCCGTATATTTTCGGTCTTGCCTTTGAATGCGAACGAGGAAGTGCGAGCAGGGACGCGCAGCCCTTTGACCTGCGACAGCGCGGCGCATAAATCCTCCGTGATTCCGTCGCTCAGATACTCGTTCTCTTTGTCGGCGCTCATGTTCACAAAGGGCAGTACCGCCACTCCCGCTCCTGTTGGCGGCCGGGCTGATTCGTTCTTCCAAATCGTGACACTCAGCGTTGCAACAAATGCGAATGACAATGCGAAGAGCAGCGCAGCCATTGGATTTCGTCGTACCCATTTTTGGCTGCGCCCAAAAATTCCGGCAGAGCGCGCGCGAATAGGTTCGTGCTTCAGCCAGCGTTCAAGATCCTCCGCCAACGCGAGAGCGGAGTCGTAACGACGCCCCGGATCTTTTTCCAGACACTTAAGACAGATGGTTGCCAGATCCCGGTCGATCTTCGGATTCCACAATCTCGGTTGCCGAGGTTCTTCTTCCAAGACCAGGCGAACCGTTTCATAGGTGGTTTCGCCAGCGAACGGCGGATGGCCAGTAAGCAATTGGTAAAAGACCGCGCCGAGCCCGTACACATCGGTGGCGCACGTGATGGTGGCGTTGTTTCCTCCAGCCTGTTCCGGCGCCATGTAACTGGGTGTGCCCATTACCTCCATGGTGCGCGTGACAGTGCTTTCAGCTTCCAGCAGGCGGGCCAATCCGAAATCGGTGAGATGCGGTTCGCCTTTGCCATCAACGAGGATGTTCCCGGGCTTAATGTCGCGGTGCAGAATCCCGTGTTCGTTCGCGAACTGGACAATGCGCGCCACTTTCGCAATGAGTTCGGCTGCGCGCCGAGGCGATATCGGCTGGTGCTTAGCTATTTCGTCGAGAGGACCGCCCTCGATCAGCTTCATGCTGAAATAGCAGGAACCATCGCGCTCACCGATTTCATAAATAGGAACGATGCCGGGGTGATCGAGCCTGGCCGCCGCTTGCGCTTCCAGATGAAAGCGTTGCAAATGCCGTTTGGTAGCGAACTGACCGAGCGCGACGATCTTCAGTGCGACCGTGCGATCGAGGCTCTTCTGCCGCGCTCGATAAACAAGGCCTTGTCCGCCGCTCCCTAATTTTTCCAGGAGTTCGTAGTCGCCAAAGTCGGTTTTGCGAGGATGTCCCCCGCTGTTAGCGGTTGGCGCTTCGGCACCATCGGTGTCCGCAGCTACAGGTCCAGCCGCGAACAAACCAGTTTCTAACAAACACGCACTGCAAAATTCCTGTGGCGCGTCGACATACAATTCCGCGCCGCATCTAGGACAGGGCTTGGACACCAATTTCACGAATTTACCCTAAAGAAGCGATGCTAACCGCATTTCATGAATGCATGGCAGTTTGTGTAGTTCCTGTCGCACGTTTTACCCACGCAACGCGGCAATTAAATGGCGCAGCTCATCTTCGGTGTCGTCGGGAGCGACGACGGTGTGGGCGATCTCCTCATGCAACAATTCCCGGTAGCGCTGGCGCAACCGATAAAAAGCTTGGTTCACTGCGTTCTCGCTCATGCCCAATTCACGCGCGATATCGCCTTGGGAAGGTCGGTCGGCTTCGTCTGTGAGCTGTTTTTTCAATTGCTCAAACAATCGCGCTTTGTCCAAAGCGCGATACTCAGCTTCCAATCGCGTGAGAGCTTGCTCGAGAACCGTCAGCGCCCAGCGACGCTCGAAGATTTGATCGGGGCTCAATGCGGCCGCCGCCTCAGGATCGTAATGTTTACGCTCGAGCAATTCATCCAATGGTATGAGCGGCCGGCCATCTCCGCGTTTGGCCGCCGCCGCGTACCTCCGTTCCTTAGCCAGGAAGTGTTTGATTGAAGCAAAGAAGAATGATCGCAGCCGCCCTTTTTCACGGCGAACAGATTCCAGATCTCTTCTTTCGAACAGAAGCGCAAAGAAACTTTGGGTAAGATCTTTTGCCTCTTCTGGGCCGGCGCCTTGCCGGATGATGAAGCTGTAAACGGGCCACCAGTAGGTGCGGCAAAGTTTCTCGAGCGCTTTGTCCGCCTGTGGAGATTCTCCTTGTGCCTCCAGCACGAGACTCCAGTGCGTCGTGGCAAAACCAACACCACCGTGGCCCCTGGATACGCCGACACTGGCTGCTTCGGTTAACTCGTTGTCGGCGGGGAGCACGCTGCGATCGAATTAAAAAGTCGGGCCAAAAGCAAGCGCACAGAATGTCAGGCGCCATTTCGTCTTGGCCTGGAAAACGACAGTTCATTTCGAGCCCGTTCTCCCCTCGCGGGCACAACGGCAAGACTTCAAAGGCATAGCTTCCAGGGGGTACGGCGCTCACGCGGTAATCGTCCTACCCAGACAACGCGCTGGCGTTGCTATTGTTTGATTGCCACCCACTCGTTCCGCGCCCGAGAATCGGAGACAGCTTGCACGACTCGCATGTAGCGCAGCCCGTCTTCAAAGTTTGGATGGGGAAGCACCCGGCCTTTTGATTTCACTGCGGCCAGGAAATCTTCTTCGACGCGCCATTCGCCTTCCAATTCCGTTGGAACATCGACGACCTGCATTGCGCGGTCGCCAATTTTTCCGACTCGCATGACGTCGGCGGTGAAATCGTAGGTCAGGGTGCCGCCGCTGCCATAAATCTCGAGCCGATCACCTTCAGCCAGCGCATTAATTGCGCTGAACTCCAGCACCCCTTCTGCGCCATTTTCGAAACTGCAGAGCACTGTAAGCAAATCCGGAACGATAACGTTATATCCTTCCCGAAACGGTTGGATGATCTTCCCGCGCGCGAATACACCTGTGATGTCACCGAGCCAGCGCTGCAAAACCTCAACATAAATCCCCAATGTGAGCGTGTTCAGTCCGCTGATCTCGATCTTCTGGCGCCAGTGAGCCGGCGCATCCGGATCAAGGTAATTTCCGTGGAAACTTTGCAGCCGTACGTGATGCGGCTGGCCGATGTAATTTTCGGCGAGAAGTTTTTTGACCATCAAATCGCCGCGCAATCCGAAAGGCGGCGGACAGAGCATCGTCACTAGTTCTGGATATCGTTTGGATGCGGCCAACATTTCTTCCGCCTCCGCCAGATCCATCGACATTCGCGCCTGGCAAAACACATGTTTGCCCGCCTCCAATGCAGAAATCGTGACTGCCGAATGCATATACGGCGTCGTGCCTATCCAGATAATGTCGATGTCTGGAGTGGCAACCAACTCGGCCCAATCGCGTACCGGTAATGCCGCCAGCGAATTTTCGCGGCAGAAGCGTTCCGTGCTTTCATATGTGGAATTTGAAACCGCAACAATCTCGACGTCGGGGTTTTTCTTGAGCGCCGGCAGGTGGCGAGTACGCACAATGTTGCCAGCTCCGACGATTCCGATTCGCAATTTGTGATTATTTTTGTGCATTAGCTTTGACCGTGAAGGCTACTGACAAAGCGATCGTTACGGTCAAGTTTCCTTTGACCCCGGCGAGCAACTGCGCGTTCAACTTCAGGGTATCGCCGTTTTCCGCAGCTGCCATTCCTTAAGTAGCTTCCCTCCGCAACGATCCGCTTGACCTGCAAGCCCAAAGGCGGCAGGTTAGGCGGCTTTTTCGACATGAAAATTTGTGATATTACAGGATCAAGGGCAGCACGCGGTAGCGTGATTCATCGGCGTGGTTTGGCCAAAAAGAAAGGTGGAGTCGGGCGGCACATCACGAAGATGGTGCCGCGCACTTTCGTGCCAAACTTGCAACGCCAGCGGATCTGGGTCCCGGAGCTGAAGAAATTTGTGCGTGTTCGTGTTACGGCGCGAGGGCTCAAGACGATCAACAAGCGTGGTGCTTACAAGGCGCTCAAGAAAGCCGGCGCGATCTAACCCTGCAGGGCCTCTGTGTCAGACGCCGGGCCGTTAAGAAACGGCCCTGCCCGTTACAGCAATAGTTTACGTTCCGGCCAGGTTAGCTGTAATTGCCAGACTGTTGTTGTCGCAGTTATCTCAATCGTCGTTCTTCCTGCCGCGGCAACGTTCGGCGGCTTTGATTTCGTCCGTGGCCTATCGAGCGAACCGTCGTTGAACTCGATCAGGTAACCTTCATTTATCAACCAACGCAGATCGGACGCGAGCGCGAGCCGGCGGGGTTCGGCGTCGTCGCTCGTTCCATTGCCCGTCAATGTTTCGAAAAGCTGTTTTCGATTAATTCCCGCCGCAGCCGAGACTGCTTCGAGTATCGCGTTGACCAACGGAGAAACCCCGGCGTGTTCATGAACAAACGCGCGGACCCGAATGGGCGATACGAACAGCATGCCGCGCCGGTGACGGAAAATGTGCAGACCGTTTTGCCGGAATCGACCCGCTAATTCCTGCATGATGTTTGAAGGCGAGCGAGTTTCGCGCACCCACGCTCGTTCGATCGCTTGATTGAGTACCCGGTCGGGCAAACTCCGGCTCGATGTGCCGCCAATAGTGACATTGTCTACATTTCGGATGAGTTCCGGGAGATACTGCGAACGAAAATGCCGTTCCGCTTCCGCAGCAGACGAAAAAGTCACAGGCGTTTCTTCGCGCAACGTTACGTAAGTCGTGACCTTCCTGGCCTCTTCTTTCCAGTGCTCGACCACCGCAGGATCGCTCACGATTTCGATTTGCCGCTGGTAATCGGCAAAGCTCATCCGCCGGCTGAAACGTTGTTCGTACAAACTTCGAAGTTGCGGCTGATAAGCGTGATGATTGGTCGGCCCCAAAAGCGCACCGCTCAAACGACACCGCGCGACGTTCGAAAAATTTCCCTTTATCGGATCGCTTTCTGCCACATCAACCCGGTAAAAATCTCGCTGTGCGAACCGAAATGCGTTTCGCTCCAGGAATTCCCGGCCCACGGAAATTCCGCCTTCCTCGCCAAGCTGAAAGAGCGGCGCTTCTGGCGTTGCCGTGAGACGGACTTCATATCGACCGGGTTTTTCCAGGAACAATCGGGCTAAAACAAACAACGAATACGCAACGGAGCCGGATTTGATCTGGGCAACGACATTCTCGAATACACTCTGCCGCGGTAGAAAACGAATCGTCCCCTCGAAAGGTTTTGGCGGAGGCTGCACAACCCGATGCGCTGGACGGCGGTGATCAGCTCGATCCGAGTCGCGACGTCTGGCATCCGTTTTTTTCGGCATTCTGCCGCGGTGCCGCCCATCGGGCTTCGATGTTGGGTGTTGCGTCTGTTCGCGCCGTTCGCGGGAGTCCCGCCTCCGAGGCGGGATTCGATCTTTGGGCCTGCGCCTTGCATCTCTGCCGCGCTTTTCGCCGTGGGTTTCCTCTCCCGTGTAATGATCGTAATGATTCGTTGGGCCGGGTTCTTTCACCCACGCAGGCAAAAATTTCAGATCAAGAAGATCGGCAGACTCGACGGGCGGAGCGCTCATCACGTTCATCTACTCGAAGCAGAGTGGAAGGCAACTTGAAGGTGCGGGCAGCAATAAATGACGGCCTGTAAACCGTCGAGGGAACCTGACGGCTGGGAAGCCATTCCTTGCCCGGGTTGTGCCCGAAAATTGGCGTAAACGCGGGGTCTGACATAAACCCCCGGGAAACAAATCCAAACCGATGAGCGTGGTTAGTGTCTTTGGTAAACTTCCAGCGAGGTCACTACATCCAGGGCACGCTGCAAGACCGGATCGTGCGGTGGAGGTTTTTCCGGCGCACGGCCGCGGCGTTGTTGTGCCGCTTCGACGGCTTCCAACTCGGGATTTGTACCGGCTAACAACGCAGCTTCACTCATGT
This sequence comes from Chthoniobacterales bacterium, assembly GCA_025935755.1. Taxonomy (GTDB): domain Bacteria; phylum Verrucomicrobiota; class Verrucomicrobiia; order Chthoniobacterales; family UBA10450; genus Udaeobacter. The sequence continues at coordinate 18,532 of JAICUQ010000004.1, read as the reverse complement.
GCGGGCGGCCGCTTTCGTAAATAAACGGCTCCATTCCTTTTTCGCTGCTCGACTGGAAAATCTGTCGCTTCTCGGCCAATGACATTTCCACGGGCAAATCGGGTTTCACCCCTTCGGGAAATAACGACCGGCCGTCGGGCGAAACCATTTCAGCCACCGCGAGTCGCAGACCTTTACCATTAGGTAGCGGCAAGTCCGAATATTCCGCGGCGCGGCCCGCAGTGGGTTGCCCGATGATGAGTGCCTTGTTGTAAAACCGCAATGCAGCAGCGATCGCTTCGGCAACGCCACTGGTATCACTGTCCGCGAGTACCATCACCAGCCCGTGGAATGACGGGTCACGATCGGAACTAAACACGCGGTCCTGGCGGCCGACAGGTTTGCGCACCGTGAAAATCGGTTTGCTCTTCGGAGAGAACCGCTTCGCGAATTCTGCGGCCAACGGAAAATCACTGGTCGCACCGGTGGCGCGAAGATCCACAATGAGATCGTTCACTTTTTTTGTGGCGAAGCCGGTTAGAGCCTTATCAAGTGATTGGAGGTTAGCATTGTTCAATGTGCCCAGGCGCACATAACCGGTTCGTCCGTTGATCACTTCGCTGTAGAACGCACTCGGCGCGGAGGCTGGAACGTTTTCTTTGCTGGCCAACAGTGTTATGCCACGTGGCAATCGCATTAATAAACCCTGGACAGTCGCCCTGTTTAACTCGGTGTCCGTGATTGCGTTCTGGTCGGTAAAATTGGCCTTTAGTAACGTGGTAAAGGCTTGCAGATCGGCCGGGCCTAACGAGTTAACGAGATCCTGCAGCGTGGGAGCAGCCGACGGTGAAGATGTCGCCTGTGCAGGCGACTTTGATGCACTCGGTGGCGCGGACGCGGGTGCCGGCGATTGGGCCGGCAGGTTCGTATCCAAGAGAGCGACAACAATTAGCGCCAGTACAAATCGTCGTGACATCACAATGATCCGGTGACGTTAGCCGCAACAGGAGTTAGAGCAATGTCGCGACGGTAGTGACAGTTCTCGAAAGAAATACGCGACATGGCCTCGTAAGCGCGCGCCCGGGCAGCTTCAAGATCCGACCCGAGTGCGGTCACTGCGATTACTCGTCCCCCGGCAGTCTTTGTCTCTTTGCCGTCGCGTTTCGTTCCAGCATGAAAAATCTGCACGTCTTCGAGAGTGGCTGCGTCGTCGAGACCTGAGATTGGTTTTCCGGTTTCGTATTTGCCGGGATAGCCCCCGGAGGCAAGGACAACTGTCACAGCAGCGCGAGTATCCCATTCAATAGCACATTGCTCGATTGTTCCGTCGATTGTTGCCTCTAATAGTGGCAACAGGTCTGATCTCATTCTGGGCAAAAGCGCCTGGGTTTCCGGGTCGCCGAAGCGGCAGTTAAACTCCAGCACGCGCGGCCCGTCAGCAGTAATCATCAAGCCCGGATAAAGAAGTCCTCGAAAAGTGACGCCCTTTTCCCGAAGACCACGCAGCAGGGGCCTCATGATTTCGCTATCGAACCGCGATTGCGATTCCTTATTCCAATTATTGGCCGGGCTGAACGCGCCCATGCCGCCTGTGTTCGGCCCTTGATCGCCGTCGAAAGCGCGCTTGTGGTCGCGCGACGATTCGAGCAGAACATAATCTTTTCCGTCGACCAGGGCATGCAGGGAGCACTCTGTCCCCTGCAGAAATTCCTCGACGACGATCCGTCGACCAGAATCACCGAGCCGCGCCTGGTTCATCATCTGGTCAATCGTCGATCTTGCTGTGTCAGCATCGGCAGCAATGACAACGCCTTTCCCCAACGCAAGCCCATCGGCTTTGATCACGATCGGAAACCTCAAGCGTTCGCAGTGATGGAGCGCCTCCGCGCTGTTGCAAAATGTGCGTGCCTCGGCGGTGGGGATTTTCTGTGTGCGCATCAATTCTTTCGCGAAGATTTTCGAGGATTCAATCCGCGCCGCTGATTTGTCTGGACCGAATGCGCGCAATTTCTCGCTTGTAAACAGATCGACGATTCCAGCCGCGAGGGGATCATCCGGGCCGACTACGGTGAGATCTATACGGTTCTGCCTGGCGAATTTGGCCAGCGTTGGTAAATCTGTGGCGGGAATCGCGACATTCTCAGTAATTTCGCTTGTTCCGGCATTTCCAGGCGCGCAAAAAATCCGATCCACATGCGGCGATTGCCGCAGCTTCCATGCAAGCGCGTGTTCGCGGCCCCCGCTGCCTATCACGAGAATGTTCATCGAAAAACTGAAGCAACCGTCCCGGTTGCGAGGGAAAACGCAAGTCCGTCACCGCGGGTTCGTCCTGTGGCGAACCAGAGGCTCGCGTCGTTTTTGTGGTGCTAAAGAAAACGCAAGCCAGAGGCTCGCGCTACTGTTGTGCTCGGGATTCCGCAGGGAGGATTGATATCTCCAACTTCTCCGTGTGTCGGATGATCGTGACCGTCGCGCTTACATCAATTTGTTCGCCCGCCAAAACCTTGTGCAGATGATGCACGGTGCCAATAGGCTGTCCGTTAAACGCGACGATCAAATCGTGTTGACTCAGGCCGGCGCGTTCGGCGGGGCTGTTCTTTTCGATTGATGCAACCAGAACACCCGTCTCGAGCGGCAGTCCATAGAAGCGCACGATCCGCCGGTGAATCGGCACGTTCTGGCCCGCGACACCGATGTAACTGCGCCGGATCTTTCCGTCTTTGATTAGCCACCCCGCTACAAATTTTGCGGTGTTGCTGGCAATGGCGAAACAGATACCCTGCGCCGGGCGGATCATTGCCGTGTTTACGCCTACTACTTCGCCGGCTGAATTAACCAGTGGCCCGCCAGAGTTACCAGGATTCAGTGCCGCGTCTGTTTGAATGATGTTATCAATCAATCGGCCGGACTGCGTGTGCATGGAGCGACCCAGCGCGCTGACCACGCCCGCCGTCACGCTGGCTTCGAAACCGAGCGGGTTTCCGATCGCGATCACGAGCTGTCCGACCCGTAATTTCTCGGAATCTGCCAGGCGCACGTGTTGCATCTGTGGCGCGTCGACACGAACCACTGCGAGATCGGTATCCGGATCATCGCCGATCAATTGGGCGGGATATTCGCGGCCGTCGGGCACGTTGACGGTGATCGTGCTAGCGCGATGAACAACGTGACTGTTCGTCAGGATGAATCCATCCGGTGCGATAACAAACCCTGAACCGTTTCCGCTGACTTCGCGCTCTCCTGGTCGTGCGGGAACACGTTGCTTTACGTTGATATTGACGACAGCCGGCGCGACTCGTCCGACCGCGCTGACGACCGTGCGCGAGTACGCATCGAGCAGCTCTGAATCGTCCCGCGTTGCCTCGCCCTGGATGGGTTGCGAAACGCCCGTGCCGCTCTCGTTGAATAGAAAGTCGATCCGGTCGGCATTGCTCTTCGGAGCAGCTGTAATGCGCATTGCTTAATTTCAATCGTTGAAACCAACAGTCAACTACGCACGATATGAAGCCATACACACACTTCGGAATGTTACGGTCCGACTTGCACGTATTGTGGAATTGTTCTACACACCTCTCATGCCAAAAGCCTCTTCAGCTCCTTCCGTGCTCGATCCCCGCTGCCCATCCCGGCTGGTGCTTGACCGCATTGCTGACAAGTGGACAGCGCTTATCATTCAGATCCTCGCAGGCGGCACCATGCGTTACGCCGCGCTTCAACGCGAGATCGGCGGCATTTCTCAAAAAATGCTGACCCAGACGTTGCGCAGTCTTGAGCGCGACGGGCTGGTGCAACGCAGAGTGCATCCCGTTGTGCCGCCAAAAGTAGAATATTCTCTCACCAAATTGGGACGCACGTTGATCGAGCCATTGCAGGGACTCTGTCGTTGGTCGGAGAAACATCTTGCAGAACTTCAGTCGAACCGTGTCCGGGCCAAGCAAATCCTGACGGGGTGATGGAGTAGTGGCTTGCCGTAACTCCGTTGCTCCCCACGTCATCACTTCAATTTCTGACAATGCACCAAGCGGAAATAATCGTGCTCCTGCTAACGGTCATGGGGATTCTGGCCGTGGTGGCGTGCAAGATTGCGCTGCCGTATCCGATCGTACTTGTTGTGGGCGGTCTCGCTCTAGGTTTTGTGCCGCGTTCGCCGGCGGTGAACCTGAATCCCGATGTATTTTTTTACTTCATCCTTCCCGCGCTGCTTTATCCAGCTGCGTTGTTTACATCATGGCGCGATTTTCGACGAAATCTTCGGCCGATACTGCTGCTGGCGATTGGGCTGGTTCTGGCGACCATGTTCGCGGTTGCGTGGATCGCGCATTCGATTGTGCCGGCGCTTCCGTGGGCCGCCGCTTTTGCCCTCGGAGCGATTGTCTCGCCGCCAGATGCGGTTGCAGCGACAGCGATCATTCGCCGGCTGAGCGTCCCCCATCGTATCGAGGTAATCCTCGAGGGCGAGAGTCTGGTGAACGATGCGACTGCGCTGGTCGCTTTACAGTTTGCAGTTGCCGCTCTCGTTACAGGAACTTTCTCTCCCGCATATGCAGCGGAGCGTTTTGTGTGGGTGGCAGCGGGCGGCATAGGGATCGGATTGCTTGTCGGGGTGGGGATGCGCTGGGTGCAGAGCCATTTGGATAACCCACCAATCCAAATCACATTTTCGCTGCTCACTCCCTTTATCGCTTATCTGTCCGCCGAGCACATTCATGCCTCCGGGGTTTTGGCGACAGTTGCAGTCGGTATCTTTCTCGGCTGGCACTCGCCGCTGATGATCACCGCGCGAACCCGCCTCCAGGCTTATGCGTTTTGGGAAACAATCACGTTTCTTCTCAACGGGTTTGTTTTTATCGTGATTGGTCTTCAACTTCCCAGAATCCTGCACGCGTGGAATCGCGGATCGCTGCCGGGCGTATTCATGAGTGCAATCGCCATCTGCGGGACAGTAATTCTCGTTCGTTTTGCCTGGGTGATACCCGGGGCCTATCTGTCTCGTCTGTTCAGGAGTGAACGAACAGTGCGCCATCCGGCCACCTCGTGGCAGTACATTGCAATTGTCAGTTGGGCTGGGATGCGCGGCGTGGTATCACTCGCGGCTGCAGGCGCATTGCCGTTGGCATTGCCAAACGGCCAGCCTTTTCCCGGACGCGATTACATCCTGTTTGTAGCATTTTCAGTGATCTTCGTAACGTTGGTGTTGCAGGGCCTGACTTTGCCAGTGGTGATTCGGAAGCTTCATGTGCCACCCGATGCAGAGACGGACGAAGAGGAGCGGCTGGCGCGCTTGGAAGCGAACAAGGCGGCGCTAAAGTGGATCGAGGATGCAGGCGCAGATGGAAAGTTTTCACCGGACGCGGCAAAACGGCTGCACGCCGAATACGATGAGCGGATCGAGCAATTGCGACTTTGCGCGGAAAATCCCGACGATTGCCGGGGGGAGATCGCCACGCCGCAATATCAGCGTTTGCAACATCAGGCGTTGCGCATCGAACGGAAAACCATCATCCGCCTGCGAAACGAACGAGTAATCAATGATGACGCGCTGCGCCGGATTCAGCGTGACCTTGATCTGGCGGAAGCACGGATGACCGGAGAGTGAACAATTTCAAAAGGACCGCGGTTACGTTGTGGAGTGCGCTCTCCTCAGCGCAGTATCGTTTAGCTTCGCAACAGCGCGATCCGCTGCGGACAGCGGACGCTACAGGTGCACTACGAAATCTAGTTCCACCAGAAGAAGAGATCGATGCTGTCATCCAGCAGGTCCCACACAAAAAGGAGTAGTGAAAAACCATATCGGGCGGGCCAATCTCTCGCTGCTCCGCCGAGGCGGGTTGCACAGGTCTTCAGCTCCTTTTTAAAGAACTGAGCCAGGTGTAACCGCACTTTATCAGTCAGCGGCAGCTTTCCCATCCTGGCCCAGCTATTGTGTTCGGCCGGCAGCTGGCCCGCCGCTTTGTCGGGACTCGCCCCCAGAAAATGGAGAATAGAACGTCGCAGTTCACCCGGGTTGCTTTGCAGATCGTCGAAGAAATAAATGCGGAACTGATCTGGATGAACATAACGTTTCCATCGCGCAACGATCGTACTCGGGTACGAACGCAGGAGCAGCCCTCGCCGCAGCAACTTCCGATCGACTTCCTCGATGTCGGTTACGTCGAAGGCCTCGATCTGGTGATAATGCACTTCCATGGAGAGGTGCGACCACACTCGATCGACAGGATCGCGTGCCAAAAAAATCACCTTTAACCCGGGAAAATATCTGGTGACATGCCGAATGACCTCATTACTCAGGGTCGAATAGTTTGGCGAAATATCACCGGAAAGTAACGGTCCCTTCGGTTCAAACAGTTGGGCATAGTGCTCCAAGTCCAGGCACGGTTTGGCACTGAGGCGGTTTATACCCTCGAGGAAACGACGGTCGCGCTCATCTCTACAACGTGGAGAAGATGAGCGTTGGACTCTGCCCAACTGATCAAGGTAATGCAGCTCCTTCAAAGGAGGCATCCAGAAATCGGGATGGGCGTCGAGTTGTTGGTAGAGCCAGGTCGTTCCGCCTTTATGGACTCCGATACACAAGAAATCGGGTTGAGCACCGTTGGCACCGGAGCCGTTTCCGTTTTTGGGTTGGCCGTTGGTGGCGCGGCCATTTAATGGCCAGATCCATCTCATGTCTGATTATTTTTCGTTTGGTTTCGAGAAAGTGGGGAACCTCAACAAACCCAGTCGCACCAGAAGAGGAGATCGATGCTGTCGTCGAGCAAGTCCCAGAAAAATAGGAGCATTGAAAAGCCGTACCGCGTTGGCCAGCTTTTCGCGCGGCCACCAAGTTTCAAGGCACACGCTTTGAGTTCATGTTCGAAAAATCGAGCCATGCGGTCGCGCACTCTGGCGGTGAGCCGGAGCTTGTCGCGGCCTGCATCGCTATTCTCGTGTGGTTTCAGCCCGCCACTTGGCTTGTCCGGATCGCCGCCCAGAAAACGCAGAATTGATCGCCTGAGTTCAGCAGGATTTTCCTCGAGATCGTCAAAGAAATAGATACGAAAGTTTTCCGGACGAACATAACGCTTCCAGCGCGCGACGATTTTGGTGGGATGCGATCGGATCAACACGCCCGGGTTGAGCAAATTGCAGACGACTTCGTCCGGATCTGCTGCGTCAAATTTATTGATCGTTCCAAGCCGCACACCCATCGACAGTTGCGACCACGCTCTCTCAACAGGGTCGCGTGCAAGAAATACGACCTTTAGGTCGGGAAAATGATCAACAACGCGCTCTATGATTTCATCATTTAACGTTGAATAAGCCGGTGAGATGTCGCCAGAGAGACGCTCGCCTTTGTGTTGAAAAAGCCGCCCGTAATTGTCCAGATCAAGATAAAATCGGCCACGCAGGCTTTGCATGCTGTCCATGAACGAAGCATCGCGTTCATCCGCACAGCGCGGACCGTGAATGCGCCTCGCTTTGGTCAACTGATTCAGGTAATGCAGTTCCTTTACTGGAGGCATCCAGAAATCAGGATGCGGCTCCAGTTGCCGGTAGAGCCACGAGGTTCCGGCTTTTTGCGCTCCGACACACAAGAAATCAGGACGCGAAGCACCAGTGCCACCGTTACGGTGATCTCCGTTACCATTATGGCTGTGACGGTAATTGCCGTTGCCATTGCAGCCGTTGCGGGGGCTACTGTTGCGGGATTTGAAGGGCAAGCTCCAACGCACGACGGATTATTTTCCATTCTCGACTTAAAAAGCAAGCCAGGAATGTCGGGTTCCGCCCTACACCGAAGCTAGATCACGACCTGGCTCTTCTGCCAGGGGTCGATTTTCAGGTAAAAAATCATCGACACTTACCAGCCAGACAGAATATCTCGTTGTCCTTAAGAATTTTACCTAAGTCATAAAGCATATGAGAACAATTATAATGAATAAACCAGCTACACTGCTTTTAGCATCGCTCTTCGTGATCGTTAGAGGATTCGCCGGCACTGCCAATTATTCTGCAACGACGAATATTTTTGAGAACCCCGAGAGGGGGTTTCACGATCTAATCGGCAATGGTGAGTCGTTCAACCCGTCAGCATCGCTCCATCCAGTAGGCTACGGCCGATATCCGATTAGATCGCTTTAAGAACGGCGCAAATTTGCAACAAGATCCTTGCTTTATACCTAGCTTGGAAAATTCTTTTGCGGCAGCACGGACAGCGGGGGTTAAACTACAAATCTATTTCAAGTATAACTGGGGATCAGGAAGTAACCAATTCACAGATTGTGGCGGGCACACCGTCACAAATGATGGGCAGGACGCTTCGCTTAATACAATTTTGAGCCATATCACTCAATTGGGCCCGACTCTCAATCAATACGCTGATGTGATTTATGCAATTAATGCGGGATTCATTGGCCAATTCGGGGAATGGCATGATTCCACTCACGGAAATGATACTTTAAGCGCGCACAATCAAATAATAACAGCTGAGCTAAACCATTTTCCTACTAACAGACACATTCTGTTAAGACGTCCCGCTTACAAGGGAAATTACCTCATAGGGAAAGGCTACGGACTAACACCGGGTGCGCTTCCACAGCTTGGACATTACAACGAAAAATTCGTTGATGACTCAGACTCAGAGTTATTTAACGATCCACAGGGTATCTTGAGTTCGGGCGATCTACGGACGTTCTATGATAACGACGTGTCTTTCACTGTAAATGGAGCAGATGCCGCGACCGGCGCTGGCCCAATCGACGGGATAACAGCGCTCAATCGGATGCAGCAATATCACTATAGCCTCATGGCAGCATACCCCGGCCTGATCTCCAGTTGGCAGACGCAATATCCAAATCAGTATGCTTCCATGCAACGCGGACTCGGGTACAGATTCCAGGTAACTCAGGCAACGACCCCAAACACAGCGATTCGCGGGCAGGTTTACACGATATCAGTGAACCTTAAGAATAATGGATTTTCCAAAATGCTGAATCAAAGGGGGATGTGGGCTGCGTTTAACATAGGCAGCTCTTGGGCTTTTAGCTCAACAACGTTCGTCGACTCCTCTGGCAGTAGTGATCTTGAGGGTCTAACGCTGGCTGCTGGCACCAAGACCTATACCACTAACTTTACGCTCCCAGCTTCTTTTCCGACCGGCACCGCGAACGTGTATTTGTGGTTGCCAGACTATGCAGCCAGCCTTCAAACAAACCCAAAATTTTCTGTCCAGCTAGACGGAGTTACTTGGACTCCTAGCCTTGGAGCGAACCTGCTTGGATCATCATTAAATCATATTCAGGTCCAATAGAGATTTGCTGCTTAGTCACGGGGGTGATCGGCATCAACGCTGTAGCGAGTCATTTCGATCGCGACTCGGTCCGAGCTTTGTAAGTGTGATCTCGATCAACCATCGGACCGCCCAGAGCTGTGCGAAAAGAGCCGTGATAAAAAGAACACCGGAATAACGATCAACCAGCATCGAATGAACGACGGAGATACCGAAAACGTTTCCGAAATTTGCAGAATATAAAAAAATAACGAGGAAAGCTGGCCACCTCGAGTTGTCTGAGTTGGTTCCCTTGAGAATGCACCAACCGGCAAGTGGAACGCTGACCAACAAAATTAGCAGATAACTTCGCGCAAACCAGATATTAGATGCTTGGACCACTTTGTTTTGCTGAATGAGGATACCAGTCAAACGAAGTTTTTGTGTTCGGTCCAGGAAATCTGATCCCGTTTGTAGAGCGGCAAGTAGACGCTCTGATTGCGGATCACTAAGTTTTGAAAAGCTTGCGGCATATGCCCACGAACCTAAGGGTAAGTTTTTGTAGGTGTTGAATGCCGGACAGTTCCGTGAGTAGAAAAAAGAAAGCTCCTTTACGACCTTTTTGGCAAACACCAGCGGGCGATTCGCTAGGCTGTGCCAGTACCAATATTTCACGAATTTCAAGAATTGTTCATCGCCGAGCTGACGACGCCAGCGATTGAGAAGCGAATCAGTGCCAACCATCAAATAATTGGCTGAAACCCCTTTGGGATTTAGATCATGCGCGCGTTGAATTTCTCTCTCGAGATCATTACAGGCTCCTTGTAGCCAGTCACGCGAGTAACTATGTGTTTCACCGCTTTTTAGGTCAGCAGCCATCTGTGCCTGAATGATGTTCGCGTGGATCGCAAAGAGAGTTTCTGGGAGAAACGTTTTAACACTTTCATCGTTCTTCCTGAGGTGATGCTCGGTTAGCGTCAGTGCCAGGATAATCGGCACGGCTAAAAGAAAAAACGTAAGCTTATCGATGAAATTTCTCTTTGCAGTCAGCATCAACCAGATAACTGGCGCAACCATAAAGAGAGCCATGAGTGTGAAGCTCGGCTTCAACGAAGCGAGTAAAAAAGCGCTTACCACACCGGTAGTTCCATAAATGGCCGCTTTCCGTGCGTTCGGCGAGATTAGCTGATAATTGAAGAACTGAATCATTAACCAAAAAACTAAGATTTGAAAAAACATGCACACGGCATCGGACCGAATTCGCATTTCTAACAACACCGGCGCGCTCGAAAGCAAGTAGACGCCACCGCCAAACAGGCCAATCGCCTCGTGCGCGACGCGATTCAGACGAGGTTTCGGAAAGAAATCACCCAGTCTGCTCCAACTCGCGAGAAATAAAGCACCGGCGATGAGACCGAGCAGATGTTGAATGACCGAGATTGCCCGGAAATCTGAGAAGACCCGCAAGATCAGATAAATCATCCCCGGATAGAGGAAATTTAAGCCTTGAATGTGGGTAAAGGGCGCGCCCTCCAACTTCATGAGAGCTGGCCAGAAATATCCGGGATCGCCATCTTCCAACGGATCTTGTGGCAGCGAAAAACGCGCCTGGGCTGCTAAGACAAACAGCGATGCCGCGATGCCGAAGTAACCGATCTTCACCAAAATCGTTTGATTCGCTTGAACGAAGGCCCGAAGACTTGACCACGTCTTGGCGACTGCTTGCCAACAATGCTGGAATACGACCGTGGTCACTGGATGGGTAACCGTGTTTGAAGTCCTCACGCAAGATGGATGAGGTATGCTAGATAGCAACCAATCGAGGCCAACCGAGCCACTAGACCAGAAACACCAAGTTCGGGGGGCTTGCAATACTTGGCCTTATTGAACTCACTGCGGCTGCCGCCGATGCCTGCCCGTCGATCTATTTTGAATTCGAAACCGCGACTATCATGGGAATTGACCATTACCTCCTCTCAACTTTCCTTTAGAGAAGTGACGTAGTGTCGCTCACAGCATTGCGCGAACTATGTTAAAAGATTGCTGAACATGAAGATCATCATCCACGATCGGATTTTCCTGCTCTCGCCCGCGTACGCCGGTGGTGAACGAGCGCGAATGATTTTGCGCGATCAGGCGCAATTTCCGCTTGCCCGAAAGCTGCGCGGGAAACGTGGCGCGCCAATCGCTGACGTATTTACATTTCTGAGCGGTCTTTATTTTCGTGGAAAAATCGCCTACGCAAATGTGTTTGCGCGGCCGGCGCGGGGAACCTCAGGTGTGCTGGTAATCACGCCGACACGCGGATTGATCGATGCGCGAACGCGGATTCATATTGATGACCTGCGCGAATTTGCGGAGGTCGACATTCATGAGGACGACCCGCGCTTCCGAACGCCAATCGAACGCGACGCGCGGCATCTGGCAACGAAACTGCCGTCCCAAAGCGAAGTGATTCTTCTCGGCAGCATCGCCACGGGTAAATATGTCAACGCGTTGCTGGCCAACTTTGGCGAGCGACTCCGATTTCCCGCGGACTTTGTCGGCCGCGGGGACATGAGTCGAGGCGGATTGATGTTGCGTTGCGCGGCGGATCGTCGCGAACTTTCGTATATTCCGTTGGCAGGCGCTGTCGTGAATGGAAAACGACCGCCGAAACTCGCGCCGCGAAGATACGCGGCTACTTCTTTAAAGAATCCATTGTCAGATACGTGAGTTTCATGTGTTCAGCGCCAACGGCGCGTTCTCACGCAAGCCTGGGGCATCGCCCCAGGAATTCGATTCCGCCGTTAACCAAGCGCCGAAAGCGCGAATCAGCGGACTGGAGCGTTGTTAGTCCCAAACGTGATGCTCATCGATATTAACGCCGTGCCGGCGCAATAATTTCCGATATTCCTCTTGAAATGTACGAGTGCGGTGGTGCTCTGGCTGCGTGTCGATGTATCGCAGCACCACCTCGAACTGACTCGGGCTCACTGAAAACGCAGCATACCCGCGTTGCCAGAAGAAACCTCGATAGCGTGCGTCAAGCGCTTTAATCCATTTCGAAGATTTCTTCTTTATCTGCTCAACCATTTGTGCCTGAGACAGAGTTCGTGGCAGCGTGGTCAAAAAGTGAACGTGATCTGCCACGCCGCCGACATGGACAAGTTCGACACCTTGGTCGCGGCAGATCGTCGCCAGATATGCGTGCATACGTGGCCGCACAGCTGAATCGAGCCAAGGCTCGCGATTTTTTGTGCTAAAAATGATGTGAAGAATGTTGACTTTGCTGAGTGACTGGGGCATGGCGCCAAATCATGATCGAACTAATGCAGAAGTGAATCGCGCTTTCAGCGCCGAAAGCTTTCGGGGTTGCCCCAGGCTGGAGGTGAATAACGCGCCGTTGGCGCTAATCGATCGGATCACGAGAATTGTTTTGCCTCTCTTGCCTGAATTGTCCTATGTTCCTCAAGTCTTAGTGATTCTGTGATATGGATGTTAGCGGTACCATCGGCGCGGTTCTGAATCAGAAGAGCAGAGAGATTTACTCCGTTTCGCCAAACGCGACGGTGTTCGAGGCGGTTCAATTGATGGACACGAAAAACGTAGGCGCGTTGCTGGTAATGGAAGAGGAGCGCCTGGTGGGAATCATTTCCGAACGTGATTACACCCGCAAAATCATGCTGCGCGGCAAACGTTCCCGCGAAACCAAAGTCAACGAAATCATGTCAACGAATGTGTTTACAACGCAACGGCGCGAGGGAGTTGAAACATGTTTGCGCCTGATGACAGACCAACACATCCGGCATTTACCGGTCGTCGACGGTGACAAGGTGGTCGGTGTAATCTCGATCGGCGACCTCGTAAAACATGTAATTTCCTGCCAGCAAGCAGCGATCGCCCATCTGGAAAATTACATCCACGGCGGTTTCGCCGCGGGGTAGTTCTCCGTCATCCCGAGCGAAGTCGAGGGATCCCGCGGAAAAAGTCACGGTACTGCAACGGGATTGAAAGACTGGCTCGCGGACTCTGCCCTTTGCGTTGCTTTGATGTTATTCCGAGGGAACCTCGACTTCTCCCGCATATGCAGGATTCGCTCGGGATGACGGAAGTTATTTTACCCAAACTGTCTTTCCCCTAACGATCGTCCTCACTGCGCGGCCCTTTAGTTGCCAGCCGTCGAATGGTGAATTGCGTGACGCTGAGTGAAATTGATTAACGTCAACCGTCCACTCCATCTCCGGGTCAATCAGGGTTACATCAGCCCGTGCACCGGCCGAGAGCGTGCCGGCGTCGATCTTCAATAAACGAGACGGCTCGACGGTGTACATCTCAATCAATCGCGCGAGGTCGATGATGCGATGTTTGTGCACGAGCAGATCGAGAAAGATTCCCAGCTCTGTCTCCAACCCGATGATCCCAAATGGTGCTGCATCAAATTCTACCTCCTTTTCGAAACCCGCATGAGGCGCATGATCGGAACAAAGGATGGACAGCGTTCCGTCGGCGATTCCCTCCAGCAATGCGTCAACGTGGTTTTGCGAGCGCAAAGGCGGATTCATCTTGTAATTAGTGTCGAAGTTTTGAATCGCGTCATCGGTTAGGGCGATGTGGTGTGGGCAAACTTCACCGCTGATTTTCACTCCGCGTGCCCGGGCTTCGCGAATCAACCGTACGCTGCCTGCAGTCGAGATGTGCTGGCAATGAATGTGATGATCGCAAAGTTCGGCGAGCAAAATGTTGCGCATCACGATGACTTCTTCGCCGGCTGCAGGCCAGCCAGGTAGGCCAAGCAGCGTGCTCCAATAACCCTCATGCACGACTCCGTTGCCGACCAAATCGTAATCCTGACAGTGATCGAGTACAGGCAGGCCAACCATGCGCGCGTATTCAACCGCCCGGCGCATGACTTCGTGATTTTGAATGCAATGACCGTCGTCGGTGATTGCCACAACGCCCGCCTGCGCGAGCGAACCAATCGGGGCGAGTTCTTCACCCGCGAGATTTTTTGAAATCGCGCCTGTCGGCAAAACGTTCACGCGCGAGATGGTGGATGCCCGCTGTTTGATCCACGCGATTGTGCCGGGATTGTCCGGGACAGGTGCGGTATTTGGCATGCACACAATGGTCGTGAATCCGCCAGCCGCGGCGGCTCGAGCACCCGATTCGATCGTTTCCTTGTGACTGAATCCCGGCTCGCGCAAATGGACGTGCAAGTCGACCAATCCCGGCGCGACGATCAACCCGCGCGCGTCAATCTCTTCAATCTCGGATTTCGATTTTCCGATTTCGGATTCTGAGGAAACGATTTTCCCGCCGGCGATATAAACATCAGCAATTTCATCCCGTTTATTCGCGGGATCGATCACGCGGCCGTTGCGAATGGTGGTGGCGCTCATGTCCGGGGAGCGCACGCTTCCAGCGTGCTGGTCGCCGCATTCTGCGGCGACGAACTTTCGTCCGTGATTGCCGCGACCTCTGATTGTTGCCCTCCTGGAGAAGTTCGTGACTCGCGAAAGCTTTCGGAGTCGCCAGCACGCGAGACGGGTGCGCTCCCCAGAGATGCCACTGCCGCCGTCCTCACGCTGCGATCCCTCCGCACAAATAAAGAACTGCCATCCGAGTAGCGAGACCGTTGGTCACCTGATCGAGAATTACACTTTGCAGGCCGTCAGCGACTTCGCTGTCGATCTCAACTCCGCGGTTGATTGGTCCGGGGTGCATGACCAGACAATCAGGTTTCAATAATTTCGCGCGTTGTTTCGTTAGGCCGAATAAGCGGATGTATTCGCCGAGTCCCGGAAAATATTCTCTGCGCTGACGTTCATGCTGGATCCGCAAAAGGTTCACGACATCAACTTTGGGTAGTACCTCGTCTATGTGATACGACACTTCCACGCCGAGCTTCTCAAACTCGCGCGGCACCAGCGTGCTCGGACCGACGAGGGTTACTCGCGCACCGAGCTTCAGCAGGCCGAAGATGTTTGAACGCGCGACGCGACTGAACAAAATGTCGCCAATGATCGCGACGTGCAGGCCGGCGATTTTGCCTCTGTGCTCTCGGATTGTATAAAGATCGAGGAGCGCCTGTGTCGGGTGCTCGTGCGCGCCGTCACCGGCGTTGATTACGCTCGCTTGCAGTCGGTTTGCCAGGAACTGCGGTGCGCCTGCGGAGCTGTGGCGGAGCACGATGATGTCGGCATGCAGCGCCTCGAGATTCCGCGCGGTGTCCTTGAGCGTTTCGCCTTTAGTCAGGCTCGAAGTCGTTGCCGCAATATTGATGACGTCGGCGCTCAGGCGAAATGCAGCCAGCTCGAAAGAGGTGCGCGTGCGAGTGCTCGGTTCGACGAAAAAGTTGATCAGGGTTTTGCCGCGCAATGCAGGTACTTTTTTGATCTCGCGCCTGCCGACCTGCTTAAACGCGTTAGTGGTCTCGAGAACCAAATTGATTTCGTCGGCCGTCAGCTCACGCAGCCCGAGGAGATCTTTGCGTGTCCAGCGCGTAGTCATGTCATGCAGGGAGCGCACGCTTCCAGCGTGCTGACGAAGACATTCTGTCTTCGCGAACTTTTCCTGAGAGTCTGCAACTGCAACGCAGTAGGAAAGACAAAATGCAAAGTTCGTCGCCGCAGAATGCGGCGACCCGCACGCTGCAAGCGTGCGCTCCCCGGAATTGCCGTTTGCCTATTCATTGCTTTTGCAAGTAGACGCCGTCTGGTTCGTTGTCCGTTTCCTGGAGTCGCACCTGAATCTGTTCGCGCGTGGCCGTAGGCAAATTTTTTCCGACGTAATCAGGACGAATCGGCAGTTCGCGATGACCGCGATCAACCAGCACAGCCAGCTGAATCCGCGCCGGACGTCCAAATGAATTGATCGCATCCATCGCCGCGCGCACCGTGCGGCCGGTATACAGCACATCATCGACAATGATCACTGTCCGATCTTCGAGCGGAACCGGAAGTTTCGACGCGTGCACCACCGGCAATTCCTTACGCGTGCCAACGTCATCCCGGTGCATCGCTACGTCGATGATGCCGGAATCGACGTCAACATTCGCGATCTCGCGAATGAAAGCGGAAATTCGGCGCGCGATCTCTACACCGCGCGATGGAATTCCCGCGAGCACCACGGTTTCGAGATTCGAATTTCCCTCGACAATCTCGTGAGCAATCCGGCGTAGCGCGCGACGCATAGCTTCCGCGTCGAGGATCGCAGTGGCGGTGGATGAGTTTTGTTTTGGTTTCACAGTTTCCTTGGCGACCTCACAGGATCGCTTTAAAGGTACAAAAATCAGGAGGCGGCCTGTTCGGTGCGCGCCTCCTTTCGTCGTCGCTCTCGCCAGTTGGACCGATGTTTCAGGATCCAATCCAGCAGAGCTCTTTCAAAGCCGATGTCTTTCCCGGCTTTTTCGCTCTCGATCCATTTGTGTTTTAAAATTTCTGCGCGCTCAGCGAGGAATTCCTTGTAGAGCGCCGAGTCTTTGACGAACGCCTGGTCTGCTTCCGAAGACGGCATGTCGGGTTCTTCTTTCATAAGATTTTCACCTAGTCAACTCTGAACGGCTTTATCAGCGCAACAAAAATCAAACACCTGAATTGGACGAGCGGAGCGCGAAATTTATTCCGTTTGCCGCGGGTGCGCTGGATGTATGACTACGACAGGAGTTTACGAATTTGTTGAGCAATGCGCTCAAATTCGGCAGTCACGGGGGATTTCGGATCCTCACTTACAATTGGGATCCCGCGATCACCGCCCTCGCGCGTGGCGATGTCGATTGGGATTTGCCCGAGCAATCGCACACGCAGGCGTTTGGCTTCCCGTTCGCCGCCGCCAGAACCAAAAATGTGGTACCGTTGGTTGTCTGAGGGGGAGAGGAAATAACTCATGTTCTCTATGAGACCGAGTATCGGCACGTTCACCTTTTCGAACATTGTTGCTGCTTTGCGCGCGTCGATTAGGGCCACTTCCTGTGGCGTGGTAACGATGATTGCGCCCGATAACGCGACAGTCTGCACAATGGTCAACTGGATATCGCCCGTGCCGGGAGGCAGGTCGAGCACCAGGTAATCTAGTTCACCCCATTCGACCTGGCGCAGGAACTGTTGCGTATAACGCGTCACCATCGGTCCCCGCAAAATCGCTGGCGAGGTGTCGTCGAGCAGGAATCCCATCGACATCAACCGCAACCCGTATTGCTCGATCGGCACGATCATATTCTCGTCGGTCGCCGCTGGTCGCTCGCGCGTGCCGAGCATGAGCGAAATACTCGGACCATAAATGTCGCAATCGCATAAACCGACGCGTGCACCGCCTTGCTCCAGTGCCACAGCGAGATTTGCGGCGACTGTTGATTTGCCTACTCCGCCCTTGCCGCTCGCCACCGCGATAACGTGCCTAACGCCCGGAATCCGCGTGGCGACTGCACTCGCGCCTGCGCCGCCAGGAGGTGCATGGATGTCGATTAAAACTTTTGCAGTGCGAACGCCTCCGATCGCGCGCAAAGCGTGTTCGGCATCATTTTTGATGGTGGCCGGGACATTTGGATCATTAGTGGCGAGTGCGAGCTGGACTTTCACGTCGCCATTGTCGATCTGGATCGACTTCACTAATCCGAATGAAATGATATCGCGACTGAACCCGGGATATTTGACGGACTTCAGCGCATTCCTCACTTGCTCCTCTGAGATCGACATGCATGAATTTACGTGCGCGGTGCGAGAGGTCTAGGTGGATCGGCTTCTCCTGAAGACGATGGAAGTGCCGAGGGTCAGCTTTGCAATGCTTTTAGCTCAGGAAATTCCAGCCGGCAGAGCCACAGTTTTCAACGCGTTGAGGACAACGCGTCCCACCTGTCTACCCATTCGGATTATCACGTCTATAGCAACTTCGTAAATCAGCGGGACCTGGCTGGGACCGACTTGTGAAGCAGATCGATGCGTTGATGTGTCTGTCCAACCTCAACCACGAGCCCTGAATAGTTCCATTGCCCAAGTACTTTGTTCGCCGACACGTAGATTGTTCCTTTCCCCTTCGGACCGGAGATGGGAATGGCCAGGTTCGATTCGCCAGAAGCGCCGTTCACGTTTGTGTTCCCCGAAATTAGAAATCCATCTTTGATAGGCGAACCCAAAGCTTCAATCACACCCGGATGAGCATTGGCGCGCGCCAACGCTTCTTTGTAAACGTTGCTCGATTTCATTGCGCTAAAAACAATAAGAACTATGGAGCCGGCGAACGCGAGAAACAGCAACGCCACACCGAAACAGCCCAGCGGCACGAACCATTTCCAATTTCGCGTCCACCAGTTTGGCCTTAGCGATCCAG
>JAICUQ010000259.1 GCA_025935755.1 Chthoniobacterales bacterium | reverse complement strand
ATTTCTTGCAGGAACTGATCTTTCTCAAGGACGCCGCGCGTTTGCTGTTGCGCATACGCGAAGTCCAAATCACCGGGAAAGATGAAAATTATTTCCTAAAGGCAATAGCTGAGGGCGAACCGATCGATGCGGAACGACATCATCAACGCGCCGATGTGAAAGCAGTGACACTTCACGCTTTCTCTGTCGATCAAACGGAGCACGGTTGGAAAGCGAATGTGCTTTTGGATATTTGAATGGTGACGCAGACAATCCTGTCCGCGAGCGTAGAGTTACGAAACGTTAGTAGTTCTGTCCCATCTCGCACGATGTGATCGTACGCTTGATCCATCAAAACTGAGATTTGCGGCTGAGCAATTGACCAGACTGATTCGCGCTAACGCCTTTAATCGCTTTAACAGGGCTTTGCAATCATCGCTTACTCGCAGACAGGATTGTCTGCGTCACTGTCCCCCGTCCAACGCGACGTAGCCGCTTCGGCCCTGGCTGTAGACGCGGATCAAGATCTTCTCGTTAGGCTTTAGCTTTTTGGTGATCGCAAGCAGATCCCTGGCGCTTCTTACTGGCTGCTTGTTGACTTCCTGGATGACGTCGCCTTCGCGAAGACCAGCCTTCGCGGCCGGCGAGTCCGTATCGATATCCGCGATTACTGCACCTTGAACTTCCTTTGGAAGATTAAGTGCGGTGCGAATGTCCTCGGTGATGCTGGTTACCGCTACTCCTCCGAATACCGTAGCCTTTTCCGGCTGTTCGGCTTCTTCAGTCGATTTCTCCGTGTTCTCCCCGGCAGCCGTAGCAGGCATTTCGGCAAGTTGAACATCAAACTCCCTGGTCTGACCTTCGCGATTGACCTCAATGCGCGCCTTGGTTCCAGGCGCCATCGAACCAATCATCAAACGCAGTTCGCGCGGGTCATTCACTTTTTTTCCGTTCACCGCGGTAATCACATCGCCGGTTTTGATGCCTGCTTTTGCCGCCGGAGCGTTTGGTTCCACCTCACCTACAAGCGCACCGGTCGGTTGGCCTTTCAGCTTCATGGCGTCCGCGATTTCCGGAGTAAGGGTTTGTACCGAAGTGCCGATGTAACCGCGCACCACCCGGCCTTTGTCGCGCAAGCTCTGCATCACCTCACGCGCGAGATTCGCTGGAATGGCGAAACCGATTCCCTGGTTTCCACCACTGCGGGTGAAGATCGCACTATTGATACCAAGCAAGCGCCCTTCGGCATCGACGAGAGCGCCGCCGGAGTTGCCCATGTTGATAGCTGCGTCGGTCTGAATAAAATTTTCGTAATCAACAATTCCCATGCCGCCGCGCCCGACGGCACTGATGATCCCCATCGTCACTGTTTGGCGGAGGCCAAATGGATTGCCAATCGCCAGCACTATGTCGCCTGCACGCGCTTTGTCGCTGTCGGCAAAGGTGACAGCCGGCAAATTGTTGTCGTCGATTTTCAAAAGCGCGACGTCGGTGCCCGAATCAGTCCCGATCTTCTTTGCTTTAAATCTGCGAAGATCGTTGCCAAGCCCGATCATGATTTCGTCTGCACCTGAAACAACATGATTGGCGGTCAGAATATATCCGTCCGGACTGACAATTACACCCGAACCGAGTCCTTGCAGCGTCTGTTTGCCTTGTGTTTGCGGACTGCGCCCGCCGAAAAATTGCCGTAACATATCGTCGGAAAGCGAAAACGCACTCTGTCCCCGCGAAACCGTTTGGGTGGTGAACACTGTCACAACACTCGGCGCGACTTTCTCGACGACGGGCGCGAAGCTCGTAACAATCCCCGCACGAGTTTGCTGGGGCTGCTGCGCAATTGCAGGCGATACAGCCGTATAAATGCAAAATACCGCCACTGCGAAAAGGGTACACGATCTCACAATTCCCCGCTGCATGATGGCGTTGCCTGCAAAAGAGAATCGGGCGAAGGATCGCCTTCAGCTCTTTTTATTTTGTAAGCCGATTGCGATCCCCACTCACGCGACTGTCGCAACGTTCCGCGGGCCGGGCGAACAAAGGGAACGCGGCCCTCGCCGCGCCTCTATGAGACTCGGCAATGCAATCGAGAACCAATTCGTTCTATGACCGAACTACTTACGGGCGAGGAGCTGGAGTCGGACGAGGCCGCGGCGTTGGAGAACATCTCCCCTGGCACGGCGTCGGTGTTGGTGACACGGTCGGTGTGGGTGTAACTGTTCCGGTCGCACTGGGCGTCGCTGTTGCTGTTGCCGTAGCAGTCGCTGTGGCTGTCGCAGTTGGCGTCGGCGTCGGGGTTGCCCCTTGTTCGCAGAAGATTTCCATAGACGCCAGCGGTGTTAGTCCGTCAACATCATAGCCGCCCGAGAGGAAGATGTGTGTCGTGCCGTCGGTATCCGTCGGGAAATTGCGACGCGGATTGTTGAACGGCACGCCTACCGACCAACTGTTCGTAGCCGGATCGTAGATATCCACCTCGTTGGAAGGATTAGGCGCCACTCTGCCACCACCCATCACATACATCTTCCCATTGAAGTTCAACCCTCTGGTCTCACCAGTAGCTCGCGGTATTGCCGCAATCGAACCGATGCTGTTAGCCACT
>JAICUQ010000252.1 GCA_025935755.1 Chthoniobacterales bacterium | reverse complement strand
GACGATCGAGTGAGTCCAAAGGTAGCGCATGCCTCCGGCTTGCGCGTTTTAAGGTTCGCAAGCGGGACGCATGCGCTACTCTTCACCGTGCTTTCGCTTGAATTGAAACCGAGGCTAACCCGCGATTTTCCCCCGGATGCACGCTATTTCATCGGCGTCTCTGCGGGCGCGATCCGTCGCGCTACTTCATTGGCTGATCAGCTGCGGTTACAAGCGCCTGATCGTTTGCCATCTAAATCACCGGTTACGCAGACGATCGAGTGAGTCCAAAGGTAGCGCATGGCTCCGGCTTGCGCGTTTTAGGGTTCGCAAGCGGGACGCATGCGCTACTCTTCACTTCACTGGCTGATCAGCCGCGGTGACCAACACCAAACCCGACAGCCGCTGTTAACGATGAATGGCTTTTTCGATTGCGGTTCGCGCGAACCCGCGCGGCGCGGCTCGACCTTGCTCCCATTCTTGCAATGTTCGTGTCGAGACCTGCAGTTTCAAAGCGGCCTCGCTCTGCGAGAGATTATTCCGCTCGCGCCATGCTCGCAGTCTTCGTGGGAAGGCGTTGGGTCCGAACTTCTGATGCCGAGTGTGAATGGGAAGTGTGGCGAAAGGCATCCTGCGATGCTATACGGGAATCACGTATAGCATCAAGGCCGCGGCACAAGCGGCGTGGCTCGGTGTTCAATCACCGAATTCGCGCGCGCACAATTTCTTACGTCATCGCATGTGAGGTGCCGATTGCCGCACTGCTTCCCTTTATCCAATTACGGCAGAAGCGTAAAGTCGCGTTCGGCAGGATGCCGCCGCAACGGACGCCTGCCACTCGCCGCGGCGAGCAAGCTTCGAGTAAACTGAGCGACGGCCAGGCTTTCAACCCAACACGTTCGCCACGGCCAATCCGGTCCTATGGCGGACTGGAAACGTGCGCTAACCGGATTTCCGTTGAAATAACAAACGCTAAAGTTAACCACCGGTTCGGAACTGGTCCTCTTTGTTCTTGAACAGGATGTTGAATGTGGTGAGCGATCCGTAACAACGCGTGATGTACTGTTGCAGTTCGATCTTGTCCGCTTCGCCCAGTTTATCGTTGGCATTCACCTTCTGCTCGAGAACGCGCAGGTTATTTCGAATCATGACGATCTTGTGGAAGAACGTCTCGAGCGGGATTTCTTTCGGGGAAAGCGAACTGTCCGCCGGCTGCATAAAAAGCGTTCCCTTTTGCCATCGACTCCCCAGACCTTCTATGAGCGCGCCGGGTGGTTCCAGTCCAAGGACTTCAACCACCGCGTGAGCGGTATCGCCGATCAGTTTCGCAAGCGGCATTTGTAACTCGCTCAAGGTAGCAGTCGGTTCGGCCGGTTGGAGGTCGCTGGAAGCTGGCGCAATGGTCCGCTGCGTATCGTCAAACGCGATCTCGGCAGTTTGTCCGGTCAATGATTTCACCACCCCGATGCCGTATTGAGGATGGCGCACCTTCATTCCGATATGGAGTGTTTCGATGGTCATGAGTGACGTTTGATTTCAAATTGCGAATTTCAAGTCGTTAAAGCGTTGAAGGGTTGAAGCGTTACATCGCTAAACCGCTACCGCATTCTCCGGGGAGTTACCCGAAGCGCCGCGCTTTTATCCACATCGCCCGCCAATCCCCACGCAAATGACGGCACAAATAGATATCCGGATGCCGCGTTGTTTCCTCGTTAGGCACGCCCTCGGCATTGGTGATGTGACCGACCAGTTCACACGAATCGAATTTGCCTTCCAAATCCTCATGCGAAGAACCGAGAACAATGAGCAACTCCGGAGGCGGGTCGCCGTATCCGCGTTCCCAGAAAGAATTCACAGGGCAAATCACCGGCGGCAATCCTAAAGCCGGCCCGTATAAATTAATGGCGCCTGCTTCTCCGTAATTGCCGGCCAGGATGCGCACTCGCGCTCGATCTTCCGGCGGAAGGCCATCGCGGATTCGCGCCACGGTTTCCGCTAATTCCTGCCAGCCGATCTCCTCCTTTACATCCGGATTTCTGGCAGCCACTCGACGCCACCATGGCGAATTGACCGGCGCGATCGGCAGGAAAAAGGCACTGAAAACGATGATGTTTGCGGCAAGTGCGGTCCATCCGACAGCGCCGGTCAACATTCGCCATGGCCGCGCGAGACCAGTGATCCATGCGGACAACAACACCGCGCCGCCCGCATACAAAATCGAATACCCTGCTGCCATGTAATAACCGCGACCCTTTCCAAGAATGAAGAGCACGAATGGCACAACGAACATCCAGCCGAGCACGCGGAACCGCCGTCCCCCGTAGCTCGAGAAATAGAAAACCAATCCGCATAGCGCCACCGGGAGCGCGAACAACGTGAGCGTCAATTGGTCCGGCAGAAAATCTTTCGTCCGGCCAATACGCACATCGCGCGCATGGATGTGCTGAAGAAATTGCAGTGAGATGAAATCGTGCCGCCATTGCCACAGCAGGTTCGGAAGAAAAATCAAAACCGCGAGCGCGGCGCCGAGCCAGAGCCACTTACTGCGCAGATGCGCGCGCAGGGCGCCGCCGATTACCCCCACCGCGATCCCTGCGACGAGGAACACCATGCTGTACTTGCTCAACATGCCGAATCCGATCGCTGCTCCGACTGCCACCCACCAGCGTGGATTTTCCGTGCGACACAGGCGCGCAGTACAAAACGCGACCGCGACCCAAGCCAGGTAATCGAACGAGACGTATTGCATCAGGGTGCCTGTGGCGATCACCATCGGCGTCATGGCGCAAGCGGCAAAAAGCTGGGCGCCGCGTCCGCCACCGAGCTCGCGCGCCATGAGTCCGGTCAACGCGATCGCGACTCCGCCCGCGAGCGCAGCAAAAAATCGAAACCCGGACAACGACGTCCCAAACAAATGGAGTGACAACCATCCGAAGAACGGCGTCACCGGCGGATAAGCGACATAGCCCCAGGCCAGATGCCGCGCATCATCCAGAGTCGCCAGCTCGTCGCGATGAAATCCATAACGTCCGCCCAGCAGCGCGTGTACAAGCACGGTCACGGCCGCGAGCGCCAGTAACCATCCCATAGCGATTGGCTTCGGCG
>JAICUQ010000269.1 GCA_025935755.1 Chthoniobacterales bacterium | reverse complement strand
CGATTGCATTCGTGGCCAGATGGCTATCGCGCATAACGGCAATCTTGTGAATGCCGATCTGTTGCGTGACGAACTGGAGCGTAAAGGCTCCATCTTTCAAACCACCGCGGATAGCGAAATCATTTTACATCTTCTGGCGCAGCCGCTGGACAACGGCGGCGGTGCACTTGCGCCGCTGCGGCGGATCGAAGGGGCATTTTCGCTTCTCATCATGAGCGAACGTGAATTGATCGCCGTGCGCGACCCATTTGGATGGCGACCGCTCTCCCTCGGCAAACTTGACGACGCCTATGTAGTTGCCTCGGAGACATGCGCATTCGATCTGATTCATGCGGAGTTCATTCGCGATATCGAACCCGGTGAAGTTTTGATTATCGATGAGAACGGAATGCGTTCGGAATTTCCGTTCCAACCGCAGCAGCCCGCTTTCTGCATGTTCGAGTACGTCTATTTCGCGCGACCCGACAGCAAACTCAGCGGCGTGAATGTGGGAAAGGTGCGCACTGAAATGGGGCGCGAACTGGCGCGCAGATTTCCCGTTGAAGCCGACATTGTCGTGCCGGTGCCGGATTCCGGAAACTACGCCGCGCTCGGTTTTGCCGAGGAACTCGATATCCCCTTCGCGCACGCCTTCGTCCGAAATCACTACATCGGCCGCACATTTTTGCAGCCCAGCCAGCTCATTCGCGACTTCGACGTGCGCGTAAAATTAAATTTGATCAAGGAAATGGTGGCCGGGAAACGCGTCGTCGTTGTGGACGACTCGATCGTGCGCGGGACAACTGCGCGCGCGCGCGTGGTCAACTTGCGCGAAGCCGGCGCGAAAGAAGTGCACATGCGCGTGAGTTGTCCGCCGCATCGGTTCGCCTGCCATTACGGCATCGATTTCCCCGACCCTGAAAAGTTGATCGCGAACCAGATGTCGATGGATGACATCTGCAAATATCTCGGTGTGGACAGTCTTGGCTACCTCGATGTGGAAGGCATGGTTCGTGCCACCGGAAAACCGCTGAACAGCTTTTGCCTTGCGTGTTTCAACGGCGATTATCCCCTGCCTGTCGATCCTGCACTCGACAAATTCATCATGGAACGCCGGGAGCAACGCGCCAAAGCGCTGGCCGATCAGGAAGCGCAGCCGACGTTGTTCACGGACCTGAAGTGAATTGCAGAGCAGGCGGTTCGCCCGCCAGAATGAATTGCCAACGGAGCGATTGCTTTACGCTCCAGATCGCGTCGAAAAGATTTCGGGAATTTTGCCTGAACTAACGCGCCGCGTGCATTTTTTTCTGTCATTCGAAGCGAAGTCGAGGGATTTCTTGAATTGTAATGACGGCGCCGACATTGCCTAACCACCGCCTTCAGAAGGATCCCAGAGATCCTTCGCGTCGCTCAGGATGACAACGCGAAAGAAAGCGTATGCCCGCGCAGGGGTGGATGTCGATCTGGGCAACCGCCTCAAAGGACAAATCCAGTCGCTCGTTAGGCAAACCCACGGGCCTCAGGTGTTGAGCAAAACCGGCGGGTTCGCCGGATTGTACCGCGCGAGTTTTCCGGGGATGCGCGAGCCGGTGTTGGTCGCCAGTGTTGATGGGGTCGGCACGAAATTGAAAATCGCGTTCGCGATGAACAAGCACGATACCGTGGGCGCAGATCTCGTGAACCACTGCGTCGATGACATTGCAGTCCTTGGCGCCCGCCCGCTATTCTTCCTTGATTACATCGGCTGCGAAAGACTGGAACCACGCGTGTTCCAGGAATTGCTTCGGGGCTTTTCGCGTGCCTGTCGCGCAGCGGGGTGCGCCTTGCTCGGAGGCGAAACTGCGCAGATGCCGGGGATGTATCGCAGAGGCGAATACGATCTCGCGGGTTGCATCGTGGGCGTAGTGGATCGAACGAAAATCATTGATGGCAGCGGGATTAAACCGGGCGACGTCGTT
>JAICUQ010000228.1 GCA_025935755.1 Chthoniobacterales bacterium | reverse complement strand
TGGTCGGTGCCGTCGCTTTTCATGTTTTACCTGAACCGGGTTTACGATCAATGGGCGCAAAATTTTTACCGTTACTCGGTCGCATGCATCGCGATTTCTCCATTTCTCTTTTATCAAATTCGCCGCGGCGGGCCAGGAATCGACATCCGCGCGGTGAGACTTTGTCTCCTTCCGTGCTTACCCAATGTGGTGCATCAAGTTACCCAGGTGATGGCACTTTTTTATATTGGACCGGGCGTCTATACAATTTTTACCCGGGCTTCGGTCATTTTCACCGCTCTCCTGGCGCTGGCATTTTTCCCGGAAGAACGCGTGGTTATCCGGCAGTGGCAATTCCAGGTTGGCACGTTGCTCGGATTGATCGGCGCATTCGGAGTGATTTGGTTTCAAGCTAATCCGGGCGCTCACGATCAACACGTCGCATTGCCCGGATTGTTTATTGCCTTCACGGCCACAATCTGCTGGGCCTTTTACGGAGTTTTGATTAAACGTCCCTCGGCTGAGCTCGGATCGATCCGCAGCTTCGGCCTGGTCAGTTTCATCACGTCGGCAATGCTCTTACCGTTGACGCTGGCCTTCGGCAAAATCGGAACTCCGCTTCATGCAGGAATAGATGCGAACCTGGTGCTGATCATCTCGGCTGTAACCTGCATCACGCTCGCGCATATTCTTTATTACGTGGCGATCCGGGAAATCGGAGTAGCGCTATCTCAAAGCCTCCAACTTCTTTGCCCGGCGATCGCCATGGCGCTTTCCGCGTGGATTTATGGCGAACGCCTGACACACGCTCAAATCTGGAGCGCCGGCATCCTGCTGATCGGCGCATTCCTGGCCATGCGAGTAAAGCCAGTGGACACAACCGAGGCAGCGGAGAACATCTGACGCTAACTTCTCTTCAGCGTCTGAGTTCTGCGCACAAGCTCGATGAAATCTGAGCGGTAGCCATTCACATCCGCGCCCGTTCCTTGCTGCGCCCATTCGATCACTTGTTGAAGCGATCCATTTCCCTTGTATTCGGACCCGCGCAGAATCATTCCGAATTCGGCAACGGCTGCTGCGAATTTTAAGTCACTCGGAGCCGCTGCGAAATCAGATCCCGGATCACTCACGGTGCGCTGCATGTATCCGACTGCCGAATCAGCTTCTGGTTTGTTGAGTTCCAGTTTCGCAGTCAACAATGCTCCGGATCTCTCTTTCGCGGCATCGAACGTCGGCGGGTCCGGCGCCAGGTGCACGCGTTTGGTCGGCACAACCTCATACAAGGTCGTCAATGTGTATCCAGGGGGCACTGAATGGGCACCGAGGTTTTGTTGTCTGCTATTTTGTGCTTCTTGCCTGTCATATCCAATCAAGCGATAGGACCCCACGAGTCGCGGATTAAATTCGACCTCGATTTTACTATCTGCACGAACAACAACCCCCTGCCGCCCTTTCACGCCAATTCGGACCAGACGATGTGTTGGCTCCCAGGGACAACTCACCACATCGACATTCAGCGAAAATGATTCGCCTGCAGCCGGGTCCGGATAATCGTATTGAAAGTGATTGATCAATTCTTCGATGCGCACCGACTCCCGCGGCGGAAGCAAACCGGAATTAATGGAACGTCGGACATCAAAATAGGAAGCAGAATTGATCACCACGAGCGGTACACTCGCTCGCGGTCTGCTTATCGCTGACACAAACGGCCGTTCGCCGGTAAACGCGTATGGACCAGCGTCAGGCTCAAATTTTTCATTTTGATTGGCGAACGCAGCGTCCTCTGCCTCAACCGGGGCAAATCGAGTCGATTCCTGGCGGTTCGCCCCCGGGTGGGACGGCAAACCAGACCTCGACAGCGAAGACAAACGCGACTCGCTATTACTGAACAAAACCGCACCCACCACGGCTAACACTGCGACAAGCGCTGCAATCGCCAATGGCCCGGCTTTCGACCAAAAAGCATCGTCCCTGATTGCGGTGAGTGTTGCCGGCCGGACGGATTCTCGCTGTAATTCCAGCCGATATTGCGATCGCAAAGCCCGCGCGAGTTCTTTTGTTTCAGCGACGAACCGCTGCATCTCCGGAGAATCGCCAGTTGCAAAAGCAATTGCTGATCGTTCCGGCTGATCCAATTCGTCCAGCGCATATGCGGTCAGTTTCGGGTCATCGATATTCATGCTTACTCATTTGGTTTCGGTTGAAACGGGACGAAATCTCCGGCGACTTCCGCATAACGTTTCCGCAACGTCTTTAGTGCAGTGTGAAGCAGGACTCCTACATTATTGGCCGTCGTCTGCATGATTTCGGCGATCTGTTCGTACCTGAGATCGTTTTGAAATTTAAGTTGAATAACTTCCTGCTGTCTCAGTGGCAGCGTGGCGACAATCCGCAACAGGAATTCTGTCGCTTCCTCTTGTTCGAGATGGTCAAAAGGCATGGGCTGCTCGCTTTCGCGCGTCTCGATCACTTCCTCGTCAACGTACAGCATGCGCCTTTCTTTCCGGGAGACATTGAGCGCCGCATTTCGGCAAACCGTGAATAACCAGGTCGCCGGTCCACCCTCGAGCCGTATTGCGCCGTTGCGTTGAAATTTCACGAACGTCTCCTGAACAACATCCCGCGCCTGTTCCCTGTCACCAGTTATGCGTCGCGCGTATTGAAGAAGCGGAATCTGGAATCGACGTACGATTTGCTCGAATTCATCCCGGTTGGCTGTTTTTCCACGTCGCATCGGATCTGTTGTCTTTCCGACGAGCGCAGAGGATAACACATCCACCATCGGCGAGCGCTAATATGAAACCCCCATAAGGGTGTAGGTGATCGGCACTTGGACTTTGGTCACGTTTCCCGGCTTGAAACGCCATCTCCAAAGCGCATCTACCGTTGAATTGTCCAGAATCGCGTTGCCACAGCTTTGAATCATACGGACATCAATCACAGTGCCCGAGCTTTCATCGATGATGAGCAGTGCGATGCCCGATCCTGTCACTCGCTGACGACGCGCTTCGTACGGATACACCGGGCGCGGCGCGTACGCGGCCATGGCTTTCACCGAGCGCAGCGACGCTGTCGTTGTTCCTCGTACAAGAGATGCCGGCCGTGTCCGCGATCGCACGCGAACAGGCGGACGGGTAAGATTCTCCTCCCGGAAAACGTCCTGATCCGTGTAAACCTGCTCCAATGGCGATGCGAAAGTCGATTCTTCCGGCAAGGCAGGCTGCGGTTCGGGTGCATAACGAATGTCGACGTCACCGAACGGCGTGAAATCTTCGAGAGCAGCGGTCGTTGATTTGGTTTTCGCGAGCGCGATGGCGCCGATGTGGATCGCCAGGGCGCTCACAAAAGCGAGCCAAACTATGGATCGACCGCGCTGCCGGTAAAGCAATGCCGGGTTCACATTCATTCCTCCAAAGAGGAAGACACGCAAGGCCGAACAAACTTAGGCCTGGATCATGTGAATCGCGGTGGCACAAGACTGCATAAATTTTTGATGCTGCTGGACACTCTGCGCTCCATTGTTTTATCGAGTATTAAGACTCCAGCAATTCATCAGCCGTTTCTGTGACGTGAATCTTAAAAACTATCTCGTTGCCCGCCAAAAACTGATCGACCGCACACTTGATCGCTATTTGCCGAAGCCAAATACGAAGCCTGCGACGCTGCACCGGGCGATGCGCTACAGTTTGTTTGCGGGCGGGAAACGTTTGCGGCCCATTCTGTGCCTGGCTGCCGCTGAAGCTTGTCGCGGCAAGATCAACAACGCGCTTCCGCTGGCATGCGCGCTGGAATGCATCCACACCTACTCGCTCGTGCACGACGATCTTCCGAGCATGGACAACGACGATTTCCGACGTGGTCGTCCCACCTGCCACAAGGTTTTCGGGGAAGGCATCGCCGTGCTCGCGGGTGACGCTCTCCTGACGATCGCGTTCGAGATTGTTTCGTACGCGAAGACAAGTCGCGGTTACGACATGTCCACATTTTTGCGCGAGATCTCCGTCGC
>JAICUQ010000146.1 GCA_025935755.1 Chthoniobacterales bacterium | reverse complement strand
CCTTGTATCGTGATCCGTACCGGAGGCCGCAGGTAGCCTGGAGTGGACAAAGGTTTGTTTCCGGTGTTACCAGCGTTCGCTTCAGTGAGGTCCCACGTATCCCGAAACGGATCCCATAAATTTGGAATCAGGAACCAGTTCATACCGCCGGAGTTCGCCGTTACGCCAGTTGGACATGCGGTTAGTGAGTTGATATAGGGCAGACGTGGACTACCGATTGCTTCCATCGTAGTGCCGCCGACGCTGCAAGCGATCCGGACTGGGTAAGAATCGACTCGGGACTGGGCGATCAGATTCGCGCCAATGGTGAGAATGTGAAGCATTGTGGATTGCTGCTGATTTGTCGGGAGCTCCGGATAAGATGACGAAGAGTCGCCCAACGAGCCGTTCAGGATTCCCGCATTGAGCAGTTCAAAAAAGTCCGGCTCACGCGTGGCTGTTAGCGTGCCGAGCGTGGCGATGGAACTGGCCAGCCCCGCCCCTGAAGGACCGGTATAATTCCATCGCTCGTTCGCCGCATCCCAAACCAAGCCGAAATACTTGAGGATATTAGCGTCCGTGCCCTGCTGCAAAAACGCCGAGGTTTGCCCGAATCTGATGCTGTCCCGATCCGCCGCCTGCGTTCCCCGTGTCAGTAACCACATGTCGTAGTTCGCGTCTCCGAGCGCAGGGGCGATCGCCGGAATAGTTCGTGTTGCGCTAGGCCCCCGGTAAGTCAGCCAATTGAGCCGCTTTAACAAAAAGCGCCTGTTAACAAGATTTTCTCCGACAGCAGCTGGTGTTCCGTCGTTGCGAGTGAACGGGCCGGTAACCAACAACGTTTGAAAATTCGGATTGATCGAATCCGGAGTTGTAGGACTCCACTGCGGAATTTTTGCAAAGGATTCCCTGGAGAACGTCCCGAGATACTGAAGCGGATCAGCGGCACCAACTGCAGATCCGAACTTAATGAGTGTCTGTCGTTGTGCGAATGCTTGGTCGGTCTGCCGATTGACAGCAGGCGCTTGGCTCGTCGCGAGAAAGGCGTTTGTGAAGTAAGTCAGGGGCGCACCTGTCAGATAGTTGGTCAACTGGATGTTGGTCGGATCAGACAACACCAAATTATAGTACGTGTTCCATGAATTTGCGTTGCTAAGATTAAGGTTGGGAAAGGTGCCGCTCGCCTGAGCAGAAGCATAGTTACGCCATCCTACTATGTTGTCGACAATGGCGGCTGTGAATGATGGGAACGGGGGAATGCCTGTTAGGTCAGTAAAGGCAAGGGATCCTTTGCGGCCGTATTGTAAGATAGTTGTGGGCGAGGGATATCCGGCTGCGTTCATATCTACCAAACTCCCTTCATCGTAAAGCATGTAGGCGTACCGACCTATAACTGAGATGTCTGGGGCCGTAATCACCCTCGCACCTTGGTCGTTAACGAAGACCCAGTCCGGCGCCCAGTAGTTCGGAGCGGCATAACCGGTTGTTATGGGATTTGAGCCGCCCGGAATAAGGTAGTGCGAATTCCACCTGGCCAAAGTTACCGAACGGCCGTTAGCGGACGCGTTGACGGTGGAATTAACCGCAGAGGCGAGACTCGATTTGGCTGGGCAGGGAATCAGGTCATTACTAACGCTACGACGGATGAGATTCGGAATGGCCGGCGTTGTACCCGGCACGGGACTGGGATAAACGACTGGTAGTATCGGCAGGATTGTCGTCGTGCCGTTTGGACAACTCCATCCCGGATACGGTGTCGGCGTAGTGCAACCGACGCAAGGCACATAGAGATTGAGCGTGCTTCCGTTGGCGCTGAAGGTAGGAGCCGGACTCGCAGAGCCGAAGCTTATTTCCTGTCTTAGATCGCCGACCACGTTGTTCATCGCGCTTTGGGCAACCTGGTCAGCGGTGGCTTGACTAAAGCTGCTGTTGGCCACCTGGCGATCACTCAGCGTCCGGGAAAGGTACGCGACACCCACACCTGCAAATAACACAACAAAGGCAAGGACGATTATGAGCGCCGCGCCTCTTTCCCCGAAACGGAATCCTTTTATCCGCGGGTTCATGTTACCAGATCTTCAAGTCGAAGTAGCGATTGTAGATTCGGATCCCCTTCGCACCTTCACGTGGATAAAGCTTGTTACCGTTAATCGCATGACCGGTCTGCGCGATCGACTCAACGTTGTCATTCCATTGGTTTTCCAGATCTCCCAGTGACTTTTGTGCGCCGCCGCCCCTGCCGCACGAGTTCTTGAAATCCGGGAGATCAGCGGCCAAATCGATGATGTCTCCGTAACCCGACTGGGTAGAGGCAGCTTGAACCAATGCTCTAGAGGCCGGATCAATCACGGCAATCGAAACTGAGATTGCTTGTATCTGGCTGACGCCCAGTGCCACTGGGTTATAGATCGTTAGCTGTGTCGGATAATCAAAGCGGTCCCACGGCCAGTCCGTTACCCGCCCGTTTTTAAGTATGTAGTAATACTCAAGCCGGAAAACGTTCGGCCCAATTACTTCATAATCATCGTCCCTGCTGTTATTAGTATTGCAAATTGCTCCGGACCATACAGTCGCCCACGGCCCAACCGTACCGTTACAAGGACATGAGGCGCCAGTACAGGTATTATCGATCTGGCCTGTCGCAAAAACGATCGGTGACGGCGCATTTTGATTTGGGTTGTTGTTAAGGGCATTCCACCTCAAACCTTTTGCCATCCGTTCGAGTCTGCCGTAGCGAGCGGTATCTTGACCGGAGTTACTCTCATTTACTCGATAGGCCACGAGCGAAATCGGACTTTGCTCAGCCACGATGTTTGAAGAGTAGTACCCCGGCACCTGACTGTAGAATGCGATTTGGTCGCTGCTTAGATCGTTGTTTCTTCCCTGCCCACAGCCGTGGCCGTTACCGTGTCCCTTGTATATACGCTGCTTGATATAATAATCGATATCGGTCCGCTTTAACATCTGTGCGAAGTCAATCGCCATCCGATCAAAGACCACTCTGGCCTGGGTGTCTGTGTCGATCCGCTTGTGTTCGTCTCTGTTGATACCGCTCGCGCTCGTCATCAACTGAGTGAACATGAAGACAAGGAGCACGACGACGACTATGGAAACGAGCAACTCGGCAAGCGTAAACCCCGCGCGTGTATGTCGGGGACGGGCGATGAAAGACGGTTCCATGCTTATCGGTTAACCGTGATGGTTGTCAGGACGGAACCTGCAGGCAACCCACCGTTCGAAGGGTCAACTGCCGCGGGCCAGCTAACCGCAATATCTGCCAATGAAGTAGTCTCTGATGGAGGAAGTCTGTAAGTAATCTTGGCGCGAAACACGGCATCCGCGGGCGGATTCCCGTTTATGCCGCCAGTTTGGGTTCCGTCATTCGTGAAATAGATCGTGTCGGGTGCTGCTACCAGTTTCCAATGGCCGTGCAGAGCACCCCAATTACATGGGAGATTGGGATCGGGCGGGTCGGGGCAAACTTTGTTCGCCTGTCCCGGAGGGAGCCGAACGTCGGCAGCCAAAACAGCATAGATCGCCGAGATGATCTGATTGGCGGTTGTCTGTTGAGCGCTACTCTGCTGGGTCTTTATGCCTGTCGGCAGCAGTCCCATTAAGACCAACAAGCATAAGGCAGCAACACCCAATGCCAACGTTACTTCCACCAGCGAGAAGCCGACTGTTTGGCGGCCAAGCTTCATCGTCTCCCTCGCTCGCGGTGTGCGATGGGCAGCTTTGTTACAGATGGCCAGTCGCCTCATCGTCGGTAAATTCTAACGTCGCCAGCGAAGCCGTTTATTTGCACAGCGACGACGTTGCCCGAAAATATTGAACCTCCCGTACCTGTCCCAGTTGGAGCAGGCGTCGCAGTGCCATGCGTTTGAATCAAGCCGATTTCCACCACCCGCCTGATCACGCTGTCTCCAATCACCCTGCTTTCACCACGCGGATTAAACTCGAGCAATCGAGAAAAGGTATACTGCGCCGCGGGAGGGCCATTGCCGACCGGGT
This sequence comes from Chthoniobacterales bacterium, assembly GCA_025935755.1. Classification (GTDB taxonomy): domain Bacteria; phylum Verrucomicrobiota; class Verrucomicrobiia; order Chthoniobacterales; family UBA10450; genus Udaeobacter. The sequence continues at coordinate 4,680 of JAICUQ010000146.1, read as the reverse complement.
ACTGAAAACTACGAGGACTGGTTAGGGGAGCTGTGTTTGGCGAAGAGCCGTTTAGTTCCCCAAACCGGGAATTGTTGGCATCAGATCCGGGCGAAGGAGACGGCCGAGCATCAAACGTGTCTCCGGTTCCGGTTCCGAGAGCAAACAGCGGAACGTGAACGTTCTCAATTTTAACTAATTTTCCGAGCTGGGTGAGCTTTGTTGGATCAATTGGACCATTGGCTCCGCCATAGACGTTAGTTCCGTTATTCGAGGCAACAATCGACATGACAAGTCTTCCAACGCCAGCCCTCGGCGGATTGGTGGATGGTCGGGAGACGTCCTCTTCAAAAAAGCCGACCCAAGTGTATGTGTTATTTGCTTTTGCATACGTGCGGGCCGTATCGAGTACGCCTTTGATCGAGTACGCTGCGCTGGTCACGTCGGTCCCACTTTTGATGGTCGTGAACGCAGGCGCGATCAGCATCATCAACATCGCAATGATGCCGACCACGATTAACAATTCGAGGAGCGTAAAACCCCGATTCGTTTCAAACTGACGTTGTTTCAGCGCGGCGACCTGCATGTTCCGCACAGTCGGCGGCGACAGACGGCTAGTAGATGGCCGGATGCGCCGCACAGTCCACGTTGGCTTGGTCATAGTCCCTGGGGCCCGCTACGCAACCCCGGTCCAAGCCGAGTAACGAATGGTGTCGGTAAGAGTCGAGTTCGGGCTACGACATACTACGGAAACTGTCAAAGGAAGTTTCTTAAGAAATTGCTGTATAGCGAGTCCGCCGTGTCGCTGTTTCGCGCGGATTGACGTTCAGGGTGTGAGCGGAAGGGCCCGGAGAGGCCTATCGACAGTTCGAATCCGTGATTTTTTGAGGATGATGAAAAAATGGTTTGCCACCCGGCCGAAAAAAGCCTGAAGAAAAGACTTCCCAAATAGCAGGGTGCACACTATAAATCCCGCCATGAACATCCGACCCCGCAGTATTATAGTCGTTGCGCCGGCTGTACTCGCATTGGTGAGTTGGCTGCTGCCAAACGATGTGATTGCTCTCGATTTCTCCCAGGCGCGCGTCACCCAGGTTGTGCAGGACGTCAAAGTGGTGCCCACAGGCTCGGCGGCACGGGCAGCGGCGGTTAACGAAACTGTTCATCAGGGGTCAGCCGTGCAAACCGGCACGCAATCAAGAAGCGAGTTGACGTTCCAGGACCAGACGATTACGCGCCTCGGCGAGAACACCATTTTCACAGTCGGCCAGGGCGCGCGGACGGTCGAGCTCGGTAGCGGACAATTTTTGCTTTACGTGCCCAAGAAAGCCGGCGGCGCAAAGGTCAAGATGGGTTCAGTGACTGCGGCGATCACCGGCACAACGGTGATGGGGCATGTTTACGAGAGCGGCGTCGTTGAGTTCACCGTGCTTGAAGGAAGCGCCTGTATCCATCTGGATAAATACGGTCAGGCGATGTACGTGGGCGCAGGGCAAAGGGTCAGCTACGATCCGGCTCTGATGCGATTGGGTAATCCGGTGGACGTCGATATCCAGGAGCAATTGACCAATCCGCTGGTCAGCGATTTTCATCAACTGCCAAGCTACGGCCTGATCCAGGATGAGATCGCGATTCAACATGGACGAGCCAATGACGGGTTGGCTCGTGCGCTTGCGGCGCAAAATGTATCCGTCGGCAGCGCATCGGAGGAGCAATTTCTGGCTGCGTTCAGTTCGGTGATGGCGAGTGCGGATCCGCGCACCGTGTGTGCCGTCGTAGGACGAGCAGTCAGAGCGAGGCCCGACCTTGCGGACAGGATCGTGGTGGCTGCGATCACTTCGGCCCGGCCAGTGCGCGGTTACTCCAAAGATTTCAAACAACCGGTTGGGAAAGAGATTCCGTGCGATTGGGTCCAGTGCATCCTGCAATCGGCGATTGCGGCCGATCCGGGATCGGAGCGACTGATCCTCGATGCGGCGTTGGCGGCAGCGCCGATGCTAAGCGATTGCATCAACGCGGTGACACCGTGCCCCGGACAAAACGCTTTCATCCCGCCGAACATCATTCCTCCGCCGCCGGTCGAGAGACCTTCGCCCGTGTCGCCTGAGCAACCGCCCAGGACAAACAATCGCGGGTAGAAGCTGCGGGTGTCGAATCAGGAACGCCACGGAGAGCAGCCGGATTCTGCTCTTCGCGTTGACAACCGAAATGGAACCGTTACGGTTCCATAATGGCGACGATTACTTTAAAGAACATTCCCGCAGACTTGCATCGGGAATTGAAGAAGCGGGCAGAGGAACATCATCGAAGCCTGAACAGAGAAGTCTTGGCGACACTGCGAAATGTAACCAACCAAAGCCGCCGTGTTAAACCCGACGAACTGATTCGCGAGGCACGAGCTGCACGGAAAAAATTTAAACGCCAAGTCAGTCCCGCTGAGATTAAGGCCTGGATACGACGTGGCCGGCTGTGATCGTTGTTGATACGAATATTATTTGCTATCGCTGGATTCCCAGTTCGTATTCGCCTGACGCAGAAAAGGCTTTGACCAAGGATGCGGATTGGATCGCGCCGCTCCTGTGGCGCTCAGAATTTCGAAACGCACTTGCGGGGGCAATCCGACAGAACCTCATCACGCTTGCCGTAGCGAATGACATCGCTGACAAAGCAGAGTGGCACTTTGTAAACCACGAGTTTGCGGTCTCGTCGCGTGCCGTTTTGGACTTGATCGCGAACTCCGCTTGTTCAGCTTACGACTGTGAATTTGTGGCTTTGGCGGAAGAGCAGCGAGTCCCGCTAATTACTCTCGATCGACAAATCCTGCATGCGTTTCCAGAGGTGGCCGTTTCTTTGGAAGAATTCGTAGGAGACTAATCTGCCAGCCCTAGCCGGTGGCGCCTAAGTTCTGACGATTGCTGCGAGATTGCATCCGAAACCCATTCGGCGTTGCTCGACGCAGCCTTGCCGCTACAGTTGCCGCCTATGCCTTACAAAGATGTTGCTCCGCCCGCGGGCGAAAAAATTACCAGAACCGACAGATTAGATGTGCCCGATCGACCGATTATTCCTTTCATTCGTGGCGACGGAACGGGGCCGGATATCTGGGCGGCCAGCGAGCGCGTGTTCGATGCAGCAGTCGAAAAGGCATACGGCGGCAAAAAGAAAATTGCGTGGTTTGAAGTCTTCGCCGGCCAGGCAGCGAAGGACAAATTCGATGAATGGCTGCCGGACGACACCGTAGAAGCGTTTCGCGAGTATTTGGTCGGAATCAAAGGACCGCTGACCACGCCCGTGGGTGGCGGCATTCGCTCGCTTAACGTTGCCCTGCGACAGTTGCTGGATCTTTTCGTGTGCCTCCGCCCGATTCAGTATTTCAAAGGCGTCCCCTCACCCGTTAAACACCCGGAAAAAGTAAACATGGTGATTTTCCGGGAAAACACGGAAGACATTTATGCGGGAATCGAATACGCGGCCGGCACACCTGAGGCCCAAAAAATTCTCAGTTTCCTGCAAAAAGAATTTCCGAAGCAGTTCGACAAAATCCGTTTCGGCACAAAAGAAAAAGCGAACGCGTTTTGGAAAATGGTCGGCGCCAAGGAGAGCGATGAGGTCTGTGTAGGTATCGGGATTAAGCCGGTAAGTTATTCAGGCAGTGTGCGACTGATTCACAGCGCGATCACGTACGCGATTCAAAACCGTCGCAAGAGTGTGACGCTCGTGCACAAGGGTAACATCATGAAATTCACCGAGGGCGCGTTTCGCGATTGGGGTTTCGATATTGCGAAAAAGTACTTTGGCGCGGAAGAATTCGATGGCGGCCCGTGGTGCAGAATTCCGATGGGTAAACCGGGAGCCGGCATTGTGATCAAAGATGCGATCGCTGACATCACGCTTCAGCAGGTATTGACGCGACCGGAAGATTTCGATGTTATCGCAACCCTAAATCTGAACGGCGATTACCTGAGCGACGCGCTCGCGGCGCAGGTGGGAGGAATCGGCATCGCACCGGGAGGCAACATCAATTACATCACCGGCCACGCCGTTTTTGAAGCGACGCATGGGACCGCACCGAAATACGCGAACCTGGACAAGGTAAATCCTGGCTCGGTGATTCTTTCCGGTGAAATGATGTTCCGTTACATGGGCTGGACCGAAGCCGCCGATCTGGTTCTCAAGGGATTGAGCGGAGCCATTGAAAGCAAACGGGTCACGTACGATTTCGCGCGCTTAATGGAAGGGGCGACCGAGATCAAGTGCTCGCAATTCGGAGATAACGTGATCAAGCACATGTGATCGCGGCGGCTTCGCGGCCGCGAAATGACGAATGACGAATGACGGATGACGAAGGAATGACGAAGCCAGAAGTCACGCACAGCGACGAAGCGCCTTGGCTGGAGGACAAAATCGCTGTGGTTCGAGAAAATGGAGCGAGTCCGCGCGTTTATGACTTGGAGGAACGAACGGCGCGATTTGGCGAAACGATAATTGATTTCGCAAAAAAGATTCCTAAAGGACCGCTCACGGATCGGATTATTAATCAACTGGTCGGCGCAGGTACAAGCGATGGAGACAGGCTATGACTGGTTGCAAGTTTTTTAAGCGGCATTTGCATGGGCTAGGTGGTAGTTAGGTTGGTAAGGTTTTCTGGAGCGCAGGACTGCTACCAATCGACGAGTGAGGATGCGCATGAGATGGCTCAGG
>JAICUQ010000215.1 GCA_025935755.1 Chthoniobacterales bacterium | reverse complement strand
GACCTTTGGGGATCTTGAGATCTAGAGGAGAGCTCGGGAATTGCAGAGAGCGATGATTTGCTTGTTGTCATTCCGAGCGGATCCCGCAGCCGCGGGAGGAGTCGAGTTGCAACGCAGTGGATCCACTCCGCGAGGCCAAGCTTTCAAAATGCGCGGCGAAACCACTAGACAATACTGCGGGATCCCTCGACTTCGCTTGGGATGACAGCTTTTTCGTCATGGATGCTCTCGACCAAATCAAATCCCGCATCGAAGCTGCTGTACCTGGCGCCACGATCGAGATTGTGCAGAACGGCAGCCCGTCCCAGCAGCATTCGTTGTTAATCGATAACGACCATGCGGTCCCGGTGGCGAGATTTTTGCGGGTCGATCCTGCGCTGTGCCTGGATTTTTGCTCCAATGTCACTGGCGTTGATTGGCTCGATCGCGTCGTCAAGAAAACAACGAAGGTAAAGAAACTCGTCGACGGTCAGGAGAAAGAGATCGTTGAAACCAGCGAAGAAAAAATTCCCGGATATCTCGAGGCGGTTTATCACCTTTACTCGATGACTCATAAACACGGTCCCGTGATCGTTCGTATGCGCACCAACGATCGCGCTGACGGTAATCACTTGCCGTCGCTCACCCCGATCTGGCGTAGTGCGGAGTTTCAGGAACGCGAAATTTTCGATCTTTACGGCATCCGGTTCGAAGGTCATCCCGATTTGCGGCGCATTTTGATGTGGGACGAGTTTGAGGATCATCCGATGCGAAAGGATTACCGTGAGCCGGATGATTATGAATGGGAACCGACGCCGCACGATGAAGTGTTGGAAAGGGCGAAGCAGCATTATCCTGCGAGGCCGACCGAGGAGGACCTAAACCATCCTGATCTGTCATGAAGTCTAGGAATGAATCCAGAGATCCTTCATCGTCTGCGCGACTCAGGATGGCAATCTGAAGATGAGCGGAGTGGTTGAAACAATCGAAGCAATGGAGCGACCGCCGTTGACCATGGGTTCGCGGCTGGAAGGCGAACTGCTCGAAGTCTCGATGGGACCGCAGCACCCATCCACGCACGGCGTGTTTCGAATGAATGTGGCGCTGGATGGCGAGATCGTTCGTAAGCTCAAACCGGTCTTCGGTTACTTGCATCGGAACCATGAAAAAATTGGCGAGAACACCAGTTACCTCGGTTCGATGCCGTACACCGACCGGCTCGATTACTTTTGCTCGATGACTAACAACTGGGCGTACGCCCTCAGTGTTGAGAAGCTCGCCGGGATCGAAGTTCCGGAACGCGCCGAATATCTGCGCATCATACTGGCCGAGCTTACGCGGTTGCAAAATCACGCTTCGCTACTCGGCTTTCTGCTCAGCGACATGGGCGCTTGGGGCACACCACTGATGTACGCCTTTCGGGAGCGCGAAAAAATTCTCGACCTGTTCGAGTCGTTAGCCGGCTCGCGCATGATGTGCGATTACATGCGCTTCGGCGGGTGCCGCGTGGACGCGAACGATGAGTGGCTCGCCCGGGCGCAACAGATTGTGGATCGGTTCCCGAAGTTCCTCGACGAATTCGAGGAACTCATCCTCGGTAATGAGATCGTCATCGGCCGGACTCAAAACGTCGGGAACCTCTCTGCCGAACTGGCGATCAACGCCGGCATCACAGGTCCGATGTTGCGCGCTTGCGGTGTGAATTACGACCTTCGTAAGGTGGACGGCTATGGATTTTATCCGCGCTTCAAATTCCGGATCCCGCTCGGGGAACACGGTGACACGTACGATCGCCTGATGATGCGCGCGCTGGAGATCCGCGAGAGCGTCGAGATTCTCAAGCAGGCGTTCGCGCAAATTCCACCCGGCCCGGTCGTGAATCCAAAAGTGAAGGTGCGCGGATTTCGTCCGCCAGTCGGCGAAGCGTACGGCCGCATCGAAGGCCCGAAGGGTGAGCTCGGATTTTATTTGATCAGCGACGGCTCTCCAAATCCGTACCGCTACCGTGTTCGTCCACCCAGTTTCATCAATCTCACGCTGCTCGAGGATCTATGTCTCGGTCACACTGTGGCTGATGTAATGGTAATCCTCGGCAGCATCGATATCGTAATGGGCGAAGTGGATCGATGAGCCGGTTTAAGGATTTAACGATTTAACGATCGCGAAGTGATGATTGGCACAGGCATACTCAAAGGAATGGCCGTCACGGCACGCAACTTTGTCGGAAGTTATTTCGACAAGGAGCGCCTGATTACGGTGCAATACCCGGAGGAACGGATTCCTCTTGCGGAGAATTACCGGAATTTTCCATTCCTGGTTTACGACGGAAGCGATTCGCAGGCGGGATTGCGCTGTGTGGCCTGCAAGATCTGCGAAAAAGAATGTCCGCCGCAATGCATTTACATCGTCAAGAGCGAGGACAAAAAGCCCGATTACATGGGCAAACCACAGTTTTACCCGAAGATATTCGACATCGACATCTCGGTTTGCATGAGCTGTCAGATTTGTGTCGAGGTCTGTCCATTCGAGGCGATCAAAATGGACAAGGAATTTGAGCTGAGTCAGCGCGAGCGGTTCGATCATTTACTCCAACGCAAAGAGCAACTTTCGAAATCGAACGAGTACTATCATAAAATTCATCCGCTCGAAGCAGCTACCGTTGACAAAAATCTGGCAGATGCGGCAGCTGCGGCTGAAGCCAAAAAGAAGGCTGCCGCTGAAGCGGCGGCTAAAGCCGCAGCGGCTAAGGCAGCGGCGGCAGCAGCAGCTCCCGCTCCCGCTGATGCCAAATCAGCGGCGGGCACATCGCCTGCATCCCAGAACTCGACATAGCGGCATACGCAATTGTTTTCGCGTTATTGACCGCCGCTCAACTGCGACACAGCATTTATGGAATAGTCAAAGAATTGAACGCGCATGAAAACAAAAGCTTACACGAAAACGGTTACAAATTTCATCCTCGCCACATTACTGCCTGGCCTCATGGTTGCATGCCAAAGCACGTCCGTCGGTCCCAGTGCGGCATCTCAAAAGGAACAGTTGCTGGTGCAATCCGGATTCAGGGAAAAACCGGTAACCACGCCGGACCAGCAACAGCGCGTGAGCGAACTTCCGCCCGGACAAGTTTCAGAAGTCGGATACAAAGGAAGAATTTACTATGTATATCCGACTGCAGCGAAGGATCGGATTTTCGTTGGCAACAAAACGCAGTACAACGCCTACAAACAGGCGATTGTGGCCTATGGCCTAACGACAAGCCCTGACTTTGTGCAGGACACGCATGGGCAACATCGCGTTCTCATTCAGCACTTCAGTGGTTTTGGGCCGCTGGGGGAATGACACGAAAGACGTAGACTGCAGTGCGTTAGTTGGAACATGTGCGCAACCCATTAGCGCCAGACCGATCGGCGGCTCCTTGCAATCAAAAATCGCAAATCTAGAATCGGAAATTGTCCCGCCAGGGTGGCGAAATTGGCAGCGCCAGACTTGGGATTTATCACAACGCCTGGCTGATGAGTTGTTACCATCGCGCATCTGCGAACGCTGACGACAGAAACCGGACTATTCCGGACGCTCATAACGTCAACGCTATGTCAACGGCTTTGCTTCCTCGCGCGGCGGAATGGTTTGAACAGCGAAGGATTAACGTTGGCATAAATCCTGGACTCGGCTCCGGGAGTCCCGAGCATCCAATCCAAGGCCCCGGAAATCACTTGCTCGATACTCACTGCTCTTCGATCTGCGATGAGTTGAAGCCTGCGCATAGTGTTTTGGTTGAGCGCGTCTGCTGGCAGTGAGCCCCAACTAAAGACGAGCACATTCGTTCGCTGCTTCTCTTCCATTGGGGGGACCAACATTTCTCGGGGCGCACGTTGTTTAAGAAATTGTGCCGAGAATTGTCAATAATAATTTGTCGCCGCCGACGGTGTGGCGTTACCCGAGACGCCCGCGGAAATGGATTTACCATTACTTTCCTTGCCAAATTGAGTGACCAAGTTATTCAAACTGGCACTGAGGTTGGCAAGCGGTTCGCGAATACGCCTCAAGATGGCGTCGATGTACTGCCAACATACTCGCAATGACGACTGGTGAATTTTGTCGTAAGTTGCAAACCAGCTTGTATTTGCCAGGGTGGCGAAATTGGCAGACGCGCCAGACTTAGGATCTGGTGGAGAAATCCATAGGGGTTCGAGTCCCCTCCCTGGCACTGCGCAACGCCCTGCCACAGTGAGGTCGCGGATGAAATGTTGCTTCTCTTGGGCGGCAGATGATCTATAATCCGGGACGCCGTGAAAAGGGAGCGGTACGCATGGTGGCGCCGTTGTTCCGCCGGGAGACGTTCCGGAGGCAGCCACACCACAATGG
>JAICUQ010000246.1 GCA_025935755.1 Chthoniobacterales bacterium | reverse complement strand
TGAAACTTGGCGATAAAGCAAACATCAAGATCGATGCGTACGGCGACCGCAAATTCAAAGGCGTGGTGCAGCAAATCGCAAACACCGGGAAGACAACCGGAGCAGGTACTCAGGAGGAAGTCACAAATTTCGAGGTAAAAAGTCGCGTCGACGACCACGTTGTTGCCTTGCGCCCGGGACTGAGTTGCTCTGCCGATATCGAGACAAACATGGTCAGGGATGCAGTCGCTGTTCCCATGCAAAGCGTGACGATTCGCACCGGAGACAGCCACCTCAGCCCGGAGGAAATCGAAAAACAAAAGCAAAAGGTTGCCGCGCGCGATAAGGACGATAACAAAGCGGAACTGAGTAATGATCGCCTTGAGAAGCAGGCGCAGAAAGAGGAACGCGAGAAGCTGGTCAAGGTTGTTTTCCTTAAAAACGGCAACAAAGCGCAAATGGTAAAGGTGACCACAGGTATTGCCGACGATTCCTACATGGAAATCAAAACCGGCATCAAACCCGGTGACGAAGTCATCTCAGGCAGTTACAGCGCAATCAGCCGGAAATTAAAAGAAGGCGCAAAGGTCAGTTATGACAAGGAAGTGACAAAGTGATGAGTGACGAGTGATGAGTGACGAGTGACAAGGGACGACCGGTCTTGTTACAACCTTCAGTATGAACTCAAATAATACTCGCAGTTACAAAGATCTAGTGGTTTGGCAGAAGTCAATCGACCTCGCGAAACTGACATATGAGCTCACCCGGAATTTTCCGGTCGTTGAAAAGTTCGGGCTCATTGCTCAGATGCGACGTGCTGCGGTATCGATTCCATCAAATATTGCGGAAGGACAAGCACGCCACACGACGGGCGAATTCATTCAGCCGATTTCACACGCAGAGGGATCCGTCGCGAAACTCGACACACAGCTGGTTTTAAGCGTTGAGCTGAAATTCTGCGCAAAACCTGCCGCCGACCCGGTGTTTGTGCTGATTCTGGAGGTCCGGCGAATGCTGAACGCGTTGCGTCGCAGACTCTCGGCACGCCAATAACTCATCTGATCACCTGTCACTCGTCACTCCTCTTTAATCACTGGTCACATGTCACTCGTCACTCCAAGCGGACTGGACAGTCCGCTTGTCATCGACATCGAGAACATCACAAAAGACTACGTGATGGGAGAAGAGATTGTGCACGCGCTCCGAGGCGTGTCGTTGCAGATCCGCAGCAATGAGTATCTCGCGATCATGGGCCCCAGTGGCAGCGGGAAATCGACGCTGATGAACATGCTGGGCTGCCTCGATACGCCGAGTTCGGGGCGATACGAATTTAACGGTCGCGACGTTTCCAGCATGGCGGATGACGAACTGGCAAGCATTCGCAATCGCGAGATCGGTTTTGTTTTTCAAACATTCAATTTACTTCCGCGCGCTGACAGTTTGCACAATGTGGAGCTCCCTCTCGTTTACGCCGGCGTCGATCCGGAAACACGCCGTGAACGGGCTGCCCACGTGTTGCGCGAGGTGGGTCTCGGCGATCGCCTGTATCACAAACCTAACGAGTTGTCCGGGGGACAACGCCAGCGCGTCGCGATCGCGCGAGCCCTGGTAAACGATCCATCCATCATCCTCGCCGACGAGCCGACCGGCAATCTCGATTCGAAAACCGGCGATGAAATCATGGCACTTTTCGAAAATCTGTACCGGCGAGGACACACAATTATTCTCGTTACGCACGAAGCCGATATCGCCAATCATGCGCGGCGCACCGTCCGCTTGCGCGATGGAATAATTGAGAGCGACGACGACGGATTCGGCGGCATCGAAAACTTGCCGGTGGAAGATCCCCTGCCTGGCGATGCTGTGGTGTACCGATGAAACGTTTCCTGTACGAGCTCAGCGAAAGCTGGAAAATCGCCGCGGCGCAAATGCGTTCTAACAAAACACGCTCAACCCTCACCGCGCTCGGCGTCATCATCGGGATTGTCGCCGTCACGCTCATGGGTACTGCCATCGGCGGCATCCAGGTTGGATTCGACAAAAGCATGGCCATTTTTGGCGACGATGTTCTCTACGTTTCGCAATGGCCATGGAAACGCGTCGACGACTGGTGGAACTTCCGGGACCGGAAAAAGATCAAGACCGAATACGCCGAGCCAATCAACCGCATCATCGATGCGACCCCCAATTCGAATCTCGTGATTGCCGTACCCACTTCGAGTTTGCTGCGCAGCGTGAAGTACGGGCAAAGCGAAGTCAGCAACGTTCTGATCAGGGGAACCGTTTCGGATTATCTCATCACTTCGACTTTTGATTTCCAAGAGGGGCGCTTTTTCAACGATGTCGAGTCCCGGGGAGGCGCCAATGTGTGCGTGATCGGCTACGATGTGGCGGATGCGCTGTTTCCTTCTGAGAGTCCGATTGAAAAATCGGTGTTGATCAATGGACAACCTTTCAGGGTGGTCGGGGTGATCTCACGACAGGGCACATTTTTGGGACTATTCAGTCTGGACTCGATTGTAGTCATGCCCTTGCCCGCATTTCATAAATATTTCAGCGCTAAAAGCGATTCCGACATTCTCGTCAAAGTGAAGGACAAAACGAAACTCGCCGAAGCTAGAGACGAGCTCACTGGAGTCATGCGGCGCGTGCGCGGGTTGTCGCCGGAGAAGAAAGACGATTTCAGCATCAACGAACAACAGGCGCTGAAAAGCACGCTGGATCCAATCAAGAACTCGATCGCTATCGCCGGTCTTTTTATCACCGGTCTTTCGCTTTTTGTCGGCGCAATCGGGATCATGAATATCACATTTGTGAGCGTGAAAGAACGCACGCGCGAAATCGGAACGCGCAAAGCGCTCGGTGCACGCAGACGGACGATCCTCCTTCAATTTCTGATCGAGTCCACTTCGCTGTGTCTGTTAGGCGGATTCATTGGACTCGGCGTTGCCTATCTTATGTGCACTGGCATCGGCAAGGCGTTTCCCTCTTTTCCGATCCAGTTTTCACTTAGTCTGGTCATTGTGAGCATGGCTGTCTCAATTCTCACCGGTTTATTCTCCGGTTTCGCCCCCGCCTGGTCGGCGTCACGCCTCGATCCGGTCGCGGCACTTCGCTACGAATGACTATTTAACCGCATAGGGCACAAAGCGCGCAGAGATTATGAAGAAGTTAAATGAACGGACCGATGCGATCATCGGTGCCGCAATGGAAGTTCACCGCGCAGAAACACGGGTTGCGTCGAAAGGTCCTGGGTTTGGTTGAAGAGGTAATCCTGTGATTCTGCTCTGCGAACTCCGCGTCCTCTGCGGTAAATAAATTGTCGATGTTGTT
>JAICUQ010000162.1 GCA_025935755.1 Chthoniobacterales bacterium | reverse complement strand
TTACAACGCACCATGGAGAACCTTCCGGTCCATCGCCAGGTAATCACCTCGCGGCGGACTAAACGTGTCGAGCACGCGCGTCGCCGCGAGAGTTTCGACGCCGTGTGAAACATTGCTCGCGAGATAAAACGAATCTCCGGCTGAAAGTTCATGCGGCACGCCTTCTACAATTAAGCGCATTTTGCCTTCGAGAATATGAACGATCTGTTCCTGCGGATGCGAGTGTGCCGGCATGTGGCTACCCGCGGCTAATGTAGCGAGCATCTGGTACATGTGTTCACCGTGTGCGACCGTCCGGCGCGTGATTCCGGGACAAATTTCAATCGTCGGATTCTCTGGTTTCATGGCCGGAATCTTACGCCGATACATTTCCCGCGCGATCACCGTGTTCATTTTTTTCCCGGCGCAACCGCTTTGGACTGCGCAGGGTCGACACCGCTTTGGGAACAACGGTTTGTCCCGTCGTATGAAATAACTCCGATCACACTTGCCATTCGCTGGTGAACGCTGGCAAGATGCCATGATGAAAACACCTACATCGCTGCTCGCAATTCTTTTGGCAACAATCGTTGCGACTTCCTCGTTTGCGCAGAGCCCCGCTGCGTCGCCCGCAACTGGATCGGCGATGCCTGCCAGCCAGGCAGCTAATGCAACGGGTCAGCCGAATCCGCAGGAAATGATGAAACAGATGATGGAAATGTCGAAGCTCAACGATAACCACAAACTTCTCTCCAGCATGGACGGTAACTGGACTTTCAACATCAAGATGTGGATGAATCCGGACCCGAATGCCAAGCCGCAGGAATCAAAAGGCACCGCCACGCGCAAAACCATCATGGGCGGCCGCTTCGTTGAGATGGATGTGACAGGCAAAATGCAAATGCCGGATGAAACCGGCAAAATGAAAGAAATGCAATTCAAAGGGATGGGCCTTGAGGGCTATGACAACGCGAAACAAAAGTTTGTCGCGTCCTGGATCGACAACATGGGAACCGGCATCCAATTTTCCAATGGCACCTACGATCCCGCGACCAAGACGCTCACCTACACCAGCGAGATAGAAACGATGCCTGGCATGAAAATGCCAGTGCGCGAAGAGATAAAACTGGCCGACAAGGATCACATGACCCTCGAATGGTATGAAACCCATGGTGGCCAGGAAAAGAAAACCATGGAAATCGCCTACACGCGCGCCGGCAAAAAGTAATTTGGTACTGCGTGGTTGTTAGGCGCGCCGCTCGCGGATTTCAGGCAGGGCGATTACTTCCCTTGGATGCCGCGCCGCTCTTCAGGGAGAGGCGACCACTCCCGTCGTGATCTCGGCGTGTCCCGCCATCCGCGGGCCCGCCCTGCCGACGCTCCGCATTGTTTCAGTTAGATGAAACGACGAATCGATTGCCTTCGCTGTCCTTGAACATCGCGTAAGTGCCCCATGGTTGTTTCTCCGGTGGACCCTCGAATTCCACGCCGCGCTTTTTCAATTCCTCATACGTTTTATCGACGTCATCGCAGGCAAATGACATGTTCATAAATGACCCGATCCGCTTTTCGTCACCCTCCGGCGTGAATAAAACCACGCGCGTTTCTGCTTTTGGAATTCGTAACTCGATCCAGTGCTGCTTCTCATCAAATGGTTGATCCGTAATGATCGTGAACCCGAGTTTATCTGTGTAAAAACCGAGAGCGCGGTTTTGGTCGGCTACCGGGATGCTGACGAATTTGATTTGTTTGATCATGGTGGGTTGAACTTAATTTGGCCGATATAGCCTCGTCGAGAATTCACCGCGTTTCCGCATCAGAAACTGCTGTCCGTTTAAGCGGACAGCGTCTAATCTGTTCTCGTCACTTGTCACTTCGAAATCCTCGTTTCAAACGCATCGTTTCCATCGACGATTACGTACTCGACGTGCTGATGCGCGATTTAATCGGACACGATCAAAGGCCTGCCGCGTTCATCGTTTACCTGCACCTCTTCCGACAGACTGCACGCTGCAAGTCGCCCTGCGTCAACGCCAGTGTGCGCACGATTGCTGATGCAACAGGCCTCTCCAAAAGCGCCGTCCATACAGCGCTCACGCATTTGCGGCGGCGCCAACTGATCGCCACGACGGCGAAACATGCGACCGCTACTCCCTGCCACCGCGTTCTGCGCCACTGGCGCACGCGATGATTGTAGGGCGAACCCGTCCCGTTTGCCCGTCGGGCTATACGACTGCGCTACAAACAACGCTTACCCGGAACGCCCTGTGCGAGGCGTGGCAAACATTCGGCAATTCCATGAACGCAAACGCGCGATGAATTCCGAATCGTTTTTAGGCAGGACGCTGCAAATCGCAACGCCAGCAACAACAGGTGAATACGACGACGATACTTATTCTGGTGCTCCTCATCGTGGTCATTGCGGTGGCGATTTTGATTTTGATCGGTCGTCGCCGGTCGGCGGCGTTACGGCACAAGTACGGCTCTGAGTTCCGACGGGCTGTCGGCGAGTTCGGAGACGAACGAAAGGCCGAGGCGGAACTGGAGGCCCGCGAGAAGCGCGTACGTAGCCTGAAGATTCGCGCGCTTACGCCAGAGGAGCAGGCGCGCTTTGCCGATTCCTGGAAGAAAGCACAGGCGCGCTTTGTCGATGAACCTTCGCAGGCAGCTGCTGACGCGGATATTTTGGTCAAGGAAGTGATGCAGACCCGTGGTTATCCGATCGGAGATTTCGAGCAGCGTGCGGCAGATATTTCGGTGGATCACCCCAACGTGGTGAGCAATTACCGCGCGGCGCGAGACATCGCTGTGCGCAACAATGCCGGCAAAGCGACAACAGAAGACATTCGGCAGGCGATGGTCCATTACCGCTCACTATTTGAAGAACTACTGGAGACAGCAGAGCCAGCAACATACTCGGAGAAGGTGTACTAAAATGGACACGAAGACTGACCAGCCGGTGAGGGACATTCCCGGCAACAAAGCGCCCGGTGATCGTGCAAGTTCGATAAAAGAAGTAATAAAAGATCTGGAACGACGTGAAGGAACAACGGGAAAACCGCCGAACATTGATAAATCAACGCCGTTGTTTCCTGAAAACGAGGCGACCAGTTTTCGCAATCGTTGGAACGAAATTCAGACAGCGTTTGTGGATGAACCCCGTCGCGCAGTAGAGCAGGGCGACGCGCTTGTGGCTGATGTCATCAAACGCGTGGCCAGCAGCTTTGCCGAGGAACGTTCAAAGCTCGAAGGTCAATGGGGTCGCGGCGACAATGTTTCAACAGAAGATTTGCGCGTGGCGCTGCAGCGTTATCGCACGTTCTTCGATCGCTTGCTGAGCGTTTAACGTGATATCGAAATGATCAGGGGAAGTCAATTAATCGGGCGTTCCGTGATCGACATGGAAGCGGCGGAGCGTCTCGGCAAGATCAGGGAAATAATCGTGCAACGCGACGGCGAGCGCGTCGCCGGCTTTATCGTCGTCCATGGCGAAACCATTGTTGGCAGTGGAGGAAAGCGACGGATGATTCCCGCTTCCTCTGTATATTCGATCGGTCCCGATGCGATGACTGTGCGTGGATCTTCCATGCAGGAATTGGCTGAACTCGACAATCTGCCGCGAATGTCTGACATCATCGGTCACAAAATGGTCACGCGCAGCGGACGATTGCTCGGCGTGATCGATGACATGCTCATCAATGGCAGAGACGGGACAATCGTTGGTTTCATCGTAGGCGAAGGCGTTCGCGGCAAATTGGAGAACATCTTCAACCCGCAGCGCGCACGCCTCCACGGCTATGTGCGCGCCGATGCCGATCTCCACGTCGGCAAAGAACTCATCGTAGTACCAGATGATGCACTGATTGAAGGCGAGCCGAGCTCGCATGAAGCCGACCCTGAAACGGCAGCAGTAAAATCCGATGAAACCGGCTCGCGTCCCTGGGAAGCGCGTGCTTCCGCCGAATCGACCAGGTCGAGCATTTGGACGCGGCGAACAGACGCCGCGGCAGCACCCCCTCAAACGCAAACACCCTCAGAGCCTGCCCTCAAAACCGAGACTGCACGACCCGTTGAGAATTATCAACCTGCCGAAGACATAACTTCTGAAACAACAGAGCACGATCGCGAAAACGCAGCAGTCGCGAGCGCAAAGGATCAACCCAAACCATAAGCGCGGGAAGCCCGAAGGGCGAGGTTTGCAGATTCCATCATTTCCAGATCCGATCCGGGCACATTTGGATTCTCTCTAGCACAACACGTGATCTGCTATCGGCCGGCCGACTCGCATGCCATTCGCGAACGGTGTTTGAAAAATGCCGTTCTAATCTGCTTTCCGCTCGTTGACCGCGACGATTTGCAGATCGTCGCCATCCTGTTTCACAACAAGCGTTTTATTGATTTTGCCGGATGAATGTTTCGCGCCATTACGCAAATCGTACCGGAGCGGAAACGTGACCCGTATGCGACTTCCGTCCTGCGGCTCGACGTGGATCTCGCCGTCCACCCAGAAACGCCGATCCGGCCATCGCGCCGCGTAACGTTGCAAATCCTTCCGAATTTTTTCCCGATCCATCACGCCCTCATCATAGTACTCGACCCGATCCGCAAAAAATTCGGTCTCCGAGCCGACATGGGGATCCAATCCCGCGAGCACAAATGCTCCGATATAGTCGCGCAACCGTTCCGTACCCATTGTACGACCATCTGACGCAACGTCCGGTGTAGCCGCGGGCGCCGAGCGCGGCTGGATTTCGGTCGTTGATTGAGAAGTCACGTTGGCTTCAGGCGATCGCGTGGGTTGCGTGTTCGTCGAGTTTTGCTGTTCGCCCATGCGCAACCGTCGCCATGTTTCGGAACTCTTCGTGCGATCGTCAGCGGTCGTGGTGACTGCTGGCTTCGCGCCTAAAGCCTTGCTGGTTTCCTGATCGAGCTGGCCGGTGATCGGCAGACCGTTGCGTATCTGGTAACGCCCAAGCGCAGCAGCCAATTCGCTGCTGTAAGCACCGTCGATTTCGCCAAAGTACAACCCGGCCTCGCGCAATCTTTCCTGTACTGCCCGCACGTTGGTGTCAGCCCACCCCGCAGCCACGTTCTCCTCTGCCGAAACAAATCCCGCGAACGCAATCCCAATCGCGACCCCGAAAGTAAGAACACGCATCATCACATCATTTAATCGAATTTAACGCCAACGCTGCGCCCTCCTGGAGGTAGGCCGATCACTCCGTGAGCGCCGTTCTGTAGTTTCTTACTTTCCTCTTTTTTCTCCCTTACTTTAATTGTGTCGTGCCCGTCATTATTTTTGCGCTGCTGCTTTTTGTTCTGCTCGCTTTCGCCGGCGTGGTCTTGCTTTCACTCGCTTTGCGCTACCGCGCAGGCACTGCGCGCCGGCAAGGCCGGCGTTGGGTCGCCGGCTTCAACGTGTGGATGACGGGTTTGTCCACCGTCTTCTTTCTCTCATTCACTTTGCTGATTTCCTTTTGGATCGAATCAGCTTTTCGATTCGCTCTGATTGGAATTGTCATTGGAGGCATTCTCGGATTGCTGGGGCTGGCCCTGACACGTTGGGAAAACCGATCCGAAGGACTTTTCTACACTCCAAGCCGCTGGCTCGCATTCATCATTGTCTTCGCCATCGCAGCACGCGTGGTGTACGGCTGGTGGCGCGCCACTCACTCTGCCAGCACCGCTGCTGCCGGTCAGCATTGGCTGATCACCGCTTCCGGCACACAGCTTTCTCTGGCAGTCGCTGCCGGCTTGATAGGGTATTATCTGGTGTACTCCATTGGCGTGCGCGTGAAACTCACACGCCACGAGCAACGCTGACCCAGTTCAATGTGGCTGACTCTAAACTGCTTCTTCCTTTTCTAGATAGAAGTCGGTATCGATTTTGCCACGCGGCGCAGGTCGTCGAGCAGGATCTCCATATCGCGCAATGTTGTCCGATAATTCAACACGCAACCGCGCAGCGCGAACCGCTCGCCCAACGTCGTGTTGGACAGATATGAGCTCCCATCCCGCTGCAACGCGACTAACAGGCGTTCATTGAAAGCATCGATCACTTTAGGCGATTCATCTCTAAGGTGCGCCGGCACGTGACGAAAACAAAATATCGAAAGCTCGACCGGCGCGGCCATCTCAAAGTCGTCGCTGGCTTGCACCATTGCTTCGAAATGACGTGCGCACGCAAGATTGCCTTCAATTGCTTCGCCTAACCCATCGAGTCCCACTCCCTTCAACAACATCCACACTTTGAGCGCGCGGAATCGCCGGGATAACTCCGGCCCGTAATCCCAGCAAACAAACGCTTCGTCTGCTTGTTCACCAAACATCCGGGTGTACTCGGCCTCGTGAGCAAAGGCGGCGTGAGCAAATTCGGCGTCGCGGTAAATCACACACCCAACGTCCACCGGCAGGTAAAGCCATTTATGAGGATCCAACGCGATTGAATCCGCCTGCTCCATACCTGCGAACAATTTTCTGGCGGAGGGTGCCAGGATGGCAAATGCGCCGTAACTACCATCCACATGCAGCCAGAGCTGGAACCGGTTGGCAACGTCTCGAATGTCGCCTAACGGGTCCACTGCGCCGGTATCCACGGTTCCGGCGTTTCCTACGACGCAAAATGGAGTGCAGCCGGCTTCGAGGTCTGCTTTAATCGCTGCAACCAGGTCGTCCACCCGCATTTCAAAACGAGCGTCGACTGCGATGTGTCGCACATTCTCCCGGCCGATTCCCAAAAGTGCCGCAGCCTTGGCTATGGAAAAATGCGTCGCCGTGGATGCATACACGCGCAATCGGCCTAACGAATCTGGTTTTGTCTGGCGCGCCGCAGCAAGCGCAGCGAGATTGGCCATCGATCCGCCGCTGACAAAAAGGCCGAGAGCTTCAGCGGGGAATCCCAGGATTTGGCGGATCCAATCGATCGTGACGCGCTCGAGTTCTACGGGGGCCGGCGCCGAACGCCAGATCGTAAGGTTGGCGTTCAACGTCGAAGCAAGCAGATCGGCGAAAGCACCGATCGCCGTGCCGGGCGATTGCACATAGCCAAACATCCGGGGATGCGCGTTCTGCCGGCTAAACGGAACGATCGAGTCGCGAAAAATTTTCAGGAGCGAATCAAAATCAGTTCCTTTGATCGGAAGCTTCGAATCGAGGCCGCCTCGGATCTCACGTGAAGACGTCTGCCGGTACACCGGCCGGTCGCGAAGGCCGCCGAGATATTCAATAATGAATTGAGTGACCGAATTTCCCCAATCGCGGATCTCGTCAGCAGACGGTTCAAGCATTCTTCGCGTATTACGCGCAAAGAATCGCGCGTGCAAATCGCTGACGGGATGGCGCGACGAAGCTTGCTCACCGTGGCGAGTGCACGCCGGATCGCCGATCAGTGATCACCGATAAGTGATCACCAAGCTCCAATCACTCCCACGCCTTCTCACTCTTCTCTTCGAAATGTTTGAACGCCGTGTCCAGGCCCGTGATGACTTCCGC
>JAICUQ010000198.1 GCA_025935755.1 Chthoniobacterales bacterium | reverse complement strand
CTGCTCGATTTTGCGCGCGCGAACCTCGCGCATTTCAAAGCACCGCACAGCGTCACATTCGTTAACGAGTTGCCAAAAACTGCGACCGGCAAAATTCAAAAATATATTTTGCGCAAACAACAGCCCGCAATTGCTTTGCAGTAAGTTGGTTCGGATTGGCGCTATCAGTGGGCTGCAGAGATAATCCCCGCCGTTGATTGTCTAAACCGGCAGGCGTGCTTGCCCGCCATAGCCTTGTGCGAAGGCGGGTCATTCGTCGCGTCCGCGATATTCGATTTTCACAATTTTCACGCTTCGTCCGTCGTCGAGCTTAATCGACGCACCCAAATCCGCAGCCAATAACGCCTTGCCGACCGGAGAAATCCAACTAACCCCGTCACGTTCGAAATTCAGTTCGTCGACGCCAACGATGGTGAATGTTTGCGTCGCGCCTTTCTCATCTTTGACCGTGACCGTTGCGCCGAATGCAACACTAGTCCGTGGCGCGTTCGCCGGCTGAACAACCTGAACCGATGCCAAAATCTGTTCTAATTCGGTGATGCGCTCTCTGCTGCCGTTTGCTGACCGCAGTTGGTTCAGTTCGTCCTGCAAACGTTTCGCTCCACGCTCGGTAATATAATTGGTCGCTCCCGGCGGCAACCCTGACGCCGATCGCTTTCGCCCGCTGCGTTCCGGAGGATCAACATCTTCCTTAACAAACGCCCTGCTCATGAAGCAAAGTAAGAAGGCCGACTTGAAGTAAAAGCGGAAACAGCGCCGCTTACATTGGGCGTGGGACGTTCAGCGTTGGGCGTTCGGCGTTTCTTTGACGTACACGCGACCTCCTCGTCGCGCGGGATTGGTAAAAGAAAGCGCGTTGCAGCAGCACCATCCTCCAGATCAGAACCTACTCCGCACGCAACGCAGTCATTGGCTCGACGCGACTTGCTCTGCGCGCCGGAATCCAGCACGCAAGGAAGGCAATTCCTGCCAACAGAAAGGCGACAGATGAAAAGGTAACCGGATCGGACGTGCTCACGCCGTAAAGGAGGCTCTTCATCATGCGTGTGCCGCCCAAGGCAAGAAGCAATCCACACAACGAACCGGTCCCGGCAAGGAACATTCCCTGTTTCAGAATGAGCTTTTGCACATCGGAAAGCTGAGCGCCAAGCGCCATGCGCAATCCGATCTCCCGCGTGCGTCCCGCCACCACATGCGACATGACACCATAGATGCCGACCGCCGCGAGAATCAGCGCGAGAACACCGAAACTACCCAGCGCGATCGCAGCCATGCGCGCCGGGAAAAGTGACGTCCCCATGTGTTCCTTGAGCGTTTTTGCAGCGTAAACGGAAATCGAGGGATCGAGTTCTTGCACTATGGTTCGCAACGAACCTAACACCTGCCGCGGATCAGCTCGTGTGCGAGCGACGAGCGTAACCATACCAGTGTAATCCCGATACAGCGGCGTATAGAGCGCAGGCCTGGGATCTTCGCCTAACGAGTTGTATTTTCCGTCCGGGACCACGCCAATAATCTCGAACAACGGATCCTTCGGTCCATGCCAGTTGAAGCGGCGACCGATCGGGTCCTGTCCATTGAGCAACTTTTTCACGAAGGTCTCGTTGACAATCGCGACGCGACTTTCTTTCTTGTTTTCGTCATCACGAAAATCGCGACCCCGCAGCGGGATGCCCATCGCATCGAAATAGCCAGGGGTGCTTTCGATTCGGATTGCTATCGGCAACGTGCTGGCGCCTTTGAACTCGGTACCTTCGACATAGATGCTACTGCTGTTGTAGTTGAGACCGAGCGGAAGGTTGTCGGTCAGCGCAGCATATTCGACTTGCGACAGCGCCCGGGCTCGCTCGAGAACCTGCTTCTGAAACGCGCGGCCGCGTACCTCGTCATAGCCTCCCAGGCTGACATCGAAAGAAATTGCGACTGCCTTTTCAGGATTGAACCCAGGCCGCATTTTCTGAGCCGCTTGCAAACTGCGCACAATAAGGCCAGCGCTGATAAGCAGGACTAACGAGAGACCGACTTGCGCGATGACGAGCAAGTTACGAAGGTTGGAGCGCCGAAATCCAGCCATCGATGATTCGTCTTTCAACGCCGGGACGAGTTGCGGCTTCGACGATTGCAGCGCTGGGATAAGACTGAACAGAATTCCGGTCGCGATTGAAAGTACCAGCGCAAACGTGAGCACCCGCCAATCAGTGCGCAAATCGAACAGCAAAGTAATGTCGCTCGGCAACCGAATGTTTCGCACAGCGGTATTGATTGCAGCGGCGAGAAATACGCCGGCGGTACCGCCGCCAAGCGAGATGAGCAGGCTTTCAGTGAGCAGCTGCCTGACGAGTCGTTGGCGGCTTGCGCCAACCGCCAGCCGCACCGCAATTTCACGCCGCCGTTCCGTTGCGCGCGCCAGGAGAAGATTGGCCAGGTTCACGCATGCGAGCAAAATCACCAGGCAACCAATAGCCGCGAGGACTCCAGTAAAAGCGAAGACCGAATTCGCAATATCGGGAATGAACAAGCCGGGTTTCCCAAGCTGAATGCCGCGGCCAACGTTCTCCGGATAGTCTTTTGCCAGTTGCGCAGTCAACGTTGCCAACTCTGCCTTCGCCTGCTCGAACGAGACGCCGGGCTTCAACCGGCCCACAGTAAACAGATTATTCGAATCGCGCCTCTCGAGCCACGTGCTGCCAGGCTCGATAGTCTTCGCCATCATCACCGGAATGAACATCTCCGGGTCATAGGCTACCTCGGTGCCGATGAAACCTTTCGGCGCCACGCCAATAATCGTGAAAGGCCGGCTGTTGAACTCAACGCTCTTTCCGACGATCTCAGGATCGCCGGCAAAACGCCGCTGCCAACAATTGTAACTGATCACAGCAACGGGGTGCGAGTCAGCAGTCTGATCCTCTTCTGGTAAGAATGCCCGGCCGAGCATCGGCTTAACCCCAAGAACATCGAAATAATTCCCGGAGACGAGATACCCCCACACACGCTGGCTGGTGTTGTTGACGGTGAGCCCGCTAACGACAACGCGATAAATGAAAAGACCGGAGAAGACAGTGTTACGATCACGGTAATCTTTGTAATTCGGGTACGACTGCAGCGACCATTCTGCGCCATTATTAATCGTGCCGTAAAGCTCCATCAACCGGGAAGGCTCCTTCACCGCGAGCGGTCGCAGCAAAGCTGTATCGACCAAACTAAAGATCGAGGTGTTCGCCCCGATGCCGAGCGCCATCGAGGTGATGGCAAGGACGGCGAACCCGGGTTGCTTCATCAATTGGCGAAAACCGAACCGGATGTCCTGCAAAAGTTTTTCCATAAACCGCGTGAGGTTCTGCATTGTGAGATGCAGCGCCCGCGCGGTTTGGATTCACAAAATGTCAGGAAATTCGGAAACGCGGATTTGCACATACCGCCGTGAATGTTGCCATGCAGCGCTTGTATCAAACGACCGTGTCACTGCATTCGCAGACGCGACGCCCCCCGTGGCGATGGAATCACGCCGCAAGGAGGCAGCGCCTACACTCTGGATTCGGCACCCGTTGCACTGACCACACAGCAGGCTTGAGCCTGACTATCGACCAGCTATCCTCCCAAGCCATGCATCGTGATCATCAATGTTGGTACTCGGACCGCCTTAATCGGTATATGGGCGTTGCTATCTATGGAAATTACGGCGCGCCCATCCTCGCCTTCCCCACGAGCTGCGGCGATGAATGGGAGATGGAAGGCCAGGGAATGATTCGCACGCTGAGCCCTTACGTCGAACAGGGACGAATTCGAATCTTCTGCATCAACAGTGTGAACAGCGATTCGTTTCAAAACAAAGGAGCGCATCCTTATCATCGAAGCTGGATGCAGGCACAGTATGACGCGTATGTAGCGAACGAAGTGTTTCCCTTTATCGATTCGCAGTGCCAGACGCCAGGCATCGGAATCGCCACACTGGGAGCATCGTTAGGCGCCTTTCACGCAGCGAACACCCTCTTTAAACATCCTGATCACGTGAAGCGCTGCTACGCGCTCTCAGGCGTTTACGATATGCGCGACTCGATGGACGGCATGTACGACGACAACTTCTACTTCAATAACCCGGTCGACTACATGTCTAACCAGAGCGACCCGTGGTATCTCCATCAGTACCCGGGTTGCGATATTCATCTCGCCACCGGCTGTGGTCCGTGGGAGAACAGCGGGCCTACCTATCGCATGTCTGAGGTTCTCAGCAGCCGCGGCATCGCGCATCATCTGGACGATTGGGGCCCTCAAGGCGGACACGAATGGCCGTACTGGCATCATCAAATGTGGGAATACATCGGCGCACACTATTAGCAGTCACAGCGGATGAATGGGGATGTCCTGATTCGTGCCTAACAAGCAATTCGCCCGGCGATGACAAGGAAACTCACCGGCGGCTGCGCGTGCGGATCGGTTCGCTACCAGCTCCTTAAAAAGCCAATGTTCGTTCACTGCTGTCATTGCGACGACTGCCAGCGGTTAACTGGCAGCGCGTTCGTACTTAACGCGATCATCGAGACGCAGGCGATCAAGTTGCTCCGCGGCAATCCGGTACCGGTACTAGTGCCGCGCGAGAATGGTCGCCACGACATTTATCGCTGTCCAAAATGCGAGACCGCTGTCTGGAGCGATTACGGACAACGACCCAATCTGCGGTTTGTGCGCGTCGGAACACTCGACAATCCCACCCTTCTCGAACCGGACGTCCACATTTACACACGTTGGAAAGCGAAATGGCTCAAGCTGCCGAAGCGAACGCCGTCATTTCGGGATTACTACAAAACGAAAGAGCTCTGGCCCAAGGCTAGCCTGAAACGCTTGGACACCGCGCTCGGCCGCTAAACCAATCCGCCACTTGGCCGTTGAGCGTTGGGCGTTTGAGGTGGTGCTGCGCATTCCGCCCAGGCTCCGTCGCCTGCTCGTTCCCGCCAAATCGCGAAGGATTCGCCCGCGCGATAAGCCAGCCAAAAAGGCAACTTAAGTTACCTGACATCGACCGCGTCTTCCGTACGGTACGTAAATCAAGCAGCAGAAAGAGAAAAACATATGAATAACAAAATGAAAATCGTGGTCATCGGAGGCACGGGCCTTATCGGACGAAAAGTGGTGAACAATCTGCGCCACCGGGGCCAGGAAGTGGCGCCTGCATCGCCGTCCTTGGGCGTCAATACGTTTACCGGGGAAGGAGTCGAGAAAGTGCTCACGGGCGCTCACGTCGTCGTTGACGTCGCGAATGCGCCATCGTGGGAGGACAAAGCGGTGATGGAATTCTTCCAGACGGCAACGCGTAACTTGCTTGCTGCAGAAGCGGTTGCCGGCGTACG
>JAICUQ010000130.1 GCA_025935755.1 Chthoniobacterales bacterium | reverse complement strand
GGCGACGATGAGTCGTGCAGGTTTGTTTTTTGGTTTGCTCATAAGATTGATTCTATACATTCCTCGACTTCGATCGGAATGACATTGAACTAAACCATATCGAGATCCTGCTCGCTCGCGGCGACGATGAGGCGTGCAGGTTTGGTTTTCGGTTTGCTCATAAAAGTGATTCGAGAGATTCCTCGACTTCGCTCGGAATGACAATGGAACTAAAAGATATCGAGATCCTGCTCCCTCGCAGCGACGATAAGGCGTGCAGGTTTAGTTTTTGGCTTGCTGATTATGTCCTGATATTTTTCCGATGACGTTGTGCGGGCAACTTCTCATTAACACCCTGCTTTAGCTGGGTGCTTAGCGATGAGACATGCAAAACTGCTTCAGCAGTTTTCATTTGCTAACCGACAAAACCCCCTAAAACGGTTTGCAATCATCACCAGGGATGTCAGCGGGCTGAAGCGCGGTGTTGATAAAATTCCGGAGGAGTGCGCTACGGCGCCGTCGCAATCAGAGACAAATCAGGTTCTGCGGACTTCCAGTTGTTTTCGCAAAATGAAGTGAAGCAGGATCAGCAGTACGAGTATGGACGCGAACAGGACCGCGGTGTCGAAAGTGAATACGCCAAAGGCGATTCCGAAATAGCGTTTCTCCAGGCCGAAGAATACGTTCGGCTTGCTGCCACGGCGGTAATCGGTCTGTTCCATCTCGGCTCTTGAGATCAGGTCCGACACTTTCTGGTTTACGTAGAGTTGATCCGCAGTGACCGGGCCTTTGGCGTTCTTAAACAGCGAGCGATCGAATCTTTGCTTCCCGGCAATAACCGGATCGAGCAGCTTTAGATATCGATCAACATCGCGCGGCGACGGTCCTTCCAATCCAGAGAGCAGGGCCAATGCATCTTTCAAATCATTGAGGCGCGCCCGTAGCGCAGGCGTATCCGCTTTGGGTGCGAGCTTTTGAATTTCGTCATGCACGCGCTCCTGGCGCTTCGTCAGCGGATTGAGCTTGGCCTGGGCAACGATGATTTCTTCGTACGACCAGCGCATGGCAATAAACTGACAGACAAGTGGAACCTGCAGCTTGCTCTCGGTTTTTCTGGTTTTTTCCGAGTCCGGATGCTCGGCGAACCAGTGCGAGAAGGAATAAAGCAGGCCGAGGTTCCGGTTCATGTCCTCGTATTTGATGAGCGCGCCGCCCATGATGATCTGCGGAATCAAAACCAGTGGAACGATGTTGGCCGCCGTTTTGGGGTCAGCGACGAGTGACGAGATCACCAAACCCAACGCCACCCCGCTCATCGCCGTGAGGAACATGATGGCCAGATCGATCCAGAACATGCCCCGGATTTGCAGGACGAAATTGCCGATCAACACAAAGAGAACGCATTGAATGAGCGCGAAAAATCCCAGCGTGATCGTCTTCGAGATTACGTAGTAGGACAGGCGCACCTTGATGTTGCGCTCGCGTTGCAGCACCGGCCGGTCCCGAATGATGTCGTCCGCGCTGTTCGTTAGGCCCAGGAACATTGCGACAATCAGACCGAGAAACAAAAACGTCGGAATATGATACGCCGAGGCGAAATCATACGTGCCGGTCTCTGAGTAACGAAGGATCGTCCCGATTAGCAGCGCCAGGATCGGCGAGACACCTATGGTGATTACCAGGTTTGCTTTGTTGCGGAGTTTGCTCGTGAAAGCGCGGCGCAACAGCGTACGAAATTGCGTCCATTCATCGTGCCACCGCAGCGGCAAACGTTTTCGTTGCACCGGCGCAACCGGTAACGGGTCGGCTTCCTCTTGTTGCAGCGAGACTTGCTTTACGTCCTGGATCAATCGGAACGCTTCGTATTTGTCGCGCCAGAAATCCGGCGCGTAGCGGCGCGCGGGGACAAGTTGTCCACGGCTGTTTTCCTCATAAATGACATCACCGCTCAAATCGCGCAGCGGCGTCTCAAGCACATCAAAGATAAATTCCGGCCGGGTAGTTCCACACGATGGACAGGCGCCAAGTTCAGCACCGAATTGATGTTGATGTTCCGCTTCGGCGAAATATCGCAACGCATCGGAAGGCGCGCCGAAAAACACGAGCCGGCCGCCTTTGTCGAGCAGGATCACCTTCTGAAACATCTGGAAAATTTTCGAGCTCGGCTGATGGATCGTAACGATCACGATCTTGTTGTGCGCCATGCTCCGGATGATTTCGATGACGTGCTCGGAATCTTTCGACGAGAGACCGGAGGTTGGTTCGTCAAAGAGATAGACGTCTGACATCCCGATCATATCCAGTCCGATGTTCAGCCGTTTCCGCTCCCCGCCGCTTAACGTTTTTTTCTCGGGACTGCCGACCACCGCGTCGCGGCGTTCGCTTAGACCGAGCTCGATCAGCTTCGCATCCAACCGCCGGACGCGATCGCGTTTCGAGAGATGCGGAGCGCGAATCGCCGCCGCGAACTGCAAATTCTCGCCGATGGTGAGATGCTCATCGAACGCGTCCTGTTGAGGCATGTAACTGACGTACTGCTTCAGCACATCGAGATTTCGATAAAGAGACTGTCCATTAAGCAAAACTTCGCCGCTCGTCGGCTGAAGCTGACCGGCAAGCACCCGCATCAGCGTGCTTTTGCCTGCGCCACTGGCTCCCATCACACAAACAAGTTCACCGCGCGTGATGGTGAATGAAATTCCATCGAGCCCAACCTGGCCTTTGCCAAAGCGGTGCGTGACTTCGTTCAGTTCGAGGCTCCGAATGATGTTACGCTCCTCTTCGATGATGCGCTCCAAAAAATTGCATCGCAGAACCTGTCCCACATCGATTCGAATAATATCGCCGTCTTTCAGTTCGGCAGTGGTGCGAACCGGGGTATCGCCCACCATGATTCGACGGTCCGCCTCAATCACTTCGAGGGTGCCGATTCGCCGATCGTAATCACAAAATATTTTCAGCAGCACATCTCCCGCCGTGCCCGGGGAAAGCAGGATATCGTCTGCTTGCAGGCGGCTCGGATCGTTCGACACCAGGTATTCCGATTTGGAAGCTTTCAGTTGGAATCGGCCACCGAGCGCGCGTGCGCGCCGGCGCAGGTCGTTCAAGTCCAGCTCGGTGTCATTGTGGAAAATGATTTTGTCTTCCAGCGTGGTATCGACCTGTGTGCCGGCTTTGAGGCGAACTCCCTTGAGCTCTGCATCAATGTCGCGCAACGCCTTCACCCGCACTTTGAGTCCGAAGGTGACTCGCAGCGCGCTTTCACGCGTTCGTGAGCGCTCCAACTGCACTTGCTCCGCGTCTTTGGTTACGCGGATAAAAATTTCCGGCAGCGAGACGTTCTTCTTCGCGTTGAAGTATTGCGCGAGCTCCTGGTAACTAAGCACCTGGTCTCCGATCAAAATTCGTTGACCGGGATAAATTCGACAGAACCCGCCGCGAACCAGTGGTCGCCCGCGGACGGAAACATTTTGGCCGCTGTAGTTTTTCAGAAGGATGAGGTCGTGATACCGGAATGCCATCAGCCGATCGGTCTCAGAAAGGTTCTTGAGAATGATGTCCGCCTTGCCGTCCACGCCGAACGAGAGCGATTCCAGCGGCGACGCGCCGTGCTGGTAAATCGCGGGGTCCGATTCTTCTGACGCGTTCAGTTGATAAACGATATCGATCGCCTGCGCAGCCATGCCCATCTGAGACATGAACGAGTAGAACGCGACGACTTGTTCCTGCTTCAGACCGGCCTGCGAAATGAGGTCGTACAGTTGCACGCCGAGCATGATCTTGCGTTCGGTCCCTAATTGCGCGCCGAGCTTTTGTGCCATGGCTGCGAGGTCCTGTTGCTCGTAAAGCGCCTGGCGAAACAATTGTCGTAACTCGGAGTAAACCGCTTCGGGATAATCGTAACGGAGAAAGCCGAGGCTCGAGTCAATCTCTTCCTCCATGATGATGCCGTCGGCTTTGGTGAAACTCGCCAGCACTTGAATCAACAACGGCAAAAGATTCGGTCCTTCCGAAACACTGCGCGGCTTGCGCAACGCGCGACGCACCAGCCGCCTGCCAGTTCGGCGTACCCGGTACGCCAGCGGGATTACCCGCTGCATCGTTCGGTCGATCTTGTCGGCCATGGATGAAACCAGCTCTGTCATGATTATTTGCGGATGCGAATCTTACGTGAAACCGCGAAACGACGCAATGCAACGCGCAGCGGGGTGAAGTTGAAAAGTTGAACAGTTAGATCGTTGAATCGGAGAGCGAGCGATTGCGTGTTCAGAAGATCCATTGGCTTCTGCGGGGTACGGCCGAACGATTTACGCAGCGGAAGTTGAAGCAAATCTGCACACGATGTTTTAGATCGAACACGATATCGTTGTAACCGTGGACATCGGTAATCATGTGTTTATCAGGAAGCTGGATTAGCGCGCGCGTTAAGCATACGACACCAGCCCCAGTTGGGGGAGGAATGTTATAGCAAATAGTTGTAAAACAATTAAGAGCTGCAGCGGAGCGACCTGTTGTGTGCCGCTCCTCTGGAGCTAATCTGGATTTCATCCTGTTGCTGTAGACATTTCGCTCCTACGCAGCTGAAAATCCTCGAAACCTTCGTGGGCGCGATATTTTTGCCAAAATGTGTTACAGCACCTCGTTCCACTTGCTTTTGTCTTTGAGCATGATTTCCCTGAGCAGACGAATCGGTGGCATGCCGTGGCTAAGTAATTCGTTATGGAATTTTTGAAGGGAGAATTCGTCGCCCTGTTGCGCTTTGTAGTCCTCGCGCAATTTCAAGATCTCCAGTTTGCCAAGCGTGTAATTCAGATAGCCGGGATCAAACGTGGCGCGCAACGCTTCCTGCCGGGCAGGCTTTGGCTCGTAGTAGCAATTATCCTGAAAGAATTTTGTCGCGTCATCGATTGACATGTTTTGCGTGTGCACTTGAATGGACACACACAGCCGGCAAAGGCGCAGCAGCGCTTCGTCCGCCTGCGCCATTCGATATTTCGCCGCGCGCTTCACGTCGTCTTCACTTGGACTGGAGTTGGACGGGCCGCCAAATCCCTCGTCGATCATCATTTTTTCGCAGTAGTGCGCCCAGCCTTCGATGAAGGCGTAACTACCGAAGATTTTTTCTACTTTGCTGGCAGGCGACGCATTCAAATGAAGAAGCTGCACGTAATGCCCGGGATAGACCTCATGAATCGAAACAACATCGGAGGTGTAATAATTAAATGCGGTGAGCCATTCCTCCTTTTCTTGCGGCGGCCAATCTTCTTCCGTCGGTGTGACGTAGTAATAAGCTTCCGTCGCGCGTTTCTCGAATGGACCTGGCGTATCCATAGAGGCAAAAGAGGTGGCGCGCAGATATTGCGGGGTCTCTTTCACTTTCGCTTGAACCTCGGACGGAATTCCGACCAACTTATGAGCCACAACATATTTGCGGATCTTGTCGAGGTCCCTGGCAATGTCCGGGATCAACTTGTCCGAAGCCGGATGCTCGCTCTGGATTTGTTTGAAAACCTCAATCGCCGGTTTGTTCGGGTCGATCTTTTTGGCCGCCTCAGCGAATGCGTCTTGTTCGGCTTTTAATTGTGTCATGCCGATCTCGAGAACTTTTCGCGGGGAAAGATCAACCAGTTCTGTTTGCGTCAGGAACCGGGCGAATTTTTCTTCACCGAGGGCGAAATCGAGTGTGGCTTTCGGGAGTTTTTCCCGTTCCAGCCAGGTTGCGTAATCGTTGAGGGCGTTGGCGGCTTTGCGGTTGGCTCCCTGAAATGCGACGCGGAGTTGGTCGTCTTTCAGGCCGCTCACGGCGGCAACGAGATCTTTTTTCAGAAAGTCTGCCGAACCCCGGGCGATTTGAATGGCAAGCTCGACGAACGGCTTTGGAAGCTTCTCGTCGAGGTTTGTTCGCGCCGCGATCAGGATATTTGGGATTTGTGATTCGATCGCGACCAGGCTGCGAACGCGGTCCTCAAGCGGCGCAAAATTTCTTTTGATGTAGACGTTCACGTCAGCCACTCGCGCATAGACCATCGGGTTCCGTTCGAATACCGCCATGTCCTGCATTTCAAACAGCTCAC
Source organism: Chthoniobacterales bacterium (assembly GCA_025935755.1). Classification (GTDB taxonomy): domain Bacteria; phylum Verrucomicrobiota; class Verrucomicrobiia; order Chthoniobacterales; family UBA10450; genus Udaeobacter. Next base: position 4,274 of record JAICUQ010000130.1, on the reverse strand, counting down.
GCTTGACCGCAGCCTGCAGGATTCGGAGATCGAGCGATTGTCGCTGACTCAGTTTCGCTGGATCGAACTTGGCCAGGCGATCGTCGAATCGCCGCAACCGGGAAAGCTCGGCGTCGAGTGCAAGGCGGCTGTAGTCGCTGATCTTGCCGTCGTACTCATGCAAGCCGAGAGCGGTTCCCCTGAGCGGATGAGCGGCCAGGTAGGTCTTCACGTATTCCTCGGCCACCGCGTCGTACTCAGCGTCCTGTGGTTGCGCGGCGAACACCGCGGTTGCGATCGAGGAGGCGATGAGAAAGGCGAAAAGCGCCGAAACTTTCCACACGGTGTTCTCATTAACACCGGGCTTCAGCCCGGTGGAACGTGACCACATGGAATCAAACCGTTTCAACGGTTTGTGTTTCGGAGTGTCGTAGTCGAGATCGGTGATCCCTGTCTCATCTGACGTGGATTGTAACACCCAGCCGGGGCCATCGCCCGCGGCTACAGCCGTACCCCGCTGAACACGGCTGTTAATGACATTGGCTAACTCGTCACTCATTTGCGAACCACGGGTGGGATTCTCACTACAGACAACAATCTGCCTTGGCCGTTGCCAAAATTCGCTCATGAGCGATTGTCAGGTTTGTCCGATCGTGGCAAGACATGAGGCGGGTAGTGATCATTCCGTTGCTGGCATGCGTCCTGTTCGGCGCGATCCCCGGCATTTTTGCGCAGGAAGTGCAGCCGCCAAAGAGTGAAGAGGATAACGGCTACTCGCAGATTGCAATTTTCGCAAAGGCCCTGGAGCTGATCCGGCAGGATTACGTCGACGACAACAAGACGAGCTATCACGATCTCGTGAACGCTGCAATGAAGGGGATGCTGTCGTCACTCGATCCCCACAGTCAGTTCATGGATCCTAATGATTTTCGAGACATGCAGGACGATACACGCAGCCGTTTCAACGGTCTCGGTATTGAAGTCTCGATGAAAAATGGACTGCCTACAGTGGTCACGGCCATGGAGGATACGCCTGCCGCCAAAGCAGGGATTCTTTCCGGCGACCAAATCCTGCGGATCAATGCCATGTCGACAGAGAGAATGGATCTCCAGGATGCGATCAATGTTCTGCGAGGACCCGCAGGTGCAAAAGTCAGTATGACGCTGTTGCGGCCGTCAACGAAGGAAATCAAGGAGTACACGCTTCAACGCGCAGAAATCAAAATCCAAAGTGTTAAGGGCGAAAGATTGCTGCCGTCGGAGCTGACCGGGCCATTCAGGATCGGGTATATCCGGCTGATCCAGTTCAACGAACCGACAGCCGACGAATTATCGAAGGCGATTGATACTCTGCAGAAGCAGGGGATGCAGGCGCTGATACTCGATCTTCGAAATAATCCGGGGGGATTATTAAACAGCGCGGTGGATGTGTGCGGTCAATTTCTGCCACCCAACACAAAGGTTGTCTCGACCCAGGGCCGGGTTGCTTCTCAACAACATGATTACTCGACTTCCGCGGTAAGTAAGCAGCGCCCGAATTTCCCGATGGTGTTGCTGGTGAACGAAGGCAGTGCCAGCGGCGCAGAAATCGTCGCAGGTGCACTCAAGGATTTGCGCCGGGCAGTTCTGGTGGGTGAAACCACCTTTGGAAAAGGGTCTGTCCAGAATGTGCTGCAGTTGCCGGACGGATCGGCGGTGCGTTTTACCACGGCCAAGTACTACACGCCCAGCAGACAGGTCATTCAAGGTAACGGCGTCACGCCGAACATCCGTGTCGGCATGACCGCAGAACAGGAACGCGCTCTGTATGCGCTGCGCAACACAGGAAACGTTAAGCCGGAAGACGAGATCAACATCATCAAGACCAAAGATCCACAGATGATGCGCGCTATCGATGCGCTGAAAGGCGTGATGATTTACGCGCAACAAAGCGCGCCCAAGGCCGAAGCGGTAAAAAAATAGCTTTTTTGTCATTCCGGGCGCAGTCGAGGAATCTCCAATTTTCTGCTGATCCGCAGCCACCGCGCAATTTCGAGGGGTGTCCCGACTTCGCTCGGCATGACAGCGCTTTGTAGAGTATCCGCGCCTGTTGTGTTGGTTTGGCAGGCGAAGCGGCTGCTCTACAATTAACGTGTGACAGTCCTGGCGTTAGAAACCTCCTGTGACGAGACGGCCGTAGCGATCTTGCGCGATGATCGTTCCGGCCCCGAGTTGCTCGCGAGCGAAGTGGCGTCGCAAGTCGCAGCCCATGAGAAGTACGGCGGAGTTGTACCGGAGATCGCGTCGCGCAATCATCTAATCTACGCTCCGCAGCTACTGGATGGCGCTGTGGCCGCAGCGAAAACGCCGTTTTCAGAGATCGATGCGTTCGCCGCGACCAGTGGGCCCGGCCTGGCGAGTTCGTTGATGATCGGAGCGTCAGTGGCCAAAGGACTGGCGATCGGTTTCGGCAAACCGTACCTGGGCATCAATCATCTCGAAGGACATTTGCTCTCGCCGTTTTTTGCGGGCGCAATGCATTCGTCGCGTAGTAGCGGGCTGGGCGACGGGGGCGTCGCGTCCACCATGCGGGTTCAGGGTGATATCAGGCCCAATGTGTCGCTCGTCGTTAGCGGCGGACACACGCTGCTGGTCCTGGTTCGCGGCCTAACGAATTATCAGCTCATCGGTCACACCGTTGACGATGCGGCGGGTGAAGCATTCGACAAAGTGGCCAAAATGCTCGGACTCGGTTATCCCGGCGGACCGGAAATTGAAAAGCACGCGCGCGGCGGCGATCCGAAACGTTTCGATTTCCCTCGCAGCATGCCGGCTTCAGAGAATTTCAGCTTTAGCGGGTTAAAGACTGCGGTGAGATACTTGTTGCCAAAACTGCCCGTCATTCCGAGCGAAGTCGAGAGTGGAGCGGTTAGGGAGACCGCGACACGGACGGGAAGGCCGGAGGCTGAGCGAACGGGAAGTGAGCGAATCAAATCCCGCCGTGTTACTGAAGGTGAATTTCAACGAGATCCCTCGAGTACGCTTCGCTTCGCTCGGGGTGACGTGCTCAGAGATCTTTGCGCATCGTTTCAGCAGGCAATCGTCGACGTGCTGGTGACAAAGACGATCGCGGTCGCACAAAAACATCGTGTAGATCTCGTGACCATAAGCGGCGGGGTTAGTTGCAATCAGGAATTACGCCGCCAAATGCGGGATGCGACCGGTCGCAAAGGAATCGAATTCAAAAGCGCTGAGCCGTGGTTGTGCACCGACAACGCCGCCATGATCGCTTTCGCTGCATTGCTGAGATTACGAGCTGGATATCGATCGAAAGTAACCGAGGAAATCGATCCCAATCTTAAAGTAGCGTAAGCGTCCTCGCTTGCGCACGGGAACTCGCAACCGGGACGGTCGCGTTACTTTCGGAACACAGCCGTCCTGGCTGTTCTGTCCGAGCAAGCATCCTGCTTGCCCTAGAACGACAACGCTTAAGCCGGTTCGCTACCTAGTACTCGCGCTCGAGAAGATAGTTTGCCAGGGCATGCAGCGCTTCGGCGTCGCGGTTACTGAAAATCGACAGCGCATCGTGCGCATCGCGGGTAAGGCGTTTGGCTTCAGCGCGCGATTTGTCCAGGCCAATGACCGCAGGATATGTCGCTTTTTTTGCCGCGACATCTTTGCCGGCGCTCTTGCCCAAAATTTCAGAGGTCTGCGTCACGTCGAGAATGTCATCGATCACTTGGAAAGCGAGCCCGAGTCGTTGCCCGAATGCTGTGATCGCAGAAAGCTTGCTGGCATCTGCGTTAGCGCTCATCGCGCCGAGGCGGACTGAAGTTCCCAAAATAGCTGCGGTCTTGTTCTCGTGAATGAACTGCAACTCGCGGCGTTGGACTTTTTTGCCTTCTGCTTCCAGATCGGCGACCTGACCGGCGATCAGTTTCTGGCTACCCGCCGCGACGGAGATCTCGCGCAAAAATGTGGACATGTCGTAACCGCGACTTGTCTTCGCGTACGAAACAATCTCGAACGCGATCGTCAGGAGAGCGTCACCCGCGAGCACGGCGATGCCTTCGCCGAAAACCTTGTGGCAGGTGGGACGACCACGTCGGAAATCGTCGTTATCCATGCTCGGAAGATCGTCGTGCACGAGCGAGTAGGTGTGGATGCATTCGAGCGCGCAGGCCAACGGAAGGGCGTTGTTGATCTTGCCGTGACAAGCTTCAGCGGCAGCCAGGCACAGAATGGGCCGCAAACGTTTCCCGCCCGCAAACAAACTGTAGCGCATCGCCCGGTGCAGCGTCGCAGGCTTCGTATTT
>JAICUQ010000079.1 GCA_025935755.1 Chthoniobacterales bacterium | reverse complement strand
GTTTTGAAAATTTCGTGATTCTCAAGACAAAACCGGATGGCGCGCCAACCAAGGAATGGGTTCAACTCGTCGCCGAGGTCCACTGCAGGACCAGCCAGTTTGTCGCCACCCAGATCAAACGTTCGAATGATCAGCGGATTCGGGCGCACGCGTTCGGCGACACTTCGATAGATTTCGTATTGCTCTTCCTCGCTGGGCAGCGTGTCGCGGTTCAGATACAGAAACTCAGTCCGATACAATCCAATTCCTTCCGCGCCGTTGGCTGCAACTGCATCGACGTCTGTGGGAAGCTCAATGTTGGCCGAAAGAACGATGTGACGCCCATCGCGTGTGATTGAGGTGGTCTCGCGCAGTTGCTTGAGTTGATCGGCAACTTTGGCCCTTCGTGATTCGATTTGCTTGTAGTGCTCCAGCGTTTCCGCCGTCGCATTGACGATCAAGCAGCCGTCGCTCCCATCGACAAGAACATGCTGCCCGGTTTCGATCTTTGCGGTGATGTCGTGCAAACCCAACACCGCCGGAATATTCAGGGAACGGGCGAGGATCGCGGCATGTGAAGTGCGGCTGCCCAGGTCGGTAGCAATCCCCAGCACATTTTCACGGTTCATCATCGCCGTGTCCGACGGAGTGAGATTATGCGTAACGAGAATGTGCGGCTGGCTTAGCGATAGAAATGCCTTGGGAGCTTTACCCTGCAAATTGCGGATGACTCGCTTGGTAACATCCTGGATGTCTAGCGCGCGTTCGCGAAGATACGGATCATCGATTTTGCTTAGCGTCTCCGCATAGCGCGTCGCAACTTCCTGGAAAGCCCACTCCACATTGCAAAGATCGGTTTTAAGTTTTCGGAGAACCTCGTCGATTAATGTGCGGTCCTCGACTACCAGCAGGTGTGCATCGAAGATCGCCGCGTCTTTGGCGCCGATCGATTCAGCAATGCGCTGCTGCATCTCCAGAATCTGCATCCGCGTTTGGATGAGTCCGGCCTCAAAACGTCCGATCTCATCGCCCACCTGCGACGGCGCGATTTGATAACGCACCACTTCGTCCAGGTCTTCGCGGACGACATGAACCCTGCCGAAGGCCATTCCCGGTGAAACGCCAATTCCCTCAAACCGGATTTCGCCGTTATCGCTCATGCGCTTGCGAGAGTAAAGCCGATGTCAAACTCACGAAAGTCTTTAGCGGTGTCACTTGTGTGACGATTTCCGAGTGAATCACTCTTCGTTGAATCCTGCTTTGACGAGTTCTTCCAGTTCCTCCATGGCCTTATCGGCGTCTGGTCCGTCACAGCGGATACGCAGCTTCGACCCCTGCCCGGCTGCAAGCATCATCAGGCCCATGATGCTTTTTCCATTTACTTCTTCGCCCTCTTTCGATACCCAAATCTCCGCGCGATGTCTGCTGGCAATGCGCACAAACATCGCAGCCGGTCGCGCATGCAGGCCGAGCCGGTTCACGACCGTCAGTTCCTTTTCGATCTTCTGCGCCTGGGCAGCGCGGCTCCCTTTTCGGTACAACAAACCCATCAGGTCGTCCCTTCCCCTGACACATTAGAGCGTTTTGAAGGCGGCTGCTCCATCAGCCGAAGCAATCTGGCATTGAAATCAACAGCGGCATTTTGCCCCAGCCCTTTTAGTTTTTCGTCCATGGCAGCGACTTCAATCAATCGCGCCATGTCCCGTCCCGGTCGTACCGGGATAGTCACATGGGGTACCTTCAAACCGAGAATTTCGTAGAATTCCCGATCAAGCCCGATTCGGTCGACTTCTTCCACGTCCCCCCACTCCTTTAAGGTGACAACGAGATCGAGGCGTTTCTCCACTCGAATACTTCCGATGCCGAACACCTTTGCCACATCGATGATACCAATCCCGCGCACTTCCATGTGATTGCGCGTCATTTCGGGCGCCCTGGCCATGAGCTCGCGTCCTTCGATCATCGTGATGCGAGTCACATCGTCAGCTACAAGACTGTAACCGCGCTCAATCAACCCGAGCACACACTCGCTTTTTCCGATGCCACTTGCCCCGCGGATCAACACACCAATACCCAGGATATCGACGGTGCTTCCAAATTCCGTCACCGTCGGTGAGAAATCCATCTCGAGAGCAATCGTAGCGGCGTTGATAAACTTCATCGTGATCATTGGCGTCCGGAACACCGCGATTTTTGCCTGACCGGTGACACTCAGCAACTCCGGCGCGAGACGAAACCCGCGCGACATCACCAGACACGGAAGTCTGTGTTTGCATAAATTGCGAAATCGCTCAACGCGAAGTCTGGCAGGCAAACTTTTCAGATAAGAATGCTCCGCCGCACCGAGCACCTGGACACGTTTTTCAGCGAAATAGGTGTAGAACCCCGAAAGCGCCAGTCCGGGCCGATTGATGGTGGGTTCTCGGATTTTTCGCTGAAACCCGACGCACGGACCTTCGAGCTTCATTTGCAGCTTTTCGGAGTGCCTGTTGTAGAAGCTTTCGACCGTGACAATAGGCACGCTTTTCTGCTGAAGGCTCGAAGATGTAATCGTTTGCGTCCCGGGTTCTTCCGCCATCAGACGTAACTTCTAGCGTGAATACCCGCAATTTCCAATCTGCGTGATACGCCGGATGAGGGCCTGTTGCTCAATTTGCTAATTTTTTTCCCGACTACGATGGCGTATGACCTTGGCCCTTTCGAGAGTGACTAAACCGCCACCCATCATTTCATCGAGAACAGGAAGGAACGCGTTCACCTTCTCTTCGGAGTCGACGATCTCGATCACGATTGGAAGATCCATGGAGAGGCGTAGAATTTTTGCCGTGTGCAAATGGCTCGATTTCCCAAATCCCATCGGTCCACGTAACACAGTAGCGCCAGCCATCTGCATCTCGCGTGCTTTAACAACAATCGCTTCGTACAACGGCTGATGCCGATGCCGATCGCTTTCGCCGATGAAAATCCGCAGCAGGACAGCGTCTTCAGGAATTTGCATGGAAGGTCATTATTTCGATATGAGTGCGAGGGCAAGAATGCGTCCGAGCCATACGGCTGCGAGGCAACAAACGAACGACAATACGACATTGAGCAACGCTTTGAACCAATCTCCATCACGAGCAAGATCCAGGGTCTGTAAACTGAACGATGAAAACGTCGTGTAACCGCCACAAATACCGATCATGAAGAACTGCCGCAATCGCGGCGACATAAGAAAGGGTCCTTCCGCATCGGTAAAGCCGGCGAAAAATCCAACGGCGAACGAACCGCTGATGTTCACGACGAGCGTGCCGAGGGGAAAAAATTCACCTGCGCGTTCAGCAATGCATCCCGATAACCAGAAGCGTGCGCCAGTACCAAGTGCGCCGCCGAGCATCACGAAAATATAACTGAGCATGGTAAAATCCTTCCTGGTTGGAAGGAGTCATCAGCTCGCGCGGTTTTCCGTCCTGAACTCTTTCAGGCCGGAGGGCAAACTCCATTGCCGTGCGCATATTGTAGCGCAGCTTCTCGTCCTGTCGACGAGTCGACATCCCGTTGCACAATCCACGGTCCTGCCACGGATGGCTCGGCGCTCCTCCCGCATCTGCAGGACGACGGCTCGTGATACATCGGCCCACGATTGACGTGTTACCGGGATCCTTGCAGCCGTGGTCCTGTAAGCTGGGCGATGCGCGGAGATACGCGGATGTGTTACTTCAGGGTAGCTTCACGGGATCCTTCGACTCCGCTTCACTGCGCTCAGGATGACGGCGGGGTCACATCTTGAAGCGTTCGCCCAAATAGAGCTGGCGACTGATGGGATCGTTGATGAGGAAATCTTTCGTGCCTTCACTCTCGACCCGCCCGTCGTAAATCAGATAGGCGCGATCCACGATCGAAAGCGTTTCACGCACGTTGTGGTCGGTAATCATGATGGCCAATCCCGATTTGCGAAGGTTAATGATGATCTGCTGCACATCGTAAACAGCAATGGGATCGACGCCGCTGAACGGCTCATCAAGCATCAACAACTTCGGCTCCGTTACCAGCGAACGGGCTATGGTCAAACGGCGTTTCTCGCCGCCGCTCAACGTCAGGGCTGTATTTTTTGCAATACGTTCAATACCGAACTGGTGCAGCAATTGATCGCACCGGTTCCGTCGCTCGGCCCTGCTTAGCGGAAGCGTTTCGAGAATAGCCAGGATGTTTTGCTCAACGGTCATTTTGCGAAAGATCGATTCTTCCTGCGGCAAATAACCCATGCCGAGGCGCGCACGTTTGTACATCGGGTAATCCGTCACGTCGGTGTTGGAAAAAATCACACGGCCGCTGTTTGGCCGGACCAGCCCGACGATCATGTAAAAACTGGTAGTCTTACCGGCTCCATTCGGTCCCAGGAGTCCAACGATCTCACCCGCGCGCACGTTCAGGTTCACCCCGTCTACAACGGCGCGGCCCCCGTAGATTTTCACCAGTTGGTCGGTTGTGAGAACGGTCTCCAGCTTCGGCGTGATCGCCGGAGCTCGTTTCGGAATAGAAACAGGCGCAGTTTGGCCAATCATGGTGTCGGCAGAGCTGCTGCAGGCGCAGACTGAGACGGCCGGACTTGAGCTTCGGCCTTTTTGGCTTCCCGCTTCTTTTGTTTCGCCTGATCGTCGTTCGGTTCCTGGCGAATTTCTGTCCGACTTGGGCCGTGAGTTCTCAGTTGGCTGTTCTGGTTGATGATCATTACTGTATCAGGGCTCGTTGCCACGTGCATGTTCTGTCCTTCCTGAACTCGCGGCGTTCCTCGCAATTCGACGTCGCCGGTCGAGGCAGTGTAAGTCGCCTTGTCTGCGCGCCCAACCGCGCGCGTTGGCGGACCCCCGTTCGGATCGGGCCGGTCGCGGACCAAGCCGACATTTCCTTCGGCAATCGCTTTCTCGAGTCCCTGGTTTTCTCCCTTTGTAATGAACACGGTCAATTTGTCAGATTGAAGATTGAAACGTGGATCGCTCACCTTCACCCGGCCGCTAAAGATGCCCATGTTCTTGGTCGAATCAAAGAACGCTTCGTCAGCGTAAATTTCCGTCGTCGTCGGTTCGTTGGTGTTCAAGCCCAACGCACTCTGGCCAAACAACTGGCTGGCAGGCGATTTGTTCTCTTTCTGGGTGCCCTCTTTCTGCGCACCCGTTTTTTGCGCTGCTTGTTTCTTCGCCTTTTTCGCCGCGGGACTTGCACCTGCTTTGGGCGCTACTTCGACTGCTTTGGGTACGGCTTGCACTGCCTGCGGCGTCGCAGCGGGGGTTTGCGCCTGCAACCGCGCGCCGGTGACGCAGGCGAAAACCAGAACCAGTGCCGTCAATTTCTTCATTGGTTCGAGTTCGGTTTCGCCGTCAAATGCGATTTATCGGTGATTACCATCTTTACATTCCCGATTAGTCGACCGGTTTTGCTGTTCGTATCAAACTCCACTGAATCGCCGGCAATGTTGAAATCGGCGCGCTGAATTGTGGTTCGCGTTTTCGAGGTCAATATTCGCGTGTTCAAATCAAGGACGGAGGTGCTCATGTCGATTCTCAGGTCCTGCTGATCCTCCGGTGTGTAGGTTGTAATTTTGAGTTGCTCAAACCCGACGTGTCCCTCGTCGATCCGATGCGCCGTTCCCGCTTCGAATTTTCCCCTCAGATGTCCGTCGGCGTCGAAATCCGGCAAGACAAGGCCCTTGGCTTCGTGGCCGATCGGCAATGGAATATTCGTTAGGCTTTGTTCGCCGGAAGAGGTGGTCGGCGCCGCCTTCCCACGGGGTTTTCCTTTGCGACCCTTGGATTGGGCCGACGCATTAGGCACCAGAATGAAGAGGCTCAGCACAACCGACACCAGGCAAATCGCGACAGCCCAATACCGGGAAGTGCGATCGATTTGAACCGCGAATCCCGCTGGTCTGCGCTGGTTAGTCGCGCGATTAAGCTCCGCCGCTCCCGCTTGAAACCACAGCATGAATAGCCTTTAACATGCGCAACTGCTTCGGCAAATCGTTTAGCCGAACCTGGTTCGGCCCATCCGATAAAGCGCGGCGGGGATTTTCGTGCACCTCCATGAAGATCCCGTCGCACCCCGCAGCCATCGCTGCCCTGGCCAAAACGGGGGCTAATATGCCGTCGCCGGAGGTCGAATTCCCTGCGCCCCCTGGCCGCTGGACCGAGTGGGTAGCGTCGAAAATCACGTGATACCCTGCGTCACGCATCCAATAAAGAGAGCGCATATCGGCAATCAGGTTGTTATATCCGAAGGTGGTACCGCGCTCGGTAAAACAAAATGGCGAGTTGCCAAACGCAATGAGTTTCTCGGCGATGTTTCGGACATCCCATGGAGCAAGGAACTGGCCTTTTTTCACGTTGATCGCGCGACCCGTTTGTGCAGCAGCACGGAGGAGATCCGTTTGCCGGCAGAGAAACGCAGGGATCTGCAACAGGTCGATCTTTTCGCCCGCAATTTCAGCTTCAGCCGGAGAATGCACATCGGTTGTTACCGGAATCTTCAGTTCGCGTCCGATATCGGCGAGAATATCGCAACCTTCACGGGCGCCGATTCCGCGAAAAGAACGGACCGAAGTGCGATTGGCTTTGTCGTACGAGGCTTTGAAAATCAAATCAACGTCTTCAGACGCGCATGTCTGCGCAATCTTCTTAGCCATGCGCCGGACAAATTTCTCCGACTCCATAACGCACGGGCCCAGAATGAATGCGGGGCGCTGCCCCCCAATCGACACTTTTCCGATCTGCAACGGTGTTAACTTGGCCATGGATTGCTAAGGAAAGCAGCAACGCAGCAATTTTAAAGGGTCGCTTCTACGTTTCCTGCTTTCCGATCAAACCTCTTTTTGTGATATCAAACACGGCGAAGGGCGCGTAGAGCACGAGAAAAAATAGCAGCGCCACACCGTGCATTTGCAACAGATACAAGGGCCACGAATCGGAGAGAAAACTCAGGATCGAAAATGCCTCAGGTTTATGCAGAAGAAATCCGTAGTTAACACCAGTGAATAGATCAATGACCACGGTCACTAGAAAATAGAACTCAGACCACAACCATACCCGCACAAGCGACATCGGATAGGGACGATAATGGCGGGTCAGCATCAGGAACACCACGCCAACGATGATCCCACAGTGAGAGGTGAAAAAGCTGATGAAACGCCAGTCCGGAAACCCGTAACGCAGGTTCGGTGTAAGGACTGCTTGCAACGTCCCGCCGATTCCCCAGAAATACGCGACCTCAAACCAGCGCTGGCGCCCCGTCCACATGGCTATGATCACCACGACGATACCCCAGTCGCACATTTGCATCGGCAACACCTGCCGCCAATCCACCGTGCCCTGAGCACGGATAAAAATAAGATAGGCCAGATAGTTCAAGATCAGCACCGTCGTTAACACACCGATGATCAGCCGCTCGATTCGCCGCGATTTCGTGCGCCGTACCAGCGCCGCAAGCGCAAACGGCAGTACGATCGTAACCAGGATGACCGTCAGATGCGGCAACCCGTATGGTTGAAATTCAGGCGCCCCTGTCATGGAAATGATGCCTTGTCATCCTGGGCGAAGCGAAGGATCTCCGATGAATTGCCTGTCTAGCGGAAACATAATCAGAGATGTTTGAAAGCCTGGCCTCATGCTACGCATTTCGTTGCAGCGCTCCGCTCAATATGACAACAGCCTGGGATGAATCGGTTCTCTGAGCTCGATTTGAACTTGCAGGCTCGCTTTATCGAATAACCCAGAGATTACACGGAATAACATCGCTGACCCACGCGATATTGCTCCGCAGTTGCTGAACCGACCCGGGTTTCTTCGGTAGCGGCACCACAAGCAAATCGGCTTCTATAGACCGCACGAAATCCGATGCAGCGAGCCCCGTCGCGCCGCGAACAGACCGGGTCTCAATCGGAACCTCTGTCGCGCCTGCTGAAAGAACGAGTTCATCCAATTCGTCCTCATTAGCATGCTTCGGCTTACCGGTGCTGCCGGCGTTCGGATCTTCGATGGACGCGCGCGCTTCATCGAAGGCCGTGTTGATCTCAATCACGTACAGGCGTTCGCACGATTCCGCTTCCGCGAGCTGCAGAGTCGTTTTCAACGCCTCCAGTTGATCTTTCGAACGGTCGGCAATAAACACGATCCGTCGTAGCGGTTTGGGGTTTTTCTGCGGATGCGTGAACAGCATCACTGAACAGTTCGCCTCTCGCACCAGCCGACGGGCGACATTCCCAAGGAACTGATGCAATACGATTTCTTTTTCCAATGCCCCGGCTATGAGCATGTCGATCTTTTCACGGTCGAGTACGGCGAGAATGATTTCGGCGGGATCGCCTTCTTCATAGTGGATTGGCGAATCAACCGGCAGCCCCAGTTCCACCAGCACGTCACGAAATTTCTTTGGCGTTTCCTGAGTTGGCTTGCCCACATGAATGAGATGAAGTTTCGCCCCGAAGCGGTCGCGGATCCGCTTCGCTTCAGCAAGGACGCGTCTGAACCGGGGCGAGAAAGTCGTCGCCACGGCAATAGTCTTGAAATGCGATGGATCGCGCATCGAAATTAATCCCAATTTGATGTTTCATCAGCCTTAAGCAACCGGCTTCGCCGGCTTGAAGCATCAAAAGATTAAATCCTCAGAGATCCTTGGTCGTTCGCCATTTGGCTTTTCATTTCCTGTTTCCTCGGCGAATTTCGCGGATGCGACGCGCGATTTACCCCGGCAGCTTTGATCCGGTGACCAATGGCCACCTGGATGTGATTGATCGCGCGCGAAAATTATTCGACGAAGTCGTCGTGGCAGTCGCGCATAATGATGAAAAACAACCGCTCTTCTCACTCGAAGAGCGCCTCGATTTACTGCGAGAAACCGCTGGTCGAAGCGACAATGTCCGGATCGCCGAATTTAGCGGGTTACTGGTCGAATTCGCGCGTGCTCAAAATGCGGGAGCGGTGATTCGAGGTTTGCGCGCAGTTTCGGATTTTGAATTCGAATTCCAGATGGCATTGATGAATCGAAATCTGAATCCGGCAGTAGAAACGATATTCTTGATGCCGAAGGAGGAATATACCTATCTGAGCTCCCGCATCGTAAAGGAAATCGCCAGGCTCGGCGGCAATATCTCAACATTCGTTCCCAGTTGTGTAGTCAAAGCTCTGAGTGGGAAATTTAACCAATGAACACCCGCGAGATTGATGGATTTGGCATTCCGAACGAAGCACCGGAGTAGAGATGGAGCGGGTCGCGAAGCCGTGACATGACGCGAAGCCCGAAGGTTGAGCGAACGGAGGGTGAGAGATCAAATCACTTGTGCTTCGATGCTTTCCGAATGCGAGCCAGACATATCTCGATTTCGCTCGACATGACAAAAGGGAAATGGAGGAATCGTAATGAAAGTACATCTGAAACAAATCCCGCCTCAGGGTCTGCACCTGAGCGGAGAAGAAGATTGTCCGATCCAGGATTTGGACTCGGAAGAAGTGCGGTGCACCGGTCCTTTGCGTTACGACATCGACGTCGGCGTTGCTGACGGCGGGCTGTGGGCAAACGGCTCGTTGCGTCAGCCGGTGGAACTACGTTGCGTGTCCTGTCTGCAAGATTTTTCGTACGAAATTCAAGTCCCGGGGTTCGCCGTCCATACGGATCTCCAGGGTCCGGAGACCGTCGACCTGACGCCCTTCATGCGCGAAGACCTGTTGCTGAACCTCCCTCCGCATCCGCACTGCGACAGGGATGGTGACCGGATTTGCACGGCAAAACAGATCAAAACGGAAGAGCAGGAGGCGACGCGGAAAGCGGATTGGAGCGCACTGGACAAACTCAATCTTAAGCGTTGAAGCGTGAGCGTTGAAGTGGTCATAATTCAGGTATCGCTGCATCGCTGCATCGAACCCTCACACGCTGGTTGTAATTTCGACAAAAAATGCTTTGGTAAGCGCCTGCCATGGGAGTTCCAAAACGCAAAACATCAAAGATGCGATTGCGCACGCGCAAAGCGGCAAACCGCTGGCACGCCTCGCAGCTCAACAAATGTCCGCAGTGCGGAAGCAGCGTGCCGTCGCACGTCGCCTGTCCATCGTGCGGCTATTATCGCGGCCGTCAGGTCCTGACCCTGGAAGGTAAATAAACGTAGGTCGGCCGGTGTGCGACGTAGGCTCCTCCGCTCGCGCGGTGAAGCGGCTACAAATTTCGCTTTGCAATCAAGCATTTTACCTCGCAAAGTCTCGAACCGATGAAGATCGCCCTCGACGCGATGGGCGGTGATTTTGGCCCGCCGAACCTCGTTGCCGGCGCCGTGATGGCGCTGCGCGATTACAAGCAGATCAACAAGCTTTATCTGGTTGGAGACTCCACCAGGATCGAGGACGAGCTACGTAAACATCAGTGTAACGATTCGCGCATCGACATCGTGCATTCTACGCAGGTCGTCGATATGAGCGACCGCGCGTGGACAGCTGTTCGCCGGAAAAAAGACTCCTCCATAAGCCGTGCCGTAGATCTGGTGAAACACGGTGACGCAGATGCTGTGGTAAGCGCCGGACACACCGGTGCGGCGGTCGCGGCGTGCACCATTAAGCTTCGCACGTTGCCGGGGATCGATCGACCGGGCATCGCGGCCGTGCTTCCAACAGAAACGAATGTATTTGTTTTGATCGATGCAGGCGCGAACATCGACGCGCGCCCGGAACATCTTCTTCAATACGCATTCATGGGCTCTGTGTATTCACGACATGTTCTCCATTACAAAAATCCCACCGTCGGTCTGGTGTCGCTGGGCGATGAGGATGTGAAGGGCACCGAATTGACCAGGGAAGTGTTCAAGATGCTAAGACCAAGTTCGCTCAATTTCGTTGGCAACATAGAAGGCCGTCACCTCTTTGAAGATCCGGTCGAAGTTGTGGTGTGCGATGGATTCGTTGGCAACGTGATCCTGAAGACGTGCGAATCAATCGCGGTAGCGATGTTCAAGTGGCTCAAACACGAACTCATGCGCACACCCATGCGAAAAGTGGGCGCTCTGCTGGCGAAGAATGCCATTGGGACGATCAGGGACAGGACGAATTATGAAGAGTACGGCGGCAGTCCGCTTCTCGGTGTGAATGGGATTTGTATCATCGCCCACGGCGCGAGTACGCCGCTCGCGGTCAAGAATGCGCTGCGTGTGGCCACCGAGTCCATTGAACAGCAGGTGAACCCGCATATCGTCGAGGAGATTCGCCGGTACCATGAAACGACAGCCCCGCTCGAACCCGCGCTCTCATAAAAAGCTCCGGACGGTCTCGATCATTGGTACCGGAAGTTACGTGCCCGAGAAGGTTCTGACTAACGAAGACCTTTCCCGCATGGTGGACACCAGCGACGAGTGGATTACCACTCGCACCGGCATCAAGGAACGTCGGGTCGCGGCAAAGGACGAGTACACGAGCGACATGGCGGTGAAAGCAGCCTTGAACGCGATTGAGCAGGCGAAGATTTCGCCGAAGGAAATCGATCTCATCCTTTTGGCGACGGCAACGCCCGACATGCTGTTCCCGGCCACAGCCTGCTTCGTTCAGAAAAAGATCGGCGCGACGAACGCCGCTTGTCTGGATATTTCCGCGGCGTGCGCCGGTTTCATTTTCGGGTTGGAAATCGCCCAGCAGTTCATCACGTCGCACACCTACGACACCGTTCTTGTGATCGGAGCCGACAAATTGACGTCAATTACGAATTGGACCGATCGCAACACCTGTGTGCTGTTCGGCGATGGTGCTGGCGCGGCGATTTTGCGGCATCGTGGGAGTCCTCATGGCATCATCACCACCCATATTGGAAGCGACGGCCAGTATACGAATATCCTGTTCATGCCGGGCGGCGGATCGCGGTGCCCCATTACACGTGAAAACGCGGACATGAACCTGACCACTATCCATATGACCGGCAAGGAAGTGTACAAACAGGCGGTCATCGCGATGTTGAACGCAGCCAAAAAAGCACTCGAACAAGCAGGACTTTCGGTCGAGGACATCGCCTGTGTGATTCCGCATCAGGCAAACCTCCGGATTATGGAGGCGATCGCCGATCGGCTTGGCATTTCGCGAGATAAAATGTTCGTAAACCTCGATCGATACGGCAATACCTCCGCAGCCGCGGTAGCGATTGCGCTCGATGAAGCGAACCGCAGCGGCCGAATCAAACCGGGCGATTACATCCTGATGGTCGTTTTCGGCGGCGGGCTGACGTGGGCCAGCACAGTCATCGAGTGGTGACGTTGTCTGTTGCCTCAGTCAGGAATCTCGGGCTCGACCAGCTTCGCAAGTAACGCCAACGATTCCTGCCAGCCGAGGTAACAAGCTTCGGCAGGAATAACAGCGGGAAGACCTTCCTGCACCACATTCAGTTCAGTTCCGCACGACACCTTCGTTAACTTGATGCTCGTCTGCATCTCGCCTGGCAGATTCGGATCATCGAATTTGTCGGTGTACTTGATCCTTTCGTGCGGAGTCAATTCGATGTACGTCCCGCCGAAGGCATGACTTTTGCCGGTCGTGAAATTCGTGAACGACATTTTGTAAGTGCCACCAACTTTGGCGTCTATCTCGTGCACTTTTCCGGTGAATCCATTTGGTGGCAGCCATTTGGCCATCGCGTCAGGATCGAGAAACGCCTTGTAAATCTTTTCAGGCGCCGCTCGAAGAACGCGGTGAAGCCGGATTGTGTTGGTCTTGGTTGTCATGATGATTCTCTCTTCAGTTAATTTATCTTTTCGGTTTCGGACGATTCCCGGAACGCCTGCTCGCACTAAGTTGCACGCCTCAATTTCGGTCCGGTGATGTGATGTTAGTCAATGTGTGCTAACTGGCGTTCGTATCCGGCTCGAGGATTCCAAGGACGTTACCGGCCGGATCTG
Organism: Chthoniobacterales bacterium; assembly: GCA_025935755.1. GTDB lineage: Bacteria > Verrucomicrobiota > Verrucomicrobiia > Chthoniobacterales > UBA10450 > Udaeobacter. Next base: position 2,076 of record JAICUQ010000079.1, on the reverse strand, counting down.
CCGCGTAAGCAAGCCACCCAACTTTTGGAATCGCCATTTTCGGCACGCAGATTTTTCCACCGCGCTCCTCGATTTTCTTAATGGTCTGATCAAGAGATTTGACCGCTACGGTGTTCAACGTACCGGGAGTTTGACCTTCACGTGGCCGTGTCATACCGCCATTGATTCCCGGCTCGTTGTCATTCCCGGTGGTAACCAGCCAATACTCGATCGGGCCCCCTTCGAATTTGTTGAATTTCCAGCCGAACACGTCCTGGTAAAACGGCTGCACCGCTTGCGGATCATCCGTGTAAATTTCGAAGTGAGTAATGCGATTCATTGTTTGTCCGGTTCGTTTCGGTCTGGTTATAGCACTCGTTAGGTGTTAGGTAATTGATCCGAACCCGGGTTTCCATCAAGGCGTCCCGCCACGCATCGCGTCAGGCGCTCGCGAACTGTGCTTCCTCTTTAAGTTCGCTCGCGACCGGGCATTCGGTTGCGACGGGCCTGACTTCCACCTGCACACCGTACGGTAAACCGGGGCATTCCCGTGCGATCGCCACGGCATCGTCGAAGGTGGCGACGTCGAGCAGAAAATATCCACCGATCGCTTCTTTTGATTCTGCAAATGGGCCATCGGAGACCACGCGATTTTTTCCAGAGACGATTTTGCCTTCCCGCTCGAGCGGGTTCCCTGCGATCGCTTTGCCTTCGTTGGTCAGCTTCCTGAACCAGGCCATCCATTGGTCTGTGACTTTCTGCTTTTCCTCGGATGAAAGGTTCTTGAGCCAGTCATTGCCGCGAAACAGCAACATGTATCCGTTTTGATTTTGTGTGTTCATATCTTTTTGTTCGTAATTGAGTTTTAAGTGTTGCCAGATTTAAACGGCTGCAAGTTGTTCTTCTCGCACCAGTTCGCGTTCCCGAATGTCGAGGGGACATTCATGGGCGAGTGGGCGGACTTCAATTGAACCGCCGTAAGCCAGGCCCGGGCTGGTCCGCGCAATTCGAATGGCTTCGTCCATTGTTTCGACTTCCAATACCAGATATCCGGCAATGGCTTCTTTCGATTCAGCGAATGGTCCGTCGGTAATGATTTTTCCGTTACTGCCCGAAACAATTGCGCCCCTGCGCTCCAGCGCCCGGCCAGGTTTGGCTTTACCCTGGGCGGTCAAACTTTCAATCCAGGCTTTGTTCTGGTTCATGAGTTTGCGCAGCTCAGCGTGCGGCAACTTGTTGTACCATTCATCGCTCCGGTACAAGAGCATGTATCCGTTTTCATTTTGTGCGTTCATTTTCAGTTTTATTTGGTGTTTGGTGGTTGGTTGCTTTTTGAGTTTCCAGAACTACAACGAATAAGCGATCGGCTTTAGGACAATTGTTTTGCGCCCGGGTCTCTCTCCCAAATTCCAAAAGTGTTGCCTTCTGTATCCTGGCAAACGGCGAAGTAACCCATCTGCGGCACGGCCGTTTTCGCCATGCAGATTTTGCCTCCGAGCTTCGTAATTTTGTCAGCGAACTTATCGACAGAATCCACGCCGATGTAATTGACGACTGGTTCTCCAGGATGTTTACGCCTCTTTAGCGCGCCATCGGGGCTGTCATCTCCCCCACCGGTATCAATGTGCGAGTAATCGTTGGTGCCGGGAAATGGATTGATCTTCCAGCCAAACAGATTGCTGTAAAACGCTTTAGCCCGTTCCGGATTGTCCGCCGGAATTTCAAACCAAATGATGCTTGCATCCTGTTTCATCTCTGACTTGCTCATATTTTTGGCTTTCTGTTGAATGTACTTTTGTGTCCGTCAGAGATACGACGAAAGAACACGGGCCTTTTGGACACCAAGCCGAAAATCTTTACAAAACTCACCGACGCTTTCAAATCATCAGGCCAACGGCCTGAACCATCATAGCCCAGGGCACCGCCCTCAGTGCTGTAGTGGAAAATGTTCGCCCTGTAAGGCAATCCAGATTATCGGCTCGCGTGCCGTTGAAGCTCGGAATTAATCCGCGCAATCCTGTAGCCGTCTCATAAGGAATGCTCGCTCCGCTTTTGTTTCGGCTAGTTCGAACGCTTTACGGAACTGTTCGGCTGCCG
>JAICUQ010000183.1 GCA_025935755.1 Chthoniobacterales bacterium | reverse complement strand
CCATCCGCGCGTGATGAAATAAATACTGCTGCGCGTACCCGCCGTGTTCTCCGAAGTAGGTCTCCGTGAATTCCCGCAGCCGCTGCGCTGTCATTTTTTTTCGAGGCGAAAAATAATGCTGCCTCAACACCCGCGCGATCCAGACATCGATCGGGAATGCTCGCAGCCGTTCGTATGCAAAAAGCATCACGCAATTGGCGATCTTCGGCCCCACGCCGGGCAACGCACATAAGTGTTTCCGAAGCCGGGCATCGGACAACTCCGACCACGCATCGAGATTCGCCTGGCCGGAGCTGACGAGCTGCGCGGTCGCGCGAACGTTCTTGGCGCGATAGCCGAGCTTGCAATGGCGTAATTCCTTCTCTGAAGCTTCCGCGAGCTGGTCGGCGGAAGGAAAACAATGCACGAATCGATCGACAATTTTTCTTTGCTCACCAAACCGTTTTCGCAGCGACAACGAAATCTGGCGAATATGCGCCACCTGTTTCATCGATGAGCAAATGAATGTGGCGAGACATTCCCATTTCGGTTGCCGGATGATCCGCAATCCCCGACAAAAATCGCGCGCAGTATTCATCACGGGATCCCTGGGAAACGAATTGCAAATTTCAGCGAGCGGATGATCGAGTGCGAAGTATCGCCCCACCAGGCTCTGAATTGAAGGGGCGAGCTCCTGCGAACCCGCCCGCTGACCAGGCGTCGCAGGAGCTCCCCCCTCCATCAGCACTCGCAACGTATTGCCGCGTTGCTCGACATAAACAGCGCGATCACCAATCGTTCCCACAAATCCGTCACCGGCATTTTGCCAATGAAACACCTGGCCGGAATTAAGCGTCTTCTCGAGATCGAAATCAGGTGCGGGAATTTTGGTGAACTTCATTGGTGGATCGCGTTGTCCTCAACGCGATGTCATCCAGCCATTTTAGCATCGTCTTACGGAGAAGCCGATCCACCTGGATTGGAATTAGCCATTCGGCATTCGGATTTATTTGGTGAACTTCATTGGTGGATCGCGTTGTCCTCAATGCGATGTCATCCAGCCATTTTAGCATCGTCTTACGGAGAAGCCGATCCACCTGGATTGGAATTAGCCATTCGGCATTCGGATTTATTTGGTCGTTCATCATTTCGGATTTCGTTTTTTTGATCACGATTCGAGGCGTAACCAAGATTGCGATCGCGAGCTCGCCACGGCGAGTCTTACACACGAGCATCGGGCAAGAGGCGATTGGGTGATAATCTGTGTGACTCCGTGGCAATCCGTGGCTAAATGACCGCCGACATGGACGCTCGGCTGGGGATCGACACCGCGGTCTTACTCCTCTATTTCGTCATCATCATTTCCATCGGCCTTTACATGGGCCGAAAGGAACAAACACTCAAAGACTTCGCGCTGGGCGGTCGCGCAATTCCGTGGTGGGCCGTGCTCGCCTCGATCATCGCTGCTGAAACCAGCGCCGGCACTTTCTTCGGCACACCCGGTGAAGGCTTCGCGTTGCGCAACTTTACTTATGTACAACTGGCGCTCGGCACAATTTTGGCCCGCATCCTGGTCAGTTACATTTTCATCAAGCCGTACTACGACTACAAAGTCTATTCGATCTACGAATATCTCACTGCGCGGTTTGGGGTGCCGACGAAAAACGCGGCATCCGGTATCTTCATGGTTACGCGCGTTCTGGCGTCGGGTGCGCGCCTGTATGTGGCTGCGATCGCGCTCGCGCTCGCGTACGAAATGATTCGCGGCGTACAACCCGGCCAAAGAGAAACACTTTTCATCTACATCGGCTCGACCGTTGTCATTGTCATTTTAACCGCGATCTACACCACGCTCGGCGGTATCAAGGCGGTGATCTGGACCGATTTCATACAGGCCTCCATCATGATTGGCAGCGCGCTGACCGCAGTCGGTCTGCTTTACTCGAAAATTCCCGGCGGCTGGGACGAAATCGTTCAGCGGCACGGCGGCTTTGGGATTTCGGATTTCTTCACGACGGGACTCGATCCGGCAAAGAGCGGCTGGGACAAATGGAAAGGAATGTTCGAAGTCGAGTACACGATCTTTGCCGGCCTGATCGGATCGACGTTTATCACCATGTCCACACACGGTACCGACCAGGACATGGTGCAACGGATGTTAACTGCACCCGATATCCGCCGAAGCCGGCGCTCACTGATTCTTTCCGGCCTCGCGGATATCCCGATCGTACTGACGTTTCTAACAATCGGTCTGCTGTTGTGGGTTTATTACCAGGTGCATCCCGATCCCACTCTGCCGAAAACGCCTAACGAAACGTTTTGTCACTTTATCTTGTACGAAATGCCGGTCGGCCTTCGCGGCTTGCTCATTGCCGGAATTTTCGCTACCGCAATGGGCTCGCTCAGCACGGCGATCAACGCCCTGGCCACGAGTTTCACGCGTGATTGGTACGAGCCGTACATCAATCCACAATCAACGGGCGAACAGAGTCTGCGCGCTGTCCGGTGGGCCACGGTCTGGTTCTCGATTCTGATGATTATCGTGGCATCGACGACTTCATATCTCGTGATCGTGCATCCGAAGGTGCGCATCATTCCGATCGTGCTCGGGATCTTCGGCTACACATACGGATCGCTACTCGGTGTTTTTTTGTGCGGAATGTTCACCAAACGACGCGGCAACGATTTGGGGAACATTCTTGGCATGATCATCGGGTTCATCGTCGTCGCGATCTTAAGCGGTCTGCCCAACAACATCGCCGGGATCTTCGGCGGGAGGTTTTATACTCAACCGAATTGGCTGCCTGTAATGGAGTTTCCATGGTGGATCTTCTTCGGCACCATCGTCACCTTTTCCGTAGCGATTTTGTTCCGTACCGCATCGCGAAATCCAGAGCCGGCCCGCACAGAGTGACGCGCTGTACCAATGAAGCGATACAGGTGGGGCGGGCGGTCCCGTGCACGCCTTCTTCATTCCATCTAACGGCGCGCACGAAGTGACGCGAGCTGCCAGTGACTGCGCTGATAAATTTCGCTCGAAGTGCTTTGGGAGTGCGGTGCGTCCTCGCACCGCTTTGCCTTCCGCAGCCGTTTTGCGAAACCGTCGCCACCGGACGCGCAGCATGAGGTTTTTTGAATTAAACGACAAATTTGACTCGCGATCATCCCTCAATACCCGTAACAAGGTTTTTTCACGCAATCCTGAATTAATACTGAAACGCTATGGCCCACGTTGTGACCGAGAAATGTAACGGATGCAAATTCACTGACTGTGTAGAAGTGTGTCCCGTCGCATGTTTTTACGAAATGGAATTGCAGGTGGTCATTCATCCTGATGAATGCATCGACTGCATGGCTTGCGTGGAAGTTTGCCCTGTGCACGCCATCTATGCGGACGCAGATGTTCCTGCGGAATACAGCAAAGACATCGAGTACAATGCCGTCGAAGCAGTTCAGATCAAAGACTCAGGCGCGCCGGCAATCACAGTGAAAAAGGATGCTTTGTCGACTGCGAATGACCGGAAAAAAGCGCTCGGCTTTTAGTTTGTAGGGCGTTGGAAAGCCCGGCCGTTACTTCGCAACTGTTACGGCTGTGAACCGCCGCTGAGCAAGCAACGGCGGCCTGGGCAGCGCCGGAAATGTGACAGCTGGAAGCACCTCATTCCTTGACGTGCAAACGTGATTTCCTTGTTGCCGATTCAGTCGACCGGTTGACGTTCGATGACTATGAAAAACACGGGTGATAGCAATTGCGGTTGTGATGGTGGTTCGGTTCGAGCCTTGGCAGCGTCAGCAGGAATTCAGTTTGGCGATCTTCAGACTGAAGCGCTTCGATTGCGCGAAAAGCTCGGACCAGATCACCAGAAAGCGTATTACGAAATTATTCGTCAACTGGCTGGTGGCGGAGCGATATCGGAATCAGAACAGCGCGCGCTCCTCGAAATTGGGAAGCGCGGTTTCGCTGTTGGATCGGACCGCGAAGCCGGGAAATTCGTGGCTTACGTCCAGGGATTGCACAAGCGGATGTTGACCGATCGCCACGCGAGTCCCGTCGCTCTGGCGATCGTCGGCGCCATAGCGAACTATGCCATTCCTTCCAAAGCCGGCGCGCGGGCCCGGGCCATGGCGAGAGCAGCAAAGCATCCTATCCGTAACATCCTGCTCGGCGTGGCCGGTGGCGCCTTCGGCGGTCTTCGCATGAGCGGCTGGAATCCCATTGGTGGTGTGGTAGGCGGAATCGTGGGCGGCATCGTTGCAGCGGTGGAATCCCTCTGCTGATTGGCGAAACTAACCAATATTGCAGAGCGTCTGTGTCAGTCCCGAAAGCTTTCGGGATTCGCAGCGGTAACCGGATGCGCAGCAACGGCCGGGCTTTCAAACGCCTACAGTAATCTGACTTTCTAGCTTGCTGGTTTCCTGATCGAATCCCCGTTGCATGTCCGACACTCACAAGGCGGATGTATTGCCCGGCAGTCGAGATCGAGGTACGCGGCGAACCGTTAGAGATGGATATTGTCATTGCGAGAATTGCAGACGCTATTCCGCTGCGCCGGTAGCGCGTTCACATTGTGGAGATCGGAGAACGTAAGTTTGATCAAAGGCTCTGGAGGTGGAACGCACTGTCCCCAGCGCGTTGCCTGGGCACCCAAGCCATCGGCTTGGGGACAAGCCGATCCACCATCATAATTCGTCACTTGTCACTTCCCCTGCCCCGATTCCCATAAGTAACCCGCCCTCGAGCACAGACGGATTGATGGTCAAAAACAACACAACACCGTTCACTGGCGAAGTAGCTTTTTCCAAAGTGTCGCCGAACAAATCACCGACCGTCCCAATATCTCCTCCTTCGTTCACGGAGTCGCCCGGTGCCACTTTCGGATACCACACGCCGCTGCTCTTCGTGTAAACCCACTCAAACTTCGTTAGAACTGTAGAGGTAGACGCATTTGGTATAGCCAGGGCCGTGCGCCTGCTCTTTTGAATTTCGGATTTCGGATTTGTTTCGTCATTCGACATTCGTGCTTCGTCATTCCCTTTAGTGACAGCCGTGTCACCTGCAACCATCCCCATGTGCCGCATCACATTCACAACTCCTTTAACCAAAAGCTCCACCGCTTCCTCGTGCATTTGTCCCACCCCTCCCGCTTCAGCGAGGATGGATGGAATTCCCTTTTCCGCCGCCGCGGCGTAACTGGATGAGCCTTTGCTCGGCTGAACCGGCTTACTGACCGTAAGCACGTACGGCAACCCGAATGCCATCGCGATTGCTTTCGATTTCCTCGAAACTTCGTCGTCACCGGCCCTGCAGATTACAAACGGCACGAGCGCTTCCGGGATATCACCGCCGTGAAGATCAACGTATGCATCAGCGTGCACGACGAATTCGTTGATCAACGCATACGTCATCTGTTCCGAATAACTGCCAGACGCATCACCGGGGAACACGCGGTTCGGATTTACGTTGTCGATCGGACAAATAAACGGCGTTCGCGACCGAAATGCCGGCAGATTTAATACCGGCATCAAAATCGCCGTGCCAGAAACGTTTTCAGGATCGAGCGATTTACCCAGCCGAATCACGGCTTCGATCGCCGGATACTCGCCACCGTGCACCCCCGCGTTGACGAATAGGACGGGGCCGGGTTTCGCACCGGCGACCGAAATCACCGGCCTCGGCTCATCGCTCGTTAATGCCGCGCCCGGCAATTTGATCAGGTGCCGCTGCGTCGTGCCGCAAGTCAGCTCGCCAAGAATTGGGACTTTTTTCATTCAACCACGAATGGACACTAATGTACACGAACATGAAACATGGATCGTCCGCTTCCGTGGACGATCAAATTCTCCCTGAACCATTAGTGTCTATTCGTGTCCATTCGTGGTTAACCCGCTGGGCAGTCGCGGCGAGGAAAGCAGTTTGCCGAATCCGCTCCACCGTTTTTCGGGATCGGTGCTGCTACGTTTCTCGATGTAACGGCGCACCATGTCTTCGCCGAGATTGTAATTGATCACGTAACTGCGGTAACGCTTGATAAATTTCACTCGCTGCTGAGCGCGCTTCGGGTCCATGACCGCATACTTTTGTAACCACTGCTGCGCCGTGGTCTCGTCGATTTCACCGTTAATCAATCTTCGCGCTGCCTCGTTTGCGGCGTAGTCGAGCTGTTTCATAAGGTCCTGCACAGCGTAATATTCGTCAGCGCGCTTGGAATCGATCCCCGCCGCTGG
>JAICUQ010000114.1 GCA_025935755.1 Chthoniobacterales bacterium | reverse complement strand
TGGCGCACACACTTGATGAAATCGCGCCGGGTGGCGAACCGGCTTCCCCGTCGGAAATGATCACCTCAGTTGTAGAAGCGATTTACGATGATTATGCGAAAGTGAATTTTCCGAATTACCAACTCCGCCGTGAAGATCTCGACCAGCTCGCAGCATTCGCGCGTCAGTTCAAAGACGTAGACGAATTCCTGTCGCAACTGGCATTGATCAGCAATGTCGACGCGGAAGCCGCGCCAGCACAGACCAACGAGAAAGAAGCGGTCAATCTCTCCAGCGTCCATCAGGCCAAAGGTCTCGAGTTTCATACCGTCTTCGTGATTTGGCTGAGTGAAGGCATGTTCCCCAGCAGTCGCTCGCTCGATACCCGCGACGCGTTGGAGGAGGAACGGCGCCTGTTTTACGTGGCGGTTACACGCGCGCGTGACGAACTTTATCTCACGTATCCACACATGCGCCTGAGCGGCGGTTACGGCGATGTCTTCCAGCGGCCGTCCCGTTTTTTGCAAGAGATTCCAAACGAGCTCATCGAAGACTGGCAGGTCCGACGAGGATAATCTCTGGAGCCACGATTAACACGGATGAAACACGGGTAAGCACATGCTTGAGATTGATGGTTCGGAAAAGGGAAAGCTTCTGCACGAAGAAACCACCAGCAAGATCATTGGCTCTGCATTCGAAGTGCATGATCAGCTCGGCTACGGATTTCTTGAACGCGTTTATCAGCGCGCACGGCTGGTGGAGTTGCTTCGTCGCGGCGCAACCGCAGAACTCGAGAAGCGCATTCAGGTACGCTACAAAGGGGCCGTGGTCGGCGATTACGATATCGGTGTTCTCGTCGACAACTGTGTCGCTGTTGAAGTCAAAGTCGCGCCGCAATATGACAAGCGCGATGAAGCGCAGTTATTGAACGAGCTAAAAGCCACGGGCCTGAAGGTCGGGTTACTGGTGAATTTCGGCCGAACAAAAGTCGAGTACAAACGCCTGGTCTTCTAAATCCGTGTTTCATCCGTGTTCGTCCGTGGCTAAATGAATCTATCGCTGGAAAAAAAGATTGCGGGCGTTCTCGTGCCGCTGTTCGCGTTGCGAGGAGAAAACGACCTGGGAATCGGCGATCTTGGCGCGTTGCGCGAGTTTATCGATTGGATTGCCGAAATCGGATTCACCCTTGTTCAGCTTCTGCCGATCAATGAAACCGGCGCAGACGACAGTCCATACAACGCCATCAGTTCGATGGCGATCGAACCGACCACTCTGCACCTTGCACCAGGTTCACCCGAGGACCTAACGAATGGGGATTTTGAGGATGCGCTCGTGGACGTCGATCTTCCAAGTCTGCGACGTGGCCGGGTAACCTATCGACGAGTCAAACAACTAAAGCGCCGCATCCTCGAGAAGGCGTTTGCGAATTTCTCCGCTCACGCCAGGGAAGAGCGACGATCGGAATTTGAAAAATTCTGTGAAGAACAATTATCGTGGTTGCAGGATTACGCGCTCTTTCGCCTTCTGATCGAGGAAAACAACGGCAGCGCCGCATGGCACCGATGGCTGTCGCAGCACCAAAGCACCGAAGGTGCCCGTACCTGGATACGCGATCTGCCGCCCGACGAACAGGCGAGCCTCACACGACGCCGAGATTTCTTTTGTTACGTGCAATGGATCGCCGATCAGCAATGGCGAGATATCAAAGCGTATGCGGAGCAGCGCGGCGTCGCGCTAATGGGCGACATTCCGTTCGGCGTTAGTTACTACAGCGCCGACGTTTTCTCGCGCCCCACTGAATTCATGCTCGACTGGTTTGGCGGTGCGCCTCCGGAGCCGCTCTTCAAGGACGATGCGTTCACACAGAAATGGGGCCAAAACTGGGGTATTCCGCTCTATCGCTGGGACGTCATGCGCGCGAACAATTTCCAATGGTGGCGCGAACGGGTGCGCGGAACTCGCCGGATGTTTCATCTGTTCCGGATCGATCACGTGCAGGGATTTTATCGGGTTTATGCGTTCCCGTGGCGGCCCGAAAGGAATAAAGAATTCCTGCCTCTGGACCAGCATCAAATGCTCGAACGAACCGGTCGCCGCGCCCCGCATTTCATTCCTCGGAACGACGACACGCCCGAAAATCGCGAGGCCAATAGACGCGCAGGTGAAGAATACCTGCGCGTCGTTTTACAGGAAGCCGGTGCTGCACGTGTGGCTGGAGAAGATCTGGGCGTGGTACCAGAATACGTGCGCCCCAATTTGCAATATCTCGGTATCGCCGGGTTCAAAATTCCACAATGGGAAACGCGCGACGCGATGATCATTCCCGGCGAGATGTACGACCGGCTATCGGTCGCCACCTACGCCACGCACGATCACGAGCCGATTCGCGCTTTATGGGACGATGCGATTGAGCACGCGAACTCCGAGACAGGACAACAAGCACGCGGGACAATCGAGAAGATCGCGCTTTTTTCCGGCTTAAACTCCGACATCGACCGGTTCGATTACGAAAATGATTTTTATCCCGCGGTAATGCATGCCCTTTTCAAATGTAACTCCTGGATTGCCGTGGTCATGATTACCGATCTGCTCGCGCGCGCATACCGTTTCAATGTCCCGGGCACAAAGGCGAACTTGAATTGGACACGGCGAATTCAACGCTCGATCGCGAAGCTTCGTTCCGGCCGGAAGGAGCGAAAGCGAATGCGGTTAATTCACGAGCTGCTGGAAAAAACCGCGCGCAGTTGATTCCGGTCCGGGGAGCGCACGCACCTCGCGTACTGGCAATGGCAGCCTCGCCTTTGCGGGACAAAAACTCCGTTGTGTGCTCACGGACGAGCTAGGCGCTCTTTTCTATCGGCGCGCCGACTTTGTTACCCCACTCCGTCCACGAACCATCGTAGTTGCGGACGTTGTTCAGACCTAACAAGTAAGTGAGCACAAACCAGGTGTGACTGGAGCGCTCGCCGATCCGGCAATAGACCACCGTGTCTTTGTCGGGGCTGACGCCGCATTGCTCGAGATAGATCTTTGCCAGTTCCGACGCGGGCTTGAACGTGGCGTCATCGTTGGTGGCGGTCTTCCATGGCACGCTCTTTGCCCCGGGAATATGACCGCCTCGCAACACACCTTCCTGTGGATACTCCGGCATGTGCGTGATCTCTCCCCGGTATTCACCCGGCGAACGCACATCGATTAGAGGTTTACCGCCCTTGCTCTGCGCCAGCGCTTCATCGAAAAATGCGCGGATTTCTTTATCGAAGCGTTTCTTCGGCACCGGATAACTTGTCTCCGCGTATTTTGGGATTTCCCGCGTCATCGGGCGGCCTTCGGCTTTCCATTTGTCTCGGCCGCCATTGAGAATTTTCACTTTCTCGTGACCAAACAACCGGAACGCCCAGAGCGCGTAACACGCCCACCAGTTCGCCTTGTCGCCGTAGAAAATGCAAGTGGTGGCCGGTGTGATGCCGTGACGGCTGCAAAGGCGCGCAAATTTTTCGGGTGAAATGTAATCGCGAATCAAAGGATCCTGAAGATCAGCGCGCCAATCGATGTGCACAGCGCCCCGAATGTGCCCGGTGTCGTACAGCAAGATGTCCTCATTCGATTCGATGATCCGAATCCCCTCATCCTTAAGATGTTTCTCCAGCCAATCTGTTTCCACCAGCGCTTCGGGATGCGCGTACTCAGTTGGATTCGTAGCCATGGTGAAATTTCGGCTGGCGCTCGCGAGGAGCAAGGGATTTCAGTCGTTCGTCGTGGCCGTAACACCTCTGGGGGAGCGCACGCTTGCAGCGTGCTGGTCGCCGCATTGTGCGGCGACGAACTTACGTTTGTCGGACGTTGCGCGAATTTTTGATCATGCCGAAGTTCGCGATCACAGAATGCGGTCGCCAGCACGCCAGAGGCGTGCGCTCCCCGGACGGGTTAATTCAAAATCGAATTCGCCGGATACGCCACGCCGTTTTTAATGACCGTTTCGATATCGGAAGCATGCGTGATGTCATCCAACGGACTTGAATTGAGGATCACGAGATCGGCGAAATAACCGTCCTGGACATTGCCGATGTGCGCGCCTGTTTCGCCGCCGAAAAGTTTTGCGCCGTTTGCTGTCGCGCATTGCAATATTTGCATGGGCGTGAGCCCGGCTTCTTTCATCAACTGAAATTCACGGAAGAGAGCCGGCCCGTGAATAGTCCCGATGTTCCCCGCATCGGTTCCCGCAGCGATGGTGACACCGGCGTCTTCAAGTTTCTTCAAATTGGGCAGGGCAACATCATATGTCTTCTTGATCCGCTCGAGAGCGGCTTTCGGATCAGCAAGCGCGTCCTTGACCCTTTGCGGCAATTTATCCTGCGGAATCTTTGTCACGTCGAGCGACGTGATCACCTCCGGGTTGCCCCACTTTTGCTCTTCCAAAGTCAGATTCAGTTGGTGCGAAAACGTTCGGCCGTACCGTTCGAAGACCACAAGTGTCGGGCACAAAATGATGTGACGATCCTTCAATAGCTTCACAAACGCATCATCAACTGGTTTATCAGTCACGCTATGGACCAGCACGTCCGCGCCTTCCTCTACTGCGGCCCGTGCGGTCTCCAGTTCGGTGGCATGCACTGCAACGCGAATGTTGTGCGCGTGACTCTCTTCAACCGTCGCGCGCACAATGGGCCGGAATGCATCGACAGGATGATCTTTGTCAACAATGTACCAGACCTTTACCAGATCCGGCTTTTTTTCCGCCAGTTTACGCACGAACTCGCGTGCCTGATCGGGCGTGTCGATCTTCACGATTGGCGGATCGCCAAGGTCAAGTTCCTTTCGCGAGACACTTGAGATCAGCGGCCCCGCCACGGCTACTCGCGGCGCTTTTGCCGTTGCATTGGCCTTTTTGCGGACCTCGAAATTCCACATCGGGCCGCCGACATCAACCACGCTGGTGATGCCACTGCGAATGTAACGAGCGAAGACGTCGTCGAGATGCGATTTGATCCATGCGACTTCGTCTTTGTACGCGCGAATGCCGGTAAAATCGGGGCCGTCCGGGCGTGTGAACAAATCCCCCGATTGAAAGAAGTGCACATGCGTGTCGATGTAACCCGGCAGGATAAATTTGCCGACACAACTGACCTGTTTCCCGAGCGTGGCAGCGTCCTGTCTGCCCATCGCCACGCGCTCAATCTTGTCCCCGTTGACCACGACCGTGGCGTTCGGCAGCACTTTGCCATCGGCTGGATTAATCACTGTCGCGCCCACAAGCGAGATTTTTTCAGCGTACGTAGCGGTTGCGATCAAAATGAGGCAGAGAATGAAAGACAGGCGCGCGTTCATAGCGTCACATCAAACATCAAACATCTTACGTCAAACATCCGTTATTCTTTGGACTCCGGCACCGCTTTCTCTGCAGCTTTGAAACCGATCTTGGAATGTGTTCCGTCGCAAAACGGTTTCTCGGTCGATGCGCCACACCGACAAAGTGCCATTCGTTTTTCCACAGGGAATTTGTTTCCATCCACATCGGTCAGTTCCACTTCGCCCGTCACGATGTAAGGGCCATGTTTGATTGTTTGAATTTTGACGTGAGTCATAGCGTCATTCTACCGCCATCTCCACTGAAGTGGAGAGATCTCTTGATGTTCTGAAACGGTCAGAGATTCCTGACTTCGGTCGGAAAGATACGAGCGCGTAGATGTATTCGTGGGGAGCGCACGCCTCTGGCGTGCTGCTCGCCGCATTTTGCGGCGACGAAATTTTAATTTAACTCCAAATCTCCTCGCAATGAAACGAACAGCACAAAAAGTTGGCGCCCGAGGCGTGTGTCCCGGGAACGCTGCTTGCGCACGTCAGACTTAAAACGGAAGCTTTGCGGCTTATGAAAGTTTGGCTCGCACTCATCCTCGCGCTCACCACTTCGGCGCTCGCGCAAACGCCGCCCGCATCCGCGAAACATCCCTTCACGTTCGAGGAGATGATGAAACTGAAGCGCGTGGGCGCGCCGGTGCCGTCGCCGGACGGTAAATGGGTTGTGTTCGATTGTGCAGACGCAGATCTGGAAGCGAACACGCGGATTTCACATTTATGGATCGTGCCGCCGAACGGTGGTGAATCGCGCCGATTGAATCCGACGCCGAATCATGAGGAACGACCGCGATTTTCGCCGGACGGGAAACGGCTGATCTGGACTTCTAAAGCCACTGATCCGACGCAGATCTGGATGTGCGATTTCGATTCCGGCACCGGTGCGCTCGCAGGCAAACCGCATCAGGTGACGAACATCTCAACCGGCGCAGATGGCGGGATCTGGTCAGCTGATGGTAACAACATCGTGTTCGTTTCCGCCGTTTATCCGGATTGCAAAGACGACGCGTGCAACAAGCAACGAGATGAAGAGCTCAAGAACAGCAAAGTAAAAGCAAAAATCTTTTCGCGATTATTTTATCGGCATTGGACCGCGTTCAGCGAATTCAAACGCAGCCATTTGTTTGTGGTGAGCGCGAACGCGGGTGCCGATGGTAGCACAGACGTCTCGTCTGTGGGGCCGGCGGGCGTCTCGCCTGCCGAATCAGTGGCACCGGGCAAGATGCCCAGTGGCCCCACAGGCAAGATGCCTGTGCTACGGGATCTCACTCCGGGCGACCACGATGTGCCGCCATTCTCGTTAGGCGGACAGGATATGTATGCGATTTCGCCTGACGGCCAGGAACTCGCGTACACCAGCAACATCGATGAGGTCGAAGCAACGAGCACGAATGCCGAGATTTTTGTGGTGCCGATTAATGTAGAGTCCGCTGTCCCCAGCGGAAATTCTGGAAATGCGCTGAGGGCAGCGCACGCTTCACCTAAGAAGATCTCCACCAGTCCCGGCGCAGATACCACGCCGCTCTATTCACCGGACGGAAAATATCTCGCCTGGCGCTCGCAAGCGCGCGCCGGGTTCGAAGCAGATAAATGGCGGCTCTTTGTGCAGGATCGACAATCGGGGAAGACGCGTGATGTGACGGAGAAATTCGATCGGTCGGTGGGCAGTTTCGCGTGGATACCGAACTCGAAAGCAATTTGTTTCGCAGCAGAGGATCACGGTGAAGCGCCAGTTTATTCTATCGGGCTGGGAAGCAATCCGCCCGTCGAGATTACCCGCTTGCACGCCGACGATCTGGTCTTCGGAGCGAATGGCGCTCTTTACTTCACGCGCATGTCGATTGTGGCGCCTAACGAGATCTGGCGTTTGGGTTTCACAGATCCGGCGCCGTTGAATTCGGCGCAGGATTCGGGCGACACCTTGGTAACGAAACACGATCTGCCCGTTCCCGTCACCCACATGAACGACACGCTCCTGTCGCAGATCGACATGCAGCCGCTGGAATCGCTCACTTTCAAAGGCGCAAACGACGAAGAGGTGCAGGGATTCATGATCAAACCGCCGGGATTCGATCCTAACAAGAAGTATCCGCTGAAGTTTCTCATTCACGGCGGACCGCAAGGCGCATGGGGAAATTCGTGGACGTATCGCTGGAACGCCGAGTTGTTCGCCGCGACGGGCAGCTACGTCGTGGTGATGATCAATTTCCATGGCTCAACCGGTTACGGACAGAAATTTACCGATTCAATCAGCGGCGATTGGGGCGGCAAACCGTTTGTCGATCTGATGAAGGGACTCGATTACGCCGAGAAAAAGTATCCGTTCATCGATAAAAACCGCGAGGCAGCGCTCGGCGCCAGCTACGGCGGTTACATGGCGAATTGGATCCTCGGCCACACGAACCGATTCAAATGCATCGTCTCTCACGACGGTATGTTCAATACAGAGTCGGCATACGGAACGACGGAAGAACTTTGGTTTCCGGAATGGGAATTCAAAGGGCCGCCATGGAAGAGTCGCGAGCTGTACCGGAAATTTTCACCGCATATGTTCGCCGATAAATTCAAAACGCCGACGCTAGTTGTCCACGGCCAGCTCGATTACCGGCTGGATGTGAGCGAAGGCTTTCAACTGTTCACCACGCTGCAGCGCCTGGGGATTCCATCCAAGATGCTGTACTTCCCGGATGAAGGGCATTGGGTGCTGAAGCCGCAGAATTCGCAGCTTTGGTACAAGACGGTGAATGATTGGGTGAATCAATGGTGCAAGTAGTTGTGTCTCATGTCGAACGAAGTCGAGACATCTCTGGATGTTTCCGGGCAGGTCTAGCGAGAGATTCTTCGACTGCGCTCGGAATGACAAAGAGAACAATGGACGGGCCCTCCACTTGACTTTTTGCGCGAGTTGCGCATTAAAACGCTTCGAAAATCTATGGAACGTTCCTTTCGTTATTTATTGCAGACACTTCTCTCGACTGGTCTGATTCTATTGGTCACCGGCTGCGGCGAAGACCCGCGCTTTTCCGGCAATACCCAATATCTGGGCGGCGCTTATGGTGGTGTCCCGGCTACCGGGCCGCGCGATACCGTTTCCTACTGGGACGGCGATCATGCCAGTGGAAGTCCTTCGATCAAGATTAGCCTCGGAGAACAACGAGCCTATTTTTACAAAGGCGGTGTGCTAGTGGGAGTTTCGCAACTCTCTACAGGGCGTGAAGGCCTGAATACTCCAACAGGAAGTTATAAAATTATTCAAAAGGACCAGAACCACGCATCGAGTTTGTTCGGTGATTATGTGGACGCAGGTGGCAACGTGGTGAAGGCAAACGTCGACATCAAAAAAGATCCGAAACCGCCAGGCACGCACTTCCAAGGGACACCGATGCCGTACTTCATGCGCATCGTGTCAGGGACCGGGTTGCATGCGGGTTACTTGCCAGGTTATCCGGCATCGCACGGTTGTATTCGGATGCCGGAATTTATGGCGGAAAATTTTTTCAGATCGGTCTCAGTCGGAACGCCGGTCACCATCACCAATTAGTCGTACGGAGTGCGGCCATCCGTCGCACGGAATTTTCGACACGATAGTCGGACCAAATTCTAAAAGCGGCCGAGCACAGGCGCATTCCAAAAAAATGTGGCCGGCTTTTCGACGACGGTGAAGAGCGCTTGCGTTTTGGAGTGCGGCGCTGCTGCGCCGCTTTCCGTGAACGAGGCGATGTTCGGCCTTTGACAAAGACGCCCTCGATAGAGCGTGATTGGGCCTGTGAAAGGCTCCACGGTCATCGAAAACAGAAGGGTCGTTTGACGCTGCATCTATGCTTGCAGAAATTTCCTGGTCACGTCATTCTCACATCCCGCTGGAGAAATATGATCGTTATCACGCAACCAAATGCCACCGAGGACCAGATCCAAAAGATCATCACTCGGGTCCGGGAATTTGGGCTGGAAGCACAGATCAGCCGTGGTGCGTCGCGCGTAATCATCGGCGTGATCGGGCCTGAAGCCCTCCTTCGGGAAAAAGCGATCGCAGCGATGCGCGGCGTGGAAGCGATCGTCCCAGTGCTGAAGCCATACAAGCTTGCGGCACGCGATTCACGGGGTGCTTCCTCAGTGGCCATTGGCGACGTTCGGCTGGGCGAAAACGAAGAGATGGTTCTTATTTGCGGGCCGTGCTCCGTTGAAAGCAAAGAACAGATTCTCTCGATCGCGACAATCGTCAAAGAATCGGGTGCGAGAGTTTTGCGCGGCGGCGCATTCAAACCCCGGACCTCCCCCTACAGTTTCCAGGGATTACGCGAAGACGGACTTCGTTTCCTCGCCGAAGCGCGCGCGAAAACGGGACTCCCGGTGGTGACCGAAGTCATGGATCCCCGCGATCTATCGATGATCGAAAAATACGCGGATTGCCTTCAGGTCGGCACGCGGAACATGCACAATTTTTCGCTTTTGAAAGAAGTAGGTCGCAGCAGGCTTCCGGTACTGTTGAAGCGCGGATTCAGCGCCACGATTTATGATTTGATCATGAGCGCCGAATACATCCTGAATGAGGGAAACTCGAACGTGATTCTGTGCGAGCGCGGGATTCGCACATTCAACAACTCTGCCCGTTACACGCTGGATTTGAGCGCCGTTCCGATTTTGAAATCGAAAACGCATTTGCCGGTGATCGTCGATCCAACGCACGCGCTCGGCATCCGTGAGTTTGTGCCGCAAATGTCTCTGGCTGCGGTCGCCGCCGGCGCGGACGCCCTGATGATCGAAGTGCACGACTCGCCGGAACAGGCCAAGAGCGATGGGAAC
This sequence comes from Chthoniobacterales bacterium, assembly GCA_025935755.1. Lineage (GTDB taxonomy): Bacteria > Verrucomicrobiota > Verrucomicrobiia > Chthoniobacterales > UBA10450 > Udaeobacter. The sequence continues at coordinate 1,424 of JAICUQ010000114.1, read as the reverse complement.
CAGGCGCTCACCCCGGAAATGTTCGCCGAGCTTGTGCCCCGTCTGCGCGCGGTCGCCGCCGCAGTCGGCCGCGAAATGTAGCAACTGCGATTCGCGCGCTTTGTTGCCAACGCGTTGCGGACAACGTGTTCCACCTGAGGTGGATCGGCTTCTCCGAAGACGATGCCCAAAAAAATCGCAGAAGGCCCATACTGACGCGGCTACAAAGTTGGCTGATTTATCGTAAAGTTTGCGGTGGAAAAATCAGCGGAACTTTTGGAGCGCGTCGCAGCGAGCGAACCGATCGCGCGCAAGCTGGAAGCGATACAGCGGGCGGAATGGCCCGTTCGATTTTCCCATGTAATCCAGCCGGCACAGCCGTTTCTGGCGGCCGTGATGGCGCATACCTCGTTCGGTCGTCAAACAGATCAGCGGAAGAGTCGTTCCGCAATCTGGGTCCTTTGTCCGACCGTTCATTCGCAGGAACTCTTTTATGAAAGCTTGCTGAATTGGCAGCCGGATGCGCTCTTCCTGCCAGAAGCAGAATTAACCGGGATCGAAAACGTTTTGCCCGATCCGGAAATCGCAGCGGAACGGCTGGCATTATTTCTGCAGATCGACCGCGAGAATGGTTCACGCATCATGGTGGCGACACGCGCAGCTCTCGATCAGTCTGCGCCGAAACGCGGAACGCTCGATTCTGCGGTTGTTCAATTCCGGCGTGGAGCAACGGCAGAAATGCAAACTCTTCTCGAGCAAGTCGTCCGGGGCGGATACGAACGCGTCTCACAAGTTACCACTCGTGGACAGTTCGCTGTCCGTGGCGGGATTGTCGATCTTTATTCGTGGCATGCGCCGTTGCCGTTTCGATTGGAATTTTTCGGCGATCAACTCGAATCGCTGCGCGAGTTCGACATCGATACGCAAACGTCAGTGCGCGATTTGCGCGCCATCGATGTGCTGTTGAATCAAGGAGCAGCGGATCAAAGCGGATCGGTTCGCGATTACATCCGCGACACCGATCTGATTATCGACATCGAACCACTTGAAAACACGCCGGTGACGGGGAGCACGGGCGCCTCGCCCGCACTGCTACCCACCTCGCGGGCCAGCGGGAAGATTTTTGGCGAGGCGCCAAAAACAGCGGGCGAGGGCGCCCGCGCTCCCCAAGGCACTTCGCGCACACACATCCAAATCAGTGAAGGTTGGATCGAACAACCTGATCATTCCGAGCGAACTCGAGGCGGCAACGCAGCCCCGGAATTTCGGGGTGAGGCCAGGCTTTCAATCCCGTCGCAAAATCAGAAGGCAGCGCTGGTGGATCCTTCGGCTGCTGCCGCGCCTGCGGCATTCGGTCAAGATGACATCAGTGGCGAAATCGAGGATTTCTCGGGCGCATTTGTAGATTGTGAGATCGGAGAGTTTGGCGCGGGCGATCTCGTGCT
>JAICUQ010000229.1 GCA_025935755.1 Chthoniobacterales bacterium | reverse complement strand
TCAAAATTGCGATGACGATTGCGACGATCGGACGCCTGACGAAAAACTCGGACATTTTATGGCGCTACTTGGTCTGATCGGATTTTGAAACCAGGGCATCGCTCGGCGGTGTCCACTCTTTCACTGTGACCAGTGCGCCTTCCCTGGCTTTTTGAATGCCTTGCACAACGACTCTGTCACCAGGTTTGAGTCCCTCCTTCACTTCCCACATTGCGCCGATGCGTTCGCCCATGGTGACCGGACGAATGCTTACTTTGTTGTCCTTCCCGACAACCGCGACTTGATCGCTGCCCTGCAAATCGTTGACGGCTTCCTGCGGAATCACCATTGCGCCTTTTTTCATGTCGGCGACGAAACGAACTTTCCCGAATTGTCCGGGTCGCAGAATGTTCCCGGGATTTGGAAATATCACCTGATAATGAATCGAACCGGTCCTGGGATCCAGGCTGCGGTCCAGTGCATAAAACTTACCTTTCTGCGGATAAACCTCGCCATTGCCGAGAATTAATTCGAACTGAAGACTCTTGACGTATGCGTCGCGTTCCTTCGGATCGGGATGCCGCGAAACGAAATCGGTGAAGGGACCTTCGCCGGTGGTGACGATGGCTTTGATCGGGTCGATTTGTGAAACGGTCGTGAGCGCGCCGGTGGTTGGACTAACGAGATCGCCAACCTGTGCCTTGGCAAATCCTGCCACACCTTCGATCGGTGCGATGATCTTGGTGTATCCAAGATTGAGCTGCGCCTGTTGTACTGCTGCCTGGTCGGCTTCAACATTCGCCCTGGTCGATTGTGCAGCTGCAATGGCTGTATCTCTTTCTGAATCGCTGATGACCTGTTTTTTAAACAGATCGAGAGCGCGTTTTTCATCCGCATCTGTTTTCGCCTGAGTCGCCTGGTCTTTCGCCAGCGTTCCATTGGCTTCCGCCAATGCGGCTTCGAACGGGCGTGGATCAATCTGGAAAAGAAGGTCGCCTATTTTCACCACGCCGCCTTCGGTGTAATCGCGCGATATAATGTAGCCTTGTACTTGCGCATTGATGTTGGCGTTGATGAAGCCATCCAATGTGGCCACGCGCTCAAGCACACGCGGCACATCCTGCGGCTGCACGGTGGTGACGAGAACTTCAGGCGGCGCAGGAGCCGTTTGCGCCGGCTTTCGCGAACAACCGGTCGAAAATGACACGGCGACCAGAAACGAAGCGAAAAGGATAACCGTTTTCATTTGGTGCAGTATTGCTGATTGAATCGGAATATCGAGCGCAGTCTGGGAAGCGCACCCGGCTCGTGTACCGTTTCCGGCGACCCGCCGAAAGATTTCAGTAATATTCACCATAGCAAACCCCGCCCGCCTCAGTTGAGCATCCGCGAGCGAATACGTAAATAACTGTTGCTCTGCTGCCACTCAATTATTGTTATCAGGCGTGAGCAAAAAGATCCGTTTCAAAGCGAAGCTCCTCCGGCCAGCAATGGAGCCGGCTCGCGCTGATCAGCGCCGCGAGGATAACCACTGGAGTTTTCTTGTCCTGCCACTGAGCGTGAGTGCCAGGCTTCCTTCGCGCGGCGTGATAGCGATTGAAGGCACAATGAACGGGTTTCCTTTCAAAGCTACGCTCCAGCCGGATGGCCACAAAAGTCACTGGCTCAAGGTGGCGCAGGCGCTCCGCGAACGTGCTGGCGCAGAGGCGGGTGACGTTCTCACTCTTGAGATCGCTCCGGCGACAAAAGCGCCCGAACCCGATGTGCCGGCAGACTTGCGGAAAGCGCTCGCGGCCGCCGATCCAAAGGCGCGGGTATTATGGTCGGACATTACACCCATTGCGCGCACAGATTGGATTCACTGGATCAGTTCAGCCAAGCAGGAAGAGACGCGCGCCCGCCGGATTAGGAACGCCTGCTCAATGCTCGCCGCCGGTAAGCGACGTGTTTGCTGCTTCGATCGCTCCGGGTTTTATAGCAAAAGTATGAGTGCGCCTAAAGCGGCGCATAGCTCGAGCGTTGAATGATTTCGATCCTTCCCAAACGATAAGAACGATCGCCGGGCTATCCGCAATTTTCTCCGCAACACCCTGGTGGGGCGCGCAGTCCTCTGCACGCCGTTTAGTTTTGCCAGGGTGACCTCAACGCCGCTCGGGAATGGCGTGTTGTTCTTCGAAGCACGATTTCAGTTTCTCGAGATTAACCGGAACACGCGCGTGCGCATTGCCGGGCGCAGCCCGGAGATATTGCACCGGCCATGAAACGGACTGGCGAAGTTCCTGCGCAGCGCGCAGGGGCCAATACGGTTCACGCAAAAATTCACGCGCCATGAGAATCGCGTCGGCTTGTCCCGTGTTGATGATGTGCTCGGCTTGAGCGGGTGACGTGATCATGCCGACAGCAGCCGTGAGAATTCCGGCTTCGTCGCGGATGCGCTGCGCGAAGGGTGTTTGATAACCGGCGCCTATGGGAACTTTCGCGTGCGGCACGGTTCCGCCGGACGAACAATCGATCAAATCGACTCCGAGTTGTTTCAGCTTGCGGGCAAGTGCGATCGATTGTTCCAAATCCCAGCCGCCTTCCACCCAATCCGTCGCTGAAATGCGGACGAACAACGGCGCGCCTTTGGGCCACGAGCCGCGCACAGCTTGCACAATCTCGCGCAGCAGGCGGGTGCGATTTTCAAACGAGCCGCCGTACTCGTCGTCGCGTTGATTGCTAAGCGGGGAAAGAAATTCGTGGATCAGATAACCATGCGCACCGTGTATTTCGATGACACGAAAGCCAGCATCACACGCGCGGCGCGCGGCGGCCGCAAAGGCAGTGATCACTTCGCAAATGCCATCGCGGGTGAGCGCCTGTGGCATCGGATAATTTTCGATAAACGGAATTGCGCTAGGCGCCATGACATTTTTCCAGCCGCCTTCACTCTCCGGCACCGCGGCGTCACCTTCCCACGGCCGGCTCGTGCTCGCTTTGCGGCCCGCGTGCGCCAGTTGCATCCCGGCGACGCTCCCTTGTTCGTGAATGAAATGAACGATTCGCTTCAGCGGGTGGATGTGATGATCACTCCAGTTGCCGAGGTCTTGCGGGCTGATGCGGCCTTCCGGGAGCACCGCTGTCGCTTCTGTCATCACCAGTCCCGCGCCACCCACCGCACGGCTGCCGAGATGCACAATGTGCCAGTCGTTAGCCAGTCCATCAGTGCTCGAGTATTGGCACATCGGCGAGACAAAAACTCGATTAGCGAATTCCAGGTCGCGGATCGTGAGCGGATCAAAGAGGTGAGCCATTCGGATAGTATCGCTTAGCTATTCGTGCGTGCTGGAAAATTAGTTTTGCCGGAACCGGGAGACCGCACTCAACACTCAACATTCAACATTCAACGCCGAACGCTCAACGCCCAACTCAGCCAAATGCGTGCAGGCCGCGTAAATCGCTGTCCTTCACGCGGCTTGTCTCCGTACGCGGATAAACACGCGGCAATTCAGCTTTTTGTTGCCCATAACTCAGCAAGATAGATGCAGGCCGTGACGGCCGACTTCATATCCTGCACTGCGACCCATTCGAGCGGGCCGTGTGCGTTGTGCTCACCGCAAAACAGGTTGGGAGTCGGCAGGCCAAGTTCGGTAAGACGCGAACCATCGGTGCCGCCGCGGACGACGTGATCATAGGGTTTCAGTCCGGCGGCCGCGAAAGCCTGGCGAGCGAGCTCAACCGGGCGCATATCTTTGCGCAACCAGTAAGCCATGTTGCGATATTGTTTGCGAATCTTGCAACGAACACGTGCCCGCGGCTCGGCCGCTTGTAACCCACGGCAAAGACCACGCACGATCTCGCGCTTCGCAGCCAGCCCGTTCAGTTCGAAATCGCGCAGGATGAATTTCACTGTGGCACGCTCAGTCCGGCCCTCGATACCGGTCGGGTGAATGAATCCCTCGCGTCCTTCGGTTGTCTCCGGCGC
>JAICUQ010000072.1 GCA_025935755.1 Chthoniobacterales bacterium | reverse complement strand
AGACGCAGGGCCCTATTACGGCTTCGGACGGAGTTTTGCGCGAATCTCGTGGGGCGCGATCATCGCAGGGGCGTTGGTTGCACTGGCCACCCAAATTGTTTTAACGCTCATCGGCGGAGCGATTGGTCTCGCTACATTGGATCCCGCAGCCGGGGATTCTCCGAGCGGGACAACGCTCGGCATCGGCGCGGCAATCTGGTTACTCATCAGTAGTTTGATTTCCCTTTTCGTCGGAGGTTACGTGGCGGGAAGATTGGGAGGCACATTCAATGGCTGGCTGCATGGATTAGCAACATGGGCTACGGTCACTATCCTGACGATTGTACTATTAGCGACAGCCGCCGGAGGACTGATTGGTGCTGCATCAGGACTAAGTGCTTTCGCTGTTAGTAATAGCGATAGGATGTCGCGGGCCCAACTTCCACCCGCGATTCAGCAACAACTTGATCAGCTAACTTCACGTGCCAGCCAGACTGCAGATCAGGCAGCAACTCAGGCGCAACAAATTACACCTCAGCAACGAGAAGCCACCGCGCGGGAAGTCGGGCAACGTGCCGCAAAAACGGGAGCCGCGGGAACGGGCGCTGCCGCCATAGGTCTGATACTCGGGGCACTGGCAGCAGCATTTGGCGGCCGAGTCGGTCGCCGTGAGCCTTTTAGACATAGCGACAGGGAGGAAGAAGATGGTCGCACTGCCTCACCCGTGAAGACATGGCCGCCGGCTTGAACGTGAAGTTCAAAGTAATAGCGATAACCATCCTGGCATTCGCAACGACCGCGAGTGCAAACCTTATCCCACTCGGCTCAGTGACGTTCACTGGTGATTTCACATTGAATCACCTTTACGATTTCAATCATCCGGCGTCCGAACCATTTGGATGGTTGAATGATCAGACTGTGACACAAGCCAGCGGTATCTTCTCGGCTCACATTCACGCGGGCGATCTGCTCGGCGGTGAAGCGTTATGGACGGTGAACAACCTTCCTCTGTTCATGCTGGATGGGTTTACACTCACAACTACCAGTGTTGGGATATTCGGCCCTGACTCGGGACGGTTCGTTCAAGGCATCGTTGAACTCAGCGGCAACGGATATCCCGGCGGTGACAGCGTCAGCTGGCAGTTCACCGCCCCCCCGTACGACATCAATCATTTTGAACATGATATTACCGGCCCCATTACGCTGATGTTTCTGGTGTTTCACGAAACAGGCCATGTCCCTGATAGCGACGGCACATTGATGCTGTTGGGCATGGGAGTCGCAGCCGTAGTTGGCTTGAGATGTTTCCGCACCAGCTAAACCGGAAACGGTGTGGTCATTCACTGAGGCGTCTCAACTTCCTTCTGCTTAACGCGGACCGCGTATTCGTCGGGTTTAACACCTCGCCCGGACCGGTCGGCGTACACTTGGGTGAACTCAGCGCCGAACAGCAGGATCTGCGATGAGTAATAAACCCAGAGTAACAACGTGATGAGGGAACTCGCCGGTCCATAAGCCGCCCCGGCTGCGCCGCTGCCCAGATACAAACCAAGTAGCCATTTGCCGATACCGAAGAAGATGGCAGTGATGACGGCGCCTATCCAAACGTCCCGCCATTGGATTGTAGCGTCAGGCAAAAACTTGAAGATCATCGCGAAAAGGAAAACGATAACGACGAAGTCGAAAATCAAATAAACGCTCATCGCAACGATGACACCGCCTGGTAACACGGATTGCACGTAATGGCTGAAACCCTTGAGCAGACTCTCCAGCGTCAGCGAAACAAGTAGCAAAAAGCAAACGCCTCCTACCATTGCAAAGGAGAGGAATCGGTTCCGCAGAAATCCCCAAATGCCGCGCGTCGGTTTAGCTTTCACCTCCCAGATTGTGTTCAACGCGTCCTGAAGTTGACCGAATACCCCGCTCGCGCCGAAAAGTGCAAGAGCTATGCCGATAATACTGGCCATTGTGCTCTTACCGGGTTGCGATGCTTTTTGCGCGATGTTTTGAACAACCTGAACTGCGCTTTCATCGAGGAAGTAACTCATCTGCTGCGTGATCTTGTTCCACGCACCAGCAGGATCGTTCCGAAAGATAGTTCCGACCGCAGCGAGCAAAACAAGAATGAGCGGCGCCAGAGAAAACACTGTGTAATATGCAAGCGCCGCGCCTAACTGCGGTGCTTTGTCTTCGAGAAACTCCTGGCCCGTTTGCTTGAGCAGACCAAAAGCATTGCTGAAGAACGACGAGTTTGATCCCGATGATTTTTGATGCTTCGTCACGACACGCTCCAAAACATATCGATCAAAAACCTCTGTTTGGTCGTTGCCTAAAGCGCCCACTGTTGGACGATTGGAGCGTCCATTAATCTCTGAACAGCGAAATATCTAACATGCTGCTCAAACCTCCCATTCCGCCAATGGAAACACGATCGGTCGACGACATTCCGACGGGCGACGAATGGCAGTATGAGCCGAAATGGGATGGGTTTCGCTGCCTGGTCTTTCGCGATGGAGATCAGATTTATTTGCAATCGAAGAACGGTCAGCCGCTGGCACGGTATTTCCCGGATGTCGGTGCAAATGTGGCGAAGCTGCCGCAACGATCTTTCGTTCTGGACGGCGAACTCGTCATTCCTGTTGATGGCGCGCTTTCGTTCGATGAATTGCAACTGCGCTTGCATCCCGCGGCGAGTCGCGTCCAGAAACTCGCGGCGGCTCACCCGGCCGTTTACATCGTCTTTGATCTGCTGGCCGAGGACAGCAAGTCGTACCTAAAGCTCAGTTTAAGTGAGAGAAGAAAGCTTCTGGAAAAATTCGCGCGGTCGAATCTAAGATCGTCGAAAAACATACGCCTTTCGCCGGCGACGACTGATTACAACATCGCAAATAATTGGTTTGGAAAAAGCGGGCGCGACCTCGATGGCATCATTGCAAAACGCCTGGACGCGGCGTACGCGGCCGGCGAACGCACGGCCGCGGTGAAAATAAAGCAGATCCGTACTGCTGATTGTGTTGTAGGTGGTTTTCGTTATGCCACCGGCGCACGCGTAATCGGTTCCTTGTTGCTGGGACTTTACGGCCCTGACGATTTACTGCACCACGTGGGATTTATCTCTGGTTTCAAAGCATCAGAACGTGGCGCTTTAACGCGGAAATTTGAGCGCCTGAAAAAACCGCCCGGTTTCACCGGCAACGCGCCTGGAGGACCGAGCCGTTGGAGCACTGAACGCACTGGAGAATGGGAACCAGTCGCGCCAAAAATCATCGTCGAAGTCGCCTATGATCATTTTACCGGCGGCCGGTTTCGACACGGCACCAAATTCCTGCGCTGGCGTTCCGACAAAGACCCTCGCCAGTGCACGATGGACCAGGTCGAGCGCCGTGAGGGAAAAGCGATAGCTCTGTTGCAACGCTAGGCTGCAAGGCTTCTCCCTTGTGTCCTTTCATATTTCCCCGGCTGGCTTGTTGCCGGCTCTCCCAAAACAGCTCTTCTCCGCTTGTGGTGGATCACAGAGACGAGACTTCGGCTGTGTTAAACGAACGGATGAATCTCTTTGAAACCAGGGCTTGGTTTTTTTGGGCACCTTTTAGAATTCCAATGCTAAATTGATGTCCTTTCGTTAGGTTCAATTCAGCGCGCGGCGACGATGCCGAAGCATTGCTGAGTCGTAACCTGTTGCGACTTACCCGGCTGTGAACCTTTCTGATAAAGCGATCCCGTGAACGAAGCCCGCAAAAAACTTCGCTGCCCTGATAACGCGCGACAGTTGCATTACTAAAGGTCCTAGCACGCCATCATTTTCTACCGCGCTTCGAGCTTCTTCATTCCGCTGCGAACTGCAGCTAGTCGCCCCGATTTCAGATCGAACAAATCGCTTGCATATTGCGGTGCTAAGCGCCGGGTAGTTCGACGCGCTCGAGATCGGAAATCGCCGGGCCATTTACGACACAGCCTAAAGCGTCGAATCGTGACCCGTGACACGGGCAGTCCCAGGTTTTCTCGCACGCGTCCCAACGCACGATGCATCCCAGATGGGGGCAAACCGCTGAAAAAGCATGCAGGTCACCATTCGGATCTCGAAAAGTGGCGATCTTCTTCAGGCCATGGCGTAACACGGCGCCCTGGCCTGGTCTGATTTCGTCGACGGATTTGGCTGATCCGGGCGTAATGTAATCGCGAAACTGAGCCGCCACATTGGCGTTCTCAGCAATGTAATCCGCGACAGCGCGAGGGTTCAAAGTTTTGCGTGAAGGATCGTACAGTTTGGCCCACCGATTGTCGCGCCCAACGATTAGATCAACAATCAACATCCCTCCGATTATTCCGTGCGTGATTCCGTTCCCGGAGTCGCCCGTAACTACAAAAACGTTTTTATCGCCGGGGTTCCGGCCAATGTAGGCTACACCGTCTGTTGTCTCCATGACCTGCCCGGACCATTCATCAGTAATCTCGCCAACAAACGCGAAACGGTCGCGCGCCCAGCGTTCAAGTCTCGTGAAACGCTCAGCGCAATCCTCAGCCTGTCCGGTCTTGTGATCTTCGCCGCCAACGATGAGCACATCGCCTCTCTCATCGCGCGCGAATCGCACGTAATGATACCGCACCGGCCCAATTTCCTTCTTCTCTTCTTCCGCGGTCTGCGCTGTGTCCCAGAACAGGGAGTGCTCAATTGGACGCGTGACGCGCAAGGCAATTGCGTATGTAGCGTACGGTGCCTGCTTTGAATGGATAACTACGCGGTCGTTGATCGGACAATTCGTCGCAACGACCGCTGCTTGCGCTGTAATCGTGTGGCCGTCCTGAGTTTTGATCGCAACGCGATCACCATCTTCAACCGAGACAACCCGCGTTCCCGTAAAGATTTTTCCGCCCAACTCGATGGTCGCTGCCGCGAGACCATTCAGATATTTCAAGGGATGAAATTGCGCCTGCTGCGGAAAACGCAGCACCGCTTCGGAACTGATGTTTGTATTCGGGACGCCATCGACTCGCTGCACATCTCGCAGGCCGACGCGGTGGATCGCCGCCAACTCGTCCATCAGATCTTTGACCGAACCGCCCGGTGGTAGAAACAAGTAGCCGTCTAACCGCTCGAAATCGCAGTCGATCTTCTGCTCACGCACAATCCGATCGGCACATTCAATCGCCGCCGTGTGACTCTCTGCGGTCAGCCGGGCGAATTCTTCGCCCAGAGATTTTTCGATATCGATGTAACGATCATCGATTGCGTTTACCACATGCGCAGTCGTACGGCTTGTCATTCCACCTCCGACCGGTCCGTCATCGACCAGAACAACAGATCGATTTTCGCGAGCGGCGAGGTAAGCGGTACTCACTCCGGCGATGCCTGCACCGATAACACACACATCGGCTGTAACGTCGTGTTCAAGCGGCGTAGTTGAAAATTTCCGGGCGGTACGTTCCCAAACGGACGACAAGGCCCCGACACGTTCTCCTGCGGTTTCCATTTACATTTGAATCGCGTCAGGTGCACCGTTTAAGTGTTTCGCGGCCCGCATTCTACCGCTGAAACAAAATTTGACTAACCATGTCGTGGCAACTGCCTGAGCCACTCAGGCACTTTGCCTCTCGACTAAGATACTGGTTTTTTATGGCTGGCCATTTGCGTCATCCGATGACCCAAGGAGCTTTTCGGGTACAAGGCGGTGAAGAGGACATCTACGCTTCAGCGAGCCTGCGGTTAGCCATCCTCGTCATCATTTGGATTCACATGAGAATCATGAACACGATTATGATTTTTGAACTCTGATCAAATTCCTCATTCAATCATTTCGTGCCGAGAAATTTTAGAACTGCGCGTTCCGCCCGGCGAAGGTTGGGAGCGCCCAACGATTTCGTGTTGTTGAGACCTGCAATTCGCGTTCGACTCAGATAACTCTCCACAATTAGGGGATGGATGTAGCACTTCCGGCAAACCGCAGGCGTGTTCCCGAGGAGTTCCGCTACTGCGCAGATGGCCGTCTTGATGTTCGACTTTGCCTCTTTGTTGGTTTGGAACTCTTCCTGTTTACCGAGTGCTATTGCGGCCAGGACCGTGCCACCCCAAGTCCGGAAATCTTTCGCAGTAAAATCTTCACCTGCGATTTGGCGAAGATACTCGTTTACATCTTGCGAAGTGACGTCTCGTATTTCCCCATCTTCGTCGACGTATTGGAATAAATCCTGACCGGGTAAGTCCTGGCATTTCGCGATCACCTTCGCAATTTTGCCATCAGTGACATCCACTTCGTGCTGACGACCGCTCTTGCCGCGGAAACGAAACATCACCTGCGCGCCTTTGACCTTCACATGGCGGTTTTTCATCGTGGTTAATCCGAACGACTTGTTATCGCGCGCGTATTCCTCGTTTCCGATACGTATGAACGTCCGCTCCAGAAGCCGCACGATCGTTGCCATCACCTTTTCCCGCGGCAAGCCCGGTAGTTTGAAATCCTGAGCAACTCGCCGCCGGATATTCGGCAAGGCCTTTGCGAATTGAGCGAGGCGGTCGAACTTGTTTTCATCGCGCACTTCGCGCCACCGCTCGTGATAACGATACTGCTTGCGTCCACGCGCGTCGCGACCCGTTGCCTGGATGTGACCGTTTGGTGAAGGACAAATCCAGACGTCCGTCCACGCGGGCGGAATAGCCAACCGTTTGATCCGCAGCAGCCGCTGCTCGTCGCGAATCGGTTTTTGCTCGGTGTCCAGATATTCGAAGTCTTTGCCCTTCGCTCTGCGGCTATAACCGGCGCGTTGGTCACTGACGTATCGCAGGCCAGCTTCCTCCGCAGCGTCCGCAGATTCAGCCGCAATTACGGATTCGATCGCTTTCCCGTTCCGGCTATTGGTCCCACGCACCCCCATTGAGAAAACAATCACTTCGAACCAATAGCAGCTGCAAATGCCTGTCGGACCGCCAAGATCCGTTCCGTTTCAATTCGTTCGACTTGTTGCTCTGCCCGACGCTGCAGCTCCTCCAAGTCGTAGCCGTTAAGCGGCTGCAAATTCGCCGCTGCCAGGGTGCGCCACATGCATTTCTTTCCAGTAACTCCCATAATCAGACCCTCCAGGGTGAGCACCAGTCCCAAGCGGCCGGGCTCATCACCTGCAATGATCAATCGTGCGCGACCAACCTTTTCGGCTGCCCATGCGCCTGCTTTTCGCATCTTGCTTTCTTCGATTCCAAGGACGCGCATCACGTCGCGGAGAATCTTTTGATCGGCTTTGATCTCCTTTCCTGTTTCCAGGAAGAAATCACCGACTGGCTGGCCTTTGTGAGCCTGCGCCCAATGCGCGATCAGTTCCAAGGCACTAACGGAGCCGGCCAGATGATCGTTTAAGTATGAGTCCAAGTCTTTCATAGAGTGAATCGGGAAATATCTCTCATTGTTCGCCGCGCGTACGTGTTTTAGCCGTGTCTGTGCCGTCGTTCCATCGGAGAACGATTGTTACAGCTCCTTCGAGAGACACGTCCGGGTGCGGCGCGGCGGGCGATCCTTTCAACAAAAACTAAACGTTAGGAGGAGTAGTTAGCAGAACCAGCGGAACGGCAAACCAATGTTCGCTCCACGAGGACAATTGAATCAAATGGTTTGTAACCATAACCGCCTGTTGTGATGACCGCTCAGGCCATCGACTTACTCCGACGTTAGTCGTGAGAGTCGATTTCCGAAAGCGTCGTTTGGATGGGATCTTCATATGAAGTTGTTACGGAAATTAAAGCCGTTCGATCCTAAATCTGGAAATCTAAACGTCGTGATCGATACCCCGAAGGGTAGTCGCAACAAGTATGCGTTCGATTTCAAGATCAACGGTTACAAACTCAAAACAGTTTTGCCTCAGGGCACGGTATTTCCGTACGATTTCGGGTCGATCCCGGCCACGACTGCCGACGACGGCGATCCTCTCGATGTTCTCGTGCTGATGGACGAGCCGGTGTTTGTCGGCTGCCTTGTCGAAGCGCGATTGCTCGGGGTGATCGAAGCGGAGCAAAAGGAGGGCGGCAAAACCGAACGGAACGACCGTTTGATCGCCGTCGCCGCGGAGTCACACACGAACGGCAACTTGAAGTCGCTTCACGAATTGGATTCAAAGTTGCTGGGGGAATTTGAGCATTTCTTTGTTTCGTATAACGACGCGCGAGGCAAGAAATTCAAGCCGTTAGGTCGCAAAGGACCAGCCGCGGCGAAACGCTTGATAAAGAAGCAAACGAGCAGGCGCAAGTAGCGTCTCGATCTTGCTCACGGCCAAAATATCAGCACACCGGAAAGCTGAGCTTGTTCGTGGCCAGGTCTGCACGCTTTTAAGTTACGTCCAAACGCGTCGACACAGGCGATACGATTTGTTGTGCCTGCAGAAGAAGCAATCAAACGCGCAAGGAAGGATAAGCGTGAAGGCAAATCGGTCTCCACACAGGCGGGCGAGTTTGTGCGCGAAGAAATAGAACACATCCGCGAGGGCGAACACGGTGCCCGATCTCCCGAACAGGCAATCGCCATTGGTCTGTCCAAGGCACGACGTGCTGGAGTAAAACTGCCGCCCCCGAAGCGCGGTAAACCACGAACAAGACGACAGGCGAATCGCGATCTCAAAACAGGCCGCGCAGCGCACCGCAAAAAGCCTTCGCGAAAACGTTCTCGCGCGACGAAACGCGCGCTGGAACGCGAGAGCCGTCGCTCAGCATCCAGGCAGTCGTTGTCCAGACATGCCAAGCGCATTGCGCGGCAACGTTCGACGCGATCGCGTTCGGCTGCCGCGAAAAAAGCAGCCCGCACGAGAACGCGCCGGCGTAAGACATAGGTTGGCCAACACGAGCTTTTCCAGAAACACAACCATTGCGTCTTGACCAACGTCGCACGGTTGTTGAGAACGAGCCGAGACCGCACTAAAGAATCGATGGCAACGATAGCTGGCTACACGTCTCGAATTCGGTGATCACGAATCACCGGAGCATCTTGGCACCTGATCGCCGGTCAATTTTGCGTCCTACTTCCGGCCGCCTTTTCTTCCACCTTTGCGGGAACTTGCTTTGCTCCGCTTTTTCCCGCGTCCTCCTCCGCCTTTCTTGCGGCCCCCTTTGTCTGATTTGTTTACAGTTGCCCATGCACGGCGCTCAGCTTCCTTCGTGCTAACACCGCGTTTTTTGTAACCCTTCTCGATGTCATGAGCTTTCCGCTTCTGTTTAGAAGTGTACTTCTTTTTGCTTCCTCGTGCCATAGCTCCTCCGTGTGAACCAGCCATACAAATAACGCATTTCGCCTACAGATCGGATTTCCTTACTTTCAGCAGCAGCATACCTGGTGCAGTTCCGGATGACAGCTGATGAACGAATAAGCGATGTGTTCAGAGTTGAAGCGTGCAAAAAATGAGACACGCGAAGACCGAGCGGCGCGCGACTTAAATTTGTATGAAGGAACAAAAGGAAATCATTTCAGTTCTCGATGAGTTGATTGAAACCCTGAAGGACGGTCAACATGGTTACAAGCAGGCCGCCGAACACGTAAGCGATCCGAAATTGAAATCGCTGTTTCGCGATTACTCGGACCAGCGCTCGCGATTCGTCACCGCACTGCAAAGCGAAGCTCGGAAATTCGGGGACGACAAACCCGAAGATGACAGCAGCGCTGCCGGCGCGTTGCACCGCGGCTGGATCGACTTGAAATCGGTGTTTACCGGTGGCGACGAGCATGCGATCCTCGCTGAATGCGAACGTGGTGAAGACTCGGCAGTAGAAGAGTTCCAAAAAGCAGTGAACGACGATTTGCCACCAGCGCTGCAAGAGGTCGTTTCGCGCCAGTACGCCGAGATCAAAGCAGCGCACGACCGCATCAGAGACCTGCGTGACGCTTCCAAGACCGGCTGATTCACCGCGATTATTGATCAGCTGAAAACGGTAAATGTGTAAGCCGGTATTGGCTGACCGGCTCGCGTGCATCATTCCTATCGGTAAAACTCTGACCAGATTGATCGAGTCACAGCCGGATCAAGGCTTTGCGAAGGCGAGGCGAACATTGATTCGTTAACGCTGCGCTCAAGCATGGAGATTTGTCCAGTTAATGGAATCTTCCATGCATGAATCTGTTTACAGAATCTGTTCAGGCGTTGCTTGGATTAGGTATCGAACCAAAGGACCTGACTTCACTTCAAGTCTCAATCCGCGGCATCATTGTGTTCGTCGCTACGCTGGTGATGGTACGGATCAGCAGCAAACGATCGCTGGCTGAAAAGACAGCCTTCGATGCTGCTCTGATTATCATCATCGCGTCCGTGCTGTCGCGCGCCATCAACGGTTCGGCGCCGTTCGTGCCAACCTTGGTGGTGGGATTTGTCCTCGTGTTCCTGCACCGGTTGCTTGCGCTAGGCGCATACGCGTCGCACACCATCGGCATCCTGGTCAAGGGAAAGCCAGTGGTGATTGTCGAGAACGGGCGCATCGACCAGAGAAACATGCGCGCCAATCAGATCACTGAACACGACCTGCAGGAGGACATGCGCCTCGATGCGGAGATCGATGATGTGAATAAGATCAAAGTTGCCCGGGTGGAACGCAGCGGCGACATCAGCTTCATCAAAACACAATAACTTTGGCGCGGGCTAAGGTCGCCGGACCCACGAACCCGGGTTTTGGACGATGACAATTGTTTTCACGGTATTAGTTTCTTGAAAAGGACCCGACATGTCTGAACCAAGCTTAACCATTACCGACAACCGGACCGGCAAATCGTACGCACTGGCGATTGAGGATGGGACTGTGCGCGCCATGGATTTGCGCCAGATAAAGAGAGATGCGGAGGATTTCGGCCTGATGACGTACGACCCGGCATTGATGAACACCGCCGCCACCAAAAGCGCGATCACATTCATTGACGGCGACAAGGGGATTCTCGAATACCGCGGTTACCCGGTCGAGCAACTCGCGGATAAATGCACCTTCCTGGAGGTCGCCTACCTGATTCTTTTCGGCGATCTGCCTAACGAGCAGCAGCTGCGCGCATGGACCTATGACATCACACACCATACCTTTGTCCACGAAAACATTAAAACGCTGATGCAGGCGTTTCGTTATAACGCACATCCAATGGGAATGTTCATCAGCACGGTCGCTGCCCTTTCCACCTTTTATCCGGATGCTAACAATGTGGGCGACGCCGAAAATCGACTGGCACAAATCAAACGCCTTATCGCGAAGGTGCCGACGATCGCTGCGTACACTTATCGCCACAATCGTGGGCTGCGGTATATCTATCCCGTTAACGATCTGAGCTATACCGGCAACTTCCTGCACATGATGTTTAAGATGACGGACGCGAAGTATACGCCGAACCCGACGCTCGAACACGCCCTCGACATACTTTTCATTCTACACGCGGACCACGAACAGAACTGCAGCGCGAACGCGATGCGCGCCATCGGCTCAAGCTGCGTTGATCCCTACAGCGCAATGGCTGGCGCAGCGGCGGCCCTGTACGGTCCGCTCCACGGCGGCGCAAACGAGGAAGTGCTCAAAATGCTTTCGCGCATCGATAATCCACGCAACATCCCGGATTTCATCAAAGGCGTTAAGAACGGCGAAGGAAAACTGATGGGATTCGGCCATCGCGTTTATAAAAATTATGATCCTCGAGCACGCATCATTAAACGAGTGGCGGACGAAGTATTCGAGGTGACCGGGCGCAACCGGTTGCTCGACATCGCGCTGGAGCTCGAACGCATTGCGCTGGAAGACGAATATTTCATTTCGCGCAAGCTCTATCCGAACGTCGATTTCTATTCCGGCATCATCTACCAGGCCATGGGTTTACCAGAGGCCATGTTCCCGGTTATGTTCGCGATCCCGCGCACCGTCGGCTGGCTGGCGCAGTGGCAGGAGATGATTAACGACCCGGAGCAAAAGATCGCCCGGCCGCGTCAAATTTACATTGGACAGTCGCGTCGCGATTTGCCCAAGCGAAAAGGTTAGCGCCGCGGCAGCGTTGTTCACCGCGATTTCAGGGCACACGCGCCTCCACGTGAACCGGTCAAGCTGTTAAATCACGTACTGACGACCCCCGCCTGAACCGCACCTTATTTTGGCGCGTTCCCTTTTCCGTAGTTCACCCACGGTTGTGGTCCAAAACTCCAATAGATGTCTACGATTCTCATCGGCCCCGAGTGTGCGCGCCAACGCTGTAGCGCCTGGATCATTACCTTGTCTAACTCAGGAACCGCATTGCCTTTCATGTCAGACATTCGTTCGTCGTACACTGCGGTAACCGTGAACCCCTTCAAGATAGTCACCTGCGTGACCGCCCCCTGCCCATCGACAACCATTCGGTAAGTGCCCGTGCCTCCCACTTGAGTGCCAGTATAACCCTGAAGCTCGTCCGGAATCGCGGGACGTGGATAGTAAGTAAACGTCTGTTTGATGTCTGCCTGGGACCTCACCACAAGGTGGACAGGCTTGTTTTCAGCGCCGCGCGCATTTGCCGATGCAGCCTGCTTTTTCCTCGGGGGTTCCGCACCTTGAGATATCCCATGCAAAATGGTCGTTAGGCTAATAACTGCAAGCAACAATCTTATGATGAAAGACATTGCCGGACCGGTGGTCTGGAATATCAACCGCGATCCTGGATTTGGCAACGATTGCTGACGTGGTCCGCGAAAAAAGCCGGAGGGATCCTCGAAGTCCTGGACGTGCTCTTCGATGATTCCCGCAAGTGAGAATCGCAGCGCCTGCGGGTCACGCTTGAAGGACTCCTTCGAATCAACGGCTTTTCCCACGTGACGTTCTTGTCACCCGCGGGAGCCCATCCAAATACCGAGGCCCACGCGATTTGCTTTTACGGAGGGTAGCGACATGAATATTGCAAAACGTCATCTATTCGGTGGTAATCGCGCTGAACATAACCTGGGAGCTTTCATCGACCGCACGATTCGCGAACGGCGTCATCAGGACCGGCGGCTTGCAGAGCAGCGGGTTACAAAACACAGCTTCGAAGCGAGAAACTCATGTATTTCAGACGGCCGGAATTATCGCATCGCTCGACGCTTGCTTCTGTTAGCCAGAGCACACTTTTAGTCGAACCGCACGCACTTCCCCCCGATCTCGCGGTGCTTTGGACCCGCGGTGGACGATCGCCCTCGCGGTGAGTAGGGACTTGTCGGTTCAAGTCACCCGCTGGGTTTCTGTAGATTAGCAGCGATGCGCCGACACGCCGACACGCCCTGCTCCGCTGGAAAACGATGCGAACAGACTTGAACGATTTCTGCTCTTAACTGCGGGTACCGGCGAGATCAGAACGCCTGCTGGCGCTGTTAGCCTTGTCATAACGATCGGTCCGGTCTCTACGCATCAGACCGAGAAGGCCAAGCAGACCTGCCAGGCCAATCCATCCATAATCATGATGTTCATTGCGGTAGCCACGGGTATCAGCGCCAGTGGCATCAGACGCGGTGGTCGTTCCACCGGCATTGCCAGTGGGTGAAGTCTGGGCGTGAGCTGCGACGGGCGATAGAGCAAGTCCGGCGGCCAGGGCAGCGTAAACATGGAGTTTTATCGATTTGTTCATAGAACTGATAACGTGTTGTAACGACGCCTCAGCTGTAAACAGCGCCATTTTGATTTACCTAACGAGTGATCGGTAATTCGCCTATGTGTTACAATGCAGTAGCCAGGAAGATCAGAAAAAGGCGGAGTAGTGTCAGACTTCATCAACGACAGCAACGTGATAGAGCACGGCGAAACTGCGCGAGATTGGTGAGGCCGCTGAAGTGTCACAGCATCAACTCACAGCAAACCCTGTTGTCGCCCTTTGCGCTTCTACACACGCAATCGGTATCTTGTCGGCACGCACAGCGGAACGCTTTCGTGAGTGGTGGCGTCCCCGATCAGATTCCTTTACGATCTGTTCAAGAGACAAGCCACGCTCCGTTCGATTTTGCGCAGCGTATCGGCAACCGGTTCTGACTTCTGTCCTACTGGAACTTATTTCCGTGATTGCTCGTCTATTTGAAGCGACGCCAGACGATAGCGAACAGCACGCAGGCCACCACAGCAGTTCCAGCCAGGAAAGCTTTATGGAAAGCAAACTCACGCAAAATGCTCTTCTCTGCGGGGCCGGGTGAGCTAGTCCGTTTTCCCTGTAAGATCGCTTCCCGCTCGTCCAGCTTTTTTTCGACTCGTTGAGCAAATTTATCGGCAAAGGTACCGGTGTCTGGAATGACCCCGGTGGCTTGATTCGCGCTTTCTCTCTTATCGATGCCTTGAGCGACTGGCTTTGCAGTCGCCGTCGCAGGACCATGTTGAAACCGTTGCTGAACCTCCTTCGGAAGTTCTACGAAATACACCTTTGAAATTCCGGTCTTCGTTCTTAGCACGATCCCGTCTGCTTCTACATGCGTGATCGTAGCGTCTTTGTATACTTTGCCGGTGACAGTTTTGAAGTCCTCAGCAACGGCGAGTGACATCGACAACAACGTCAGGATTAACAATCGGGGGGCCCAGCAGTTCACGCGGCGGATTCTGCCTCGGTTTTCGTTCGCGTAGCAACCTCAAAAATGCCTTAAATTGGGATACGCTGCCTGATCCTGATGGTTTGCGTGCGGGCTTTGCTTTTTCTTCTGCTGCTGCGCGTTGCTCGCTTCCTCTCGCTTACGGGAAAAGGGCATGTTGTTGGAAAACGTATTTCGGTCCGTAGATGAAGCGTCGATTCCCGCACGCTCTGGCCCACCGCGTAGTTGGTTACCCTCTGCGTGGCGCCGCTTGGTTAACCAGGCGGTCTTGGTGGTGTTTCTTTCCTTTGCGCGAACGTGCTCAAACCACCTTTGACGTCCTTCTTCGGTTTCAAATCACGGGTTTTTCGGCCGCCCGCGTTCGGCTTCTGCTTCGGCTTGGCTTTCCTATTCATAAGATCTCCTACGCATCATGCCCTGCACCATTCCACCAACAAAAGCAATACGCGCGGTTCATCCCGGTCCAAGCTGAAATACTTCGGTTGGAATTGTTAATCCGTAAATTGCCGCTGTATACGAGCGACTGCAAGCCGGTACTCGAAACGAGGTTAAAGGAACTCGCCCCAACTGATGGAAGCCGGACATCTTTCCAAAGGAGATAGCAATTAATGAAGAGACAAATAACAGGTGCAATTCTAATTTCCCTGGCTTTGGGTCTTTTTTGGCAGGCATTCGCACAAAGCTTGGACTGCCAAACTCTATGCCGGCAAAGGTATGTGCAGTGTCGTGACGCTGCTGCCAACTCGACTGATCCAGTCCGCAGCTTAAAAGTATGTAACGATGCTTTTCACACGTGTCTGGGGAATTGCGTTAATGCTCCCAACCCGCTGTAAGAATGTTTTGGCGGGTCACTGCACCACTGCGACACTCGCAACAGGCCGCCCTACGTTTAGCAGATGGTAATGTGCGGCAACAATCAAAGGATAGCGCAATGAAAATAATACTGATGTTGATCGTTTGGCTGATGATCGCAGGCTGCGGATCAACGGAAAGCCATGTTCGAAACGATAAGGCTCCCCCAACCTCGGCGGGAGCCCTTGCCGGCCCCGGTGATCGTATTGCCGGGGAGATCATATGCGCGTGCCCTTGACCCGTCGCCGGTGCGCCACCGGTTGCTCAATCGTTAGGCGCGTATCGTTTAAATCTTGAGCGACCGCACGGGGAACCGGTATATCGCTTCTCAGTTCCACAAAGGACGGTCACCATTTCTCCGGGGCCAATAGAATACGTTCCGTAAGCATCCGCCTCTGCCACCCAGATCGTTCATGCTGCGCCGTTGACGGACGAACTCCGATGCGTGCGTTTGAGATTAATCTCAAGTTACAACGGTGTACAGGGATGAATTGCAATTGACTCAACAGGAGGCCATCGTCTTGACCATGCACTCGCGAAGCATCTTTGCTATGACCATTGCGTTACTCTCACCGATGCCGGTGACTGCGAACGCGCAAGACCCGGCCGTCGTGAATTCCAAGACAATACACGTCAGGTTCGAGAACGATCGTGTTCGCGTTCTCGAAGCCATGTTGCCACCCGGTACGAAGGAACAGGTGCATTCTCACCCCGCGAACGTCATTTATGTTTTGGAGGGAGGACGCTTTCGCAACTACGCTGCTGACGGCAAGGTCACTGACGGCACGTTAAAGACAGGCGATGTGATCTATCGCGACCCTTTGACGCACGCCGCGGAGAACATTGGCGACACGCCTTTGCATCTGATCCTGGTTGAGCTCAAGACCGAGCCTGGACATTGAGGAGTAAAAAACTACACAATCGTTCGGTGCCCGCCTGCATAGATCGTTTTAAGACAATTGCAGCCGCTCACCACGCCGTGATTTGCGTTGACGACGCGGCCTGTCGACCTGATCGAGGCGCAGGGCACCAGGGCGATTTAAAGAGTGGTGATCTAGCTTGCCATACTGCAGCCGTTTTAGGGACACTTCCTTTTATGAAGATTATGAAAAACCTCATCTGGCTGTTCCCGCTTTTGATATCCCTCGGGGCGATGCTACTGACCGTGGAAATGAAGTCGCAGACCCGTGAAGTCACAATAAATTACGACGTCAACAATCTGTTTGATACCCGCGGTCGGCTTCATTCGGTGCGGCTCGTGTTGCACCCTAACGGTTCGGTAACCTGGCTGGATTTAACCGGTCATATTCGATGAGGCGGAGCACTACTGATACCTCGCGAGGTCATCGAGAAATCCTGTGTGCTTTACGAGTCATAGCGCTTTGTGATTGAATCACCGGGCTGCAAACGACAATTTTCCTGGTATGAAAAATTCGATCATTTTCATTTCGGTCCTCTCTTTGGTGGCGATGCTGGTTACCTCGTGCGAGAGCGTTTTTTCACCCGACGAGCCGGCAACAAGCGGCGTAACCGATTACACCAACCAGCCGGCTCCTGAGCGAAGCGGAAATTCAATCGATGCGGGACATAACTAACAGGAGTT